>JASGMM010000001.1 GCA_030156435.1 Clostridiales bacterium | reverse complement strand
TGGGACACGCCAAATGTGCAATACAGACAAATACGGCTTTCCTCGTAGCCATCGCCAAAGAACACGAATGTTTCTGGGCTTCAAAACAGGCGATACGGTACTGGCTGTCATACCAAAAGGGAAATACAAAGGTATTCATATCGGGCGTGTCGCGATACGCCATCGTCCGAGCTTCAAACTAAACGGCTTTGACGTACATCCAAAGTATTTGAAGCTATTACAGAGAAACGACGGATACGAATATCAAATATTTAACAGAAAGGAGGAATACCGCGTTCCTCTCGCTACTAAAGTAGCGAGCCCCCTGCGGTAATTTTTCGTGGACGGCGAATATATAATATATGATACAGCCTTCTGAGGAAGGGTATGGCGCAGAGATATGGAGAAAGTCTCCTGCGCATGATCGGTGATAGAAAAACAACCATTTTGACATTTGGGAGGTTATAGAAAGATATGTACATGGGAATGCTATTGATGGTGCATTATGCAATGATGAACGGATATATAGAGTCTTAATGCTTTGGGCTGTGGCGCCGAAGATAGCAGATAGAATAATGATTATGGGAAAAGGACGCTTGAGTTGTGCCGCAATTTCAATGCTTTCCCAAAGATCATCATTAAAGCATATATTTATGTAAAACTACAAGCTTTAACTTCTTGAGAGCATTTTTTACAATAGCCGAAGAAATTCAAGGAATAGCTTGTTATATCAAAACCATATTCATTCATAATAGCTTGTTTTAATTTATCCAAATCGGGGATAGGTACTTTTAGGATAGTATCACAGTTAAGGCATATTAAATGACATATATTCATATGCCGTAAGGATGTTAGCTGATACTTGATAGCACCATTTAGTGAAAATTTTGTAAGCAAATTCAATTTATCTAATATATGCAGTGTGCGATATATAGTGGATATACCTATCCTGCTTTCGTTGTCTTTGGTTAACTGATATAGCTCTTGGGCCGAAAGGTATTTATCATCGTTTAAAGCCAAAATCTGTAGTATTATGTGCCTCTTTGAGGTAATGCTATAACCGGTGGTTTTTAGTTTATTTTCTATACGGCTGATTTCCATATATAAGTATCGCTCCTTCTTTCCGACATAACATACTATTGTCATGCTATTGCTCAAATAATGAACATATGTTAATAATATTGATACTTAAAAACATATTCATTTAGATTGACATGTAGTCTTTGCGATATCATAGGGCATTTTGCTTTTAAGAGGAAAAAAACCTCCTTATCAATGCCAGAGAGCGATTCAAAATTACCTTGTCCTTTGCTAATTATAATATCTGAGTCGGCGAAAGCTTTTAAAAATTCATCACTGCATTCTTTAAGAATTATACCTGGCGCACTGCATCCGGAGGAAATAATTTTTGCATAATCATTGAGCCCAGAGGCAAAGGCATCTTCAATGGTTGCATCGTTTATGATAGGTTCGCTTCTTACCGAATATATAATATCAAGATCAGAGAGACGTTCTGCTAATATACGGTCAAACACTGTCTCGCCTGCATTATCACCGATAATTAGGAGCCTTTTGCTTGTTTTCAGTTTATTTTGAAAGATTTCAATATCACATATTGAAAATTCTTTTTTTAGTTCTTTTTCAATATATCCATTTTCTTCTTCTATATTTACATTGTTATTGATGGCAGAATCAATAATATTTCCCGTCGCTGCTATTTTTAAAGCCCAGTACAGATCGTTTCGTTTTTGTTGTAAAAAATCTCTAAGTGATGGATAAACCTTCTTTGCTGTTTTTATATCTCTTTCTTTAATTTTTTTAAAGGGATCGTAAATACCAGAGAGTTTCTTTACCACCTGGTGGACAGCTCTAGCCATTTCTGGTGAATATCCATATTTTTTATAGTTAACAATAACATTGATCGCTTCTGCAATTATTTTTTCTTGTAACTCAGTATTATCAGTCACTATCCTAGAGGCTTCGAGTGCCTGCCTGAGCATACACGGTAGGCAGTCAAGAAATATCTCCATTGGTGTTCTCCGTTCGTATGTTTTTTTTATAAAACTTCTTTCCCTCATACCAAAATTCAATTATTTTACCTTGCTCGAGCAATTCGGTTATTATTGTTTTATCCGCAATTTTCTTTTTAAGCAATTCATCGACAATATCTTCTCTGATCGGATGCACCGATGCGATGCTCAAAAGATCGCTTGCAATATCATCAGTAAAAAAGAAATCTTCCTCTTTTTCGTCACCGGTGATGCATTCCGTATCCACCCCGGTTATACTGCGAATAGTCCTTACGGCATTTACAAGGCTATCTTTTGAAGGCCGCTTTGCCGTATTTTCTGCAGGAGGACGAGTTGGCACCAAAATATATGCCTTAGATGGATTTATTAATGCCAATTGTTCTGCTATTTCTTCAATGCAAGCGCTATTGTCATTTATGGCATCGACGAGCATTGTCTCGGTTACCAAAGTGCCCTTAAATGCTTTTGAAAATTCGATAATCCCGTTTAAGATAGCCTCATGCTGTAATGAGCGGTGCGGCCTGTTTATTTTACGCCCAATATCATCATTTACAGCATCGATGCTTACGGATACCCAATCTGCCTTCATTAAGTCTTCCTTTACAGTATCCATCCAGATAAGGGATGCATTGCTTATAACAGCTATTTGAATATCGAAAGATTTCAGCATGCTGATCTCTGATCCCAAGTTTTTATCCAATGTTGGCTCCCCATCAGGAACAAATGAGAAATAATCGGCGTGTTTGTTATCTGCTTCAAGCTGTTTTAGCTTGCCCTGGGCTTCATAGTAAATATCTTCCGGTTTATAAAACTCGCGCCTTACAGTCAACATCTTGTCTGTTCTGCCGAGTTGACAGTAAATGCAAGAATATGAACAGGTTTTTGGCGGAATATTATTGATTCCGATGCTCTGGCCCAAACGTCTTGATGGCACCGGTCCATAGACAATCATTTGCTTTCATCCTCCATTGCTAAATCATCCTGCCTGATAATAGAGTTGGGTATTGCTTTACTGCATGGCATCAATAACCGACTGTATTGCTGATGTGCTACCAAATACGGCTATCATACCAACATGCTGAGGGCATACGCCTTTTATTTCTTCTACAATAACATTAGCGGTCTTCTCAGCAATATCAGCTAAGGCATACATTTCCGGTAGATTTGTTTGGACCAACAGCACAGCGTCCCAGTGTTTACCGGTTATATGCTGTTGCTCTTCTTTATTCATCCGCTGCATTAGCATCATTATCGTATTATCGGTAGGAGCTTGAATAAGCTTAAAAGTGGTTGCCATAGATATCCTTCCTTGCTATTCTTCATGACCACCTCTGGAAATCCGTTCCCACAGATCTTTAATAGCCTGTGCTGCCGGGCCGGGATATTCCACCGGCGGTACGCCGTGAGCTATGGCCTTTATGACAGCTTCGTCGAAAGGAATTTTGCCAATAACTGAAATACCTTCATCATAGCAGAACCATTCTATTTGCTGGCTTTGTTCCTCGGATAAATCATACTTGTTTATGCATACGAAAACATTGCTTTTGAATATAGAGGTTAGTTCCAATACGCGCTGTAAATCGTGCATGCTCGAAGCGGTGGGTTCTACAACTATTAATACAGTATCTGCACCTGATAGGGCTGAGATCACGGGGCAGCCTATGCCGGGAGGGCCATCTGTTATTACGTATGGTATTTGACGCTGCTCGGCCAATTGTTTTGCTGCTTGACGCACCTGAGCCACTAATTTGCCGGAGTTTTCTTCAGCTATACCTAATTTGGCGTGCACGAGAGTACCATATGGCGTGTCGGATATATACCAATGGCCTGAAAGATTATCTTCCATAGTGATGGCTTTTTGCGGGCATATCTGATAGCATACGCCGCAGCCTTCACATGATATAGGATCGACTTTGAAATCATCTATGGCATCAAATCGGCATACTTGCATGCAGAGCCCGCAGCGCGTGCACTTCTCGCTATCTATGATCGCTTTTTTCGAACCATAGAATTCATGGGTTTCTTTTATTGTAGGCTGTAGCACGAGATAAAGGTCCGCAGCATCTACATCAACATCTGCCATTACTTTATTCTCGCACAGAGCTGCAAATGAGCTGGTAATGGAGGTTTTACCGGTACCTCCTTTGCCACTGATTATAAGAATCTCTTTCATGCATTCAACCTCCGCTCAATGTTATCCCATAGCTCCTGAAAGGCTCGTTTCCATTCGGGGAAAGCTTTGACCAATGGAATGCCCTTAGCATAGCAAGCTGCGAATTGGCGATCAAAAGGGATGCTCATAAGTATGGGTATATCATTTTTATCGCAGTATTCTTTTATTATGTCATCATTTGCTCCTGATCGGTTTATAATAACGCCCAACGGCACATTTAGCGCTTTTACCATCTCTACAGCCAGCGTTAGATCATTTAGTCCAAAGGGTGTAGGCTCTGTGACCAGCAAACAAAAATCGGTTTTGGCCACCGAGGCGATAACCGGGCAGGAGGTGCCCGGCGGTGCATCTATGAGAACAATATCGCGATCATTTGCTCTTCGCCGAACCTCTTTTATCAATGTCGATGTAGCCGTACTGCCCGGGTTAAGGCGGCCCTGTACAAAGGGAATATTTTGAGCCAATCCGCTTTCTATTATGCCTATGCCCTGTGGTTTTTCAGTTATGGCTCCAGTCGGACAAAAAAGCATGCATCCCCCGCATCCATGGCATAATTCTGGGAAAGTCAAGAGATGGCTGCCCAAAACCGTTATGGCATGAAAAGCACACACCTGCGCGCAACGCCCGCATAGGGTGCACAGTTCATTATCCACCGAAGGTATGGGAATGGATATTTCTTCGCTTTCACTAAATTGCGGATTAAGAAAAATAGCGGCATTGGGCTCTTCCACGTCACAGTCAAGCACCTGAACGTCTCTGCGTTCATGTAATGATAATGCCATGTTTATGGTTATAGTGGTTTTACCGGTTCCGCCTTTACCGCTGGCTATTGCGATCATCATTTCTCTTACAAACCTTTCAATCCTGCATGCTTATAGCCCCGCGCCTGCATTCATCTATGCATGCCCCGCAGCCTATGCATTCATCGGGATCTATTTCAGCCTTGCCGAGTGCCATGGTTATAGCATCTACAGGGCACACCGTCATACAATCGCCGCAACCGCTGCATCTTGCTTCATTTACAATTGCTGTCATTTCATCGTTCTCCTTTTTTAATGGTCGCAAAGGCTTTCGCCGGCTTGTAGTTTGTCGTTTATGAATGCCTCTGTTACTTCATCTATTGTTCCGGATACTCCTAGTATAGGTTTTACGCCCCTTTCATTAAAAAGGACTTGAGCCTGTGTACCCATGCCACCGGCGATGATATAATCTATGCCTTTCTCGGACAAGTAACGTGGCAGAAAACCGGGTTCATGGCCTGGATTCATAATGGTGGTTTTGTTTTTTACTTGGCCGTTTTCTATATCGACTATTGTATACTGAGAACAATGACCGAAATGCTGAGATACTATATTACCTTCTGTAGCTATGGCTACCTTGGCTGTTTTACCAACGGCTTGGCGCACGTCATGTTTTGAATCTACAGTGGCTGTCGAAAGTTTTTCTAACATACCGCGTTTATACATCTCGATGACCTGTTCTACGCTGCCGCCGGATACCGTATATACTTCGATACCAGCAGCTTGAAGCGCTTGCATGGCATTTGGCCCTACATTGCCCGTTATGATGGCGTTCACGCCTTTTGCCGCCAACATTTGAGCAGTGGCTATACCGACTCCGCCAGCAGAGCCGATATTATCGTTTCCAAGACATTCCCAGCTATCCTTATCCGTGTCGTATACGATAAAAAACGGGCTCCTTCCAAAGCGGCTGTCTATTGGTACGGAAGGCGTTCTACCTGTAGCTGTAACTGCTATTTTCATATGAATACATCCTCCATTTCGCTTATAGTGAGCATATGCTCTAATAATAAGTATAATCATATTATGGTCATATGTCAATAATAATAACGAAAAAATATAGTATTTGATACAAAATATAAAAAAGGTTATAATTAATCCAGATATTAAAGACAGGAGTGAATGGAATGCCGAGACCGCCAAAAACCAGATGGGTGGAGGATTTGCCTAACGTTTCGCTTTTTAAGCCGGCAGGTATACCTATGCGGCAGTTGGGAGAAGTAACTTTAACTATAGAAGAATTCGAGGCTATAAGATTAAAAGACCTTGAGGGATTGGAACAGGAAGAATGTGCGCAGCGCATGCAGGTTTCACGTCCCACATTCCAGCGCATATTGGTGATGGCCCATCAGAAGATCGCCGAGGCTTTGGTCGAGGGCAAGGCCATACGCATAGAGGGTGGCAATTATCAGGTGGCCAAAAGGCATTTTCGCTGTGCCTCATGCGGTTATGAATTTGAAGAGCCCTTTGGTACTGGGCGAGGCTGCGATATGGAATGTCCGCAGTGCCATCAGAAAATGGTATACAGAGCTGACGACGGTGCCGGCGAGGAAACCTCGGAGAGGCATTGTAAACGCAGAGGCCACGGTTGGGATAAATAACAGCGTATAATGCAAAAGCCTCTATTACGTCCATCACGATATGAACCATGACATGCAGCACAATGGACATGACGTAATGCAGCATGACGGGCATCAGAGCCATGATCATGGTCAACATCATGAACACATGATAGAGGATTTCCGCAGGCGTTTTTATGCATGTTTATTGCTTACTATCCCGGTATTGTTCCTTTCGCCCATGATACAGATGTGGTGAAATTAAGGCAAAAAAACCGGGTATGATGACACCTGAATAGTCACGAATGTTGAAGGCGTGAATGGAATTTATAAGAAAAAGTTCACTTGTTCTATCTAGGGTTTTGTGCTAAAATAAATATATAAATATACATAAATATTACATAAGGGGGACTAAAGATGAGGGATAGCATAAAGGAATGTACCGTATTGAATAACGGTGTGAATATGCCATGGCTTGGCTTAGGGGTATGGCAGATGACCGATGAAGAGGCCACGTCGTCCATAAAGATAGCCACAAAGATTGGTTACAGAAGTATAGATACAGCGGCTATCTATGGCAATGAAAGCGGTGTTGGTCGGGGAATAAAGGAATGTGGCATACCGAGGGAGGAGCTTTTCATAACCACAAAGCTGTGGAATGAAAACCAAGCGAATGGTTATGACGCAATAATGGACGGCTTTGAGCAAAGCCTAAGGAGATTACAGCTCGAATATGTGGATCTGTATCTGATACATTGGCCGGTTGGCGATAAATACATAGCTGCGTGGAGAGCTATGATCGATATCTATAAATCCGGTAGAGCTCGCGCTATCGGGGTCAGCAATTTTGATGTCAATCATTTGGAGGATATAATAAAAGACAGCGGTGTAGTTCCAGCCGTCAATCAAGTGGAATATCATCCTCTTAACACGAGACCGGAACTATATGATTATTGCAAATCCAATAATATACAGCTCGAAGCCTACAGTCCTTTAATGCGAGGCAATGTCAATAGCGTGCCGCTATTGAAGGAATTAGCAGAAAAATACGGCAAGACGCCTGCCCAAATAGTGTTGAGGTGGGACATTCAAAAAGATGTCGTTGCCATACCGAAGGCTACTCATGAGAGACATATAAAAGAGAATGCCGATATATTTGACTTTGAGTTATCCCAAGAGGATATGGAAAGAATAAGCAGCTTAAATCAAAATAAACGGTTTTTATAATCAATTGTCAACCTTGGGCGGAGTGTTGTAATGTGACACTCTGCCTGATTTAATAAATTGAGAGGAGTTTTTGCATGGATAATGGGATTTTGGGAACGACTGCTGTCGCACAGATAGGGATTATTGTTAACAATATAGAACAATCAGCGAAGAAATTTGCAGACTTTTTTGGTATGGAAGTGCCGGAGATAACTATAACCGATACATATGATAAAACATTGGCGCAATACAAAGGTGAACCTACCAAGGCCCGTTCTAAACTGGCATTCTTGCATATGTCCAATAACATCGATATCGAACTCATAGAGCCGGACGATGAACCTTCGACATGGCGAGAATTCCTGAATACTCATGGAGAGGGTATACACCATATAGCTTTTGTTATAAAAGATATGCAAGGTAAGGTGAATAAGCTTGCGGAGATCGGTATGCCGCTGGTACAGAAGGGAGAGTATACCGGGGGCCGTTACGCTTATATAGACAGCATGGCAGATCTGAAGGTTATGATCGAACTTCTTGAGAATGATTGATAAGCATCCAAAGGCCGGAAGAAATTTTTCTTCCGGCCTTTTATTAAATGCATCATAATCACAAATATAATTGAATGATTATGTGGAGTTAAATTATAAAAATCGATGATATTCAAAGCAATACCTCGATAAATGAAGATTGATGAGTGATATTAGCATTTAACCAACCTTAATGGTCATTATTCCTCCTTGAACATTTCTGAACCATGATTTATAATTAAGAAAACAACGCAATTCCACAATATAATGATAATACATATTAAATACTGTGGGATTATGCGTAATTCGTAAGGAGGAATTGTAGATGAAGAGATTTGGAAGACCTTTGGCCATATTATTGGTGCTATTGCTGAGCCTTAGCATGGTTTTAGCAGGTTGTTCAAATTCTGAACAATCGGAGCAACCAGCGCCGCCCGCTGATCAAGGGCAGGATGATGGAGAACAAGCTGCTGCCGATACACCTAAGGAGAAGGTTAAGCTTGATTTCTGGTCATTTTGGGGGTCGGTAACGCGTCGTCCTATTATTGAAAAAATGATCAGTGATTTTAATGGTTCTCAAGATAGCATTGAGGTAAAGTATACGTTTGTGCCATGGGGCGATATCTGGACAAAGAACTTGGCTGCTATAGCCGCCGGCAATCCACCCGATGCGATAATAAACGATATCAATACCGTGGCGCATAGGGCCAATCAAAAGCAGAATACCAATCTAACCCCATATCTGGCTAAGGAAAGCGAAAATATACAAGATCGCTTTTTCCCGCAACTTTGGGAGGCAGTACTATTCAACGGCGAAGCTTACGGGCTCCCGTTCAACACCGACACACGGCTTCTTTTCTGGAATAAGGAACATTTTGCCGAGGTAGGCCTGGATCCAGAGAGTCCGCCGCAGAGCTGGGCTGAACTGGAGGAATATGCTAAAAAACTGGATAAAGTGGAGAATGGCAAATATACGCGCATAGGCTTTTATCCTTTATGGGGAGTAGGCGCTGACATATGGATGCTCAACAGCGACGGTAAAAATTTCATAGATGAAGATGGCAACGTTTATGTCAATACCCCTGAAAAGATTCAAGCGTTGGAATGGATAGTCAATTGGAGAAACCGTTTGGGCGACAAGACGGTAAACGCATTTCAGGCTGAATTCGGTAGCCAGCAGGCTGACCCGTTTATATCAGGCAAAGTATCTATGATGGTCCAGAATATGAATTTCTATACCCAATTGAGGGATTACGGTAAAGACGTAAAGTATGGTGTGACTCTTGTGCCTGAGCGAGAAGAAGGAACCGGCCATTGGAGCTGGGGTGGAGGCTTTGCGGTTGAAATACCGTATGGCGCCAAACATCCTGAAGAGTCGTATCAGTTTATCAAATACCTTACCGATGTGGATGCTCAAAGTTACTGGGCGAAATGGGGTCTGGATATGGTGGCCAATAAAAATGCGGCCAATGATCCGGAATTGCAGAGCATAGACGTATATAAAGTGGCAGTGGAGGCCATGGATAAAACCTTGATAACGCCTACACCTGTTTTTGCTCCGGATTTCATCGGCTTATTGAACCCGCAAATTGATGCTGCTGTTTTAGGCAAGGCCAGTGTTCAAGATGCATTGAAAAAGGCGCAGAGCGATATCGAAAATCTGGTAAAAAGCAATAAAAAGTAACTTGCATAAAAAGAAAAAGTGGAGTGGTCGTCGCCGCTCCACTTTTTAATAAATGAGGAGTGAGCCATATTGAATAGAAAAACGTCGAGCATAAGGCAGAGGGAAGAGATCCAGGGTTATATATTTATATTGCCCTGGCTTATAGGGTTTGTTGTTTTTGTACTTGGACCGTTGCTGTTTTCGCTGTACGGCAGTTTTACAAATTATAACGTTACATCCCGTATGGATTTTATAGGGTTTGATAACTATAAAAGGATGTTCACCGGCGATCCGTTGTTTTGGACCTCGCTTTATAATACATTTTATTATGTGATATTTATGGTGCCGCTTACCACTGCAGGCTCTATATTGATGGCGGTTTTGCTGAACCAGCGAGTGTCGGGCACAAGGGTATATAGGACGATATACTACATGCCCTCAGTTTTATCGGGTGTGGCTGTATATATGCTGTGGATGCAGATTTTAAGTCCGGAAACGGGTTTGCTCAACACGCTTTTAAGATTGATAGGTGTAGAGGGGCCGGCGTGGCTCTTTGACCCTGCTTGGACCAAGCCTGCAATTATAATTATGAAGATGTGGAGCGTAGGCGGCGGTATGCTGCTCTACCTTGCCAGCATGCAGGGCATACCGACACAACTGTATGAATCGGCCGATTTGGATGGGGCTAATGCGTGGCATAAGTTCCGTTATATTACATTGCCCATGATCACGCCGGTGATCTTTTTCGACTTGGTGACCAGCCTTATAGGCGGGTTTCAAATATTCCAAGAGGGCTATGTCATGTCCCAGAGCGGCGATGGTGGGCCGATGAATTCGCTCCTGTTCTATAACCTTCATATGTGGAATAAGGCCTTCGAGGTGTTCGATATGGGCTATGCCATGGCCATGGCATGGATACTGTTCGTAATAGTTATGATATTGACAGCCTTGAACCTAAAATATTCTAAAAATTGGGTCTACTATGAAGGGGGCGACAATAGATGAACGATAGATATTATGTCAGTCGTCATGTGCAACAGCGCAGATCTAAAATTATTGTCAGCGTGATATTGCTGGCCGGAAGTATAATACTATTGATGCCATTGTGGTGGATGATTTCGACGTCATTGAAGTCGATGGACGAGATTATGCAGTATCCACCAACGTTCTACCCGCATGAGGTACATTGGGAGAATTATATAGAAGCGTGGCATACGGCCCCTTTTACGAGGTACACGCTTAACACTTTGCTTATATGCGCTTTTAGCGTAGCGGGCAGCGTGCTATCTAATTCTTTTGTCGGATACGGCTTTGCCAAAATTCATTTTAGAGGAAGGGAAACCTTTATGAGCGTGGTGTTAGCTACCATGATAATACCCGGGTTTGTGACGCTGATACCGCAATATGTTTTGTTTTCAAAGCTCGGATGGGTTAATACCTATTTGCCTCTGATAATACCGCCGTTTTTCGGCAGCGCCTTCTTTATATTTATGTTTCGGCAGTTTTATATGACCATACCGAATGAACTGGTGGAGGCTGCTAAGATCGATGGAGCCAATCATTTTTATATATGGTTTTGGCTTATGTTGCCCATGGTAAAGCCAGTTCTGGCTACTGTGGCTATTTTCTCATTTAATGGGGCGTGGAACGATCTGATAGGGCCCCTGCTTTATTTGAACGATGAGATGAAGTATACGCTGCAGATAGGCCTACAGAATTTCCGTGGGCTGGTACAAACGCAATGGCATTATCTGATGGCTGCCTCGACGTTGGTGCTGCTGCCGGTCCTTACTATATTTTTTGTGTTCCAACGCTATTTTATAGAAGGAATGAATTTGACAGCAGGTATGAAAGGCTAAAGGAGATGATCTTTTGATTGAGAAGAAGCTGGCCATTATTCACACATCTTTTGCCACGGTGGAGCCATTGACGGCTTTGGCAAAAGATACGATAATAGGCTGTGAAGTGGTTAATTTTATGGATGATTCTATATTACCTCAATTGATGAAAAATGGTGGCGATCTGAGCACGGTGGAGGGCCGCTGGCTACAGTACGTTGTTTTTGCCGAGGATGTGGGTGCAGATTGCGTACTCAACGCCTGCTCGTCGGTAGGTGAGCTTACCGAAAAAGCTCGCCGAATGGTATCGATACCGGTGCTTAGAATCGATGAGGCTATGGCTGAAAAAGCTATTGGCATAGCGCAGCGCATAGGGGTAGCGGCTACGCTGCCCACTACGCTGAGGCCAACTTTGGCATTATTGGGAAAGAAGTCGCGAGAGGCAGGCAAAGACATAGAATTGCAATCTGCTTTGGCCGATGGTGCATATGAGCAGCTAATGACAGGGCATAAAGATGCGCATGATGCCATATTAATAAAGGCGTTAAAGGAGTTGGCTGATAAAGTCGATATAGTGATTTTAGCGCAGGCATCTATGGCACGTGTTATACCGTTGTTACCTGCAGAAATTCGGGATAAATTTTTGTCCAGCCCCGTATTGGCTATGCAACGAGTTAAAGCGGTACTTGATATTCAAAGCCTAAAGACGGAGGAGGAAAATTGTAATTGAGTACTAGGATGAATATGCCAAATGTTTTTACGTTGAAAGGAATATTGAAGCATACCTCGCAAAAGGGTTATGCCGTAGGGGCATTTTCCGCAAGATATACGCCTATGATCCGCTCCATTTTAAGGGCGGGCCAAAGGTGTGCCTCGCCTGTGATAGTTCAGATATCTCAAAAGGAGATAAATAAATATCAAGTGGCTATCGACAAATTTTCAGATGAGTTTTATACTGCTATAATAGAAGAAGGCATCGACATACCCATAGCATTGCACTTGGATCATACCAAGGATTTTGCTGTCATAGAGAGAGCTATTGAAGCGGATTTTACGTCGGTGATGATAGATGCATCGAATAACCCGTTGGAAGGAAATATCGCCATAACGCGCGAAGTCGTAAGATATGCGCATGATAGAGGCGTATCTGTCGAAGCTGAGCTGGGCAGGATATCCACTACTGACTTCATTGAAACTGACAGCGATGGACAGCTATATACCGATCCGCGAGAGGCTAAAATTTTTATAGAAGAAACCGGAGCAGATGCACTGGCTGTATCGGTAGGTACCGCTCATGGCCCTTATGAGGGTAAGCAGCCGAATATAGACTACCGAAGGTTGCAAGCTATAAAGGCGGCGGTCAATGTACCGCTGGTATTGCATGGTGCATCGGGTGTACCGGCTGATATGATCATGAGGGCTATACATCTCGATGGCGGAGGTGTATCCAAAGTCAATATAGCCACTGACTTAGAAGCGGCATTATTGAAGAGTTTAGGGTATGAGGCATCGGTCACTGATGCGCAGCTGTCGGCATTGGATAATGAGATATTGAACAAGGCCGCTGAGGCGGTAGAGGAAACAGTGAGGCAGAAGATAGAACGGTTTTTAGGCAGTCAAGGCCATGCCGCGGATTTTGACCATATACGAGGTGAACGGGAATGATCGGTGTAGTAGCCGATGATATAACAGGTGCCAACGATATAGGGATAATGTTTGCCAAAAGCGGCTATCTGGTGTACGTGTACCGCTACGATGCTTTTTGTATATCGGATATAAAAAGCCTTCCCGATGTTCTTATATTGAATACGGATTCTCGCCTCGATGATGCGGATGTGGCTTATCAAAAGGCCTTTTATGCCACTGAGATGCTTAAAGATATAAACTGTGCTCATTTTTTCAAAAAGACGTGTTCGGTTTTTCGCGGTAATGTAGGGGCGGAATTCGATGCTATGTTGGATGCGCTCGGCATGGATTTTGGCATAATAGTTCTCGGCTTTCCTAAAAACGGTAGGATAACCAAGGATGGTATACATTACGTTCATGGCAAACGCCTTGAGGAATCGGAATTCAGAAATGATCCCGTGCATCCTATGCTTAAATCTAATATAATAGATATATTGCAGGAGCAGACAAGAAGAAATGTTGGTCTTATAAACTATAAGCAGATAGCTGAGGGGCCAGAGGCGTTGAAAAAGTCTATAGACAGCATGAGGTTTAGGTATAATTATTTAATATTCGATGTATTGAGCCAGCACAACCTGCGCGTAATAGCCGAGGCGGCCAGCGATGAGGTCATGTTCGGTGGCAGTTCGGCATTGGCGGAAGAGCTGCCGGCTTTCTGGGGGTCGGAATATGCCGACCTTACGTTGGCCGAAGTGCCCCGTAAAGAAGGGCTGGGTATACTGTGTGTGGCCGGCAGCCTTATGCCGCAGACCGCCAGACAGGTGAGGTATTTTTGCAACGCGGGTGCGGATTGTTTTGAGTTAAATACGCAGAGGCTTTTTGATGATGTGGAAAGACAAGCTGAAATCCAGCGATTGGTTTTGGCTGTCAGTGACAGTATAATGAGTGGACACGATGCTGTCATTTATTCGGGCAATGATGAGGATAAGGTGGCCTGTACCAAAGCAACGGGTATTAATAAAGGCCTATCCTTGACTGAGGTATCGCGCCTGGTGTCAGAGACGGTAGCCGAAATAGCATCGGATGTTATGGTGCGTTCCGGTCAGAACAGAATACTCATAGCGGGAGGTGAAACCTCAGCGGCGGTTTGTGATAAGTTAGGCGTAAACGGTCTTATTATACTGGATGAGATACAGCCGGGATTGCCCTCGTGTATGTCTATATCACAGCAGCCGATGCTCCTTATACTTAAATCCGGCAGTTTTGGCAGCGATGACTTTTTTATAAATGCTGTTGAATATCTTAAAAGGCGATAAAATTTGAGAGGATGATTATAGATGCTGGTGGATGAGAGGCGTAAAAAGATAAAGGAGATACTATTGCGGGATAAAAGCGTTAAGGTGTCCGAACTGGTTCGTTATTTTAATGTGTCTGAAGAGACTGTACGCCGCGATTTGAACGAACTGGAAAAAGAAGGGCTTATAAAAAAGAATTACGGAGGGGCTGTACTGGTTGAAGAATTGCAAAATGCCATCATGGTCATACCGCCAGTACAACAACGGAAATTTGAATTTTCTAAGGAAAAAGATGCCATAGGACGCGATGCCGCCGGCTTGATTGCCGATAAAAATACCGTTATATTAGATGCTGGTTCTACTACATGGTCTGTGAGCAGACATCTGAACGATAGACAAGGCATAACCGTAGTGACCAATAGCGTGGATATAGCTCAAGAATTCGGTAAAGACGATGGAACGGAGGTCATAGTTATAGGCGGCAAACTTATAAAAAAGTCCATGAGCTTGGTAGGGCCTCAGGCTGAAGCAGAACTGCGCAACTATAACGCTGACATCGTTTTTGTAGGGGTATCGGGCATATCTCTGAGCAAAGGGTTTACTAGTTCGGATATATATGAAGCAGAGGTCAAGCGTGCCATGGTATCGGCTGGCCGTAAGAGGGTGGTAGTGGCAGATCACAGCAAGTTTGACAGGCAAGGATTAATAGCCTTTGCAGACTTTAAGGATATCGATGTGCTGGTCACCAGCGATTTAGCCGATAAAGACGTGTTGAGAGCAATAAGGGAACGCGGTGTAGAGGTTATCATTTCTAGCGTTATGGAAGAGGCGATAGACCTTCCCATAACGCATTGATAGCGGTGTTATACGATTTCAAACGTGCTTGTGAGCACATCGCTGCCCGTTAACGATATGCTGCGTTGATCGGGTTGATGCCCTCCGACTGCAATTATAAATTGTCCGGGTTCCAATATGCGTTTGCCGTCATAATCGAATAAGGCCATGTGCTGTGGCTCTATGGTGAAACTGATGGTTTGCTTTTGCCTCGGCTCGAGAGTTATGCACTGTATACCGCATAGTTGGCGCATTGGCACTTCAATCGATGCTTCTACATCGCTTATATAAAGTTGTACTACTTCGCGCCCTGCTAATTTGCCTGTATTTTCGACATCTACATTTATGTTTAAATTATTGCCTGTAGGCAACCGCGTGGCGCTTAGCCGCAGGTTACTGTACTTGAAGCTCGTATAACTGAGTCCATAACCGAAAGGATATAAAGGTTCTTTTTCAAAATACCGGTAAGTTCTTCCTTTCATATTGTAATCGGTAAACGGCGGAAGATCGTCCAGCGACCGCACAAAGGTTATAGGCAATCTCCCTGCCGGGTTGTAATCGCCGAACAGAACGTCGGCTATCGCCGTACCGCCTTCTTCTCCAGGGTACCAGGCTTCGATTATAGCCGGTACATGCTCATGTGCCCAATTGATAGCTATTGCGCTGCCGTTCAATAGGACGAGTACTATTGGTTTACCGGTACCATATATCGTTTCCAGCAATTGCTCTTGCATGCCGGGAAGATCGATGTGCAGCCTGTCACCACCGCCGTCGGAGTCGGCCACGTCGCCTTCTTCGCCTTCTATTCTGGGCGATAAGCCAAGGCACATAATGACGATGTCAGCCATTTCGGCGATGTTTACTGCTTCATCAAAGCCATCAACAGAGTTGCCCGTAACCTCGCATCCCTTAGCATATAACACCTTTGTATCAGGCAATATCTTATTCTTTATACCTTCCAATGGCGTTACATATTTCGATGGAGTTCCGAAATAATTTGCTAACAGTACATCAAGGTCATCAGCATTGGGCCCTATTACAGCGATGGTTTTTAGCTTTTTGGATAACGGCAAAATATTTTTCTCGTTCTTTAGCAAAACAATAGACTGCCTGGCGGTTTCCAGGGCTAATTCCCTATGCTCCGGTGAATCGTTGACTTCATATGGTATGTGTGCATATTGGACCATTTCCGGCGGATCGAACATGCCCAATCGCATGCGCGCTGTGAACAGCTTGATAACAGCCTGATCGATGGTTTCTTCGGATATGAGTCCTTGCTCAACGGCTTGGCATAGATACTCATATGTTTTACCGCAATTTAGCTCACAGCCGTTATTCACTGCCAGCGCGGCGGATTCGGCAGCGGTTTTTGTGACCTTATGGTGCATATGTATGTCGTCGATGGCGCCGCAATCGGATACGACATATCCATCAAAGCCCCACTCGTCCCGCAGTATATCTTTAAGCAGGGTTTTGCTGGCGCAGCATGGTTCGCCATTAGTCCTATTATATGCCCCCATAATTGAATACGCTTTGCCTTCCTTTACACATTCCTCAAATGCCGGCAGATAGGTTTCTCTCAGGTCTTTCAGGCTGACTCTGGCATCGAAAGAATGGCGTTGGCTTTCAGGGCCGCTATGTACAGCATAGTGTTTCGGTGTAGCCACTACCTTAAGATATTTTGGATCGTCGCCCTGCAGGCCCTTTACAAATGCCACCCCCATGCGTCCAGTCAAATATGGGTCCTCACCGTAAGTTTCGTGGCCTCTGCCCCATCGCGGATCGCGGAATATATTTATATTGGGACTCCAGAAAGTCAGCCCTTTATATATACCTCTGTCATCGTTTCGTACAGCTTCGTGATGTTTGGCTCTGGCTTCATCGGATATAGCCTCGGCTACTTTATGTATTAATTCGGGATTAAAAGTAGCGGCCATTGCTATAGCCTGGGGGAATACCGTAGCTATGCCGGCTCTGGCCACGCCGTGCAAACACTCGTTCCACCAGTTATATGCCGGTATATCCAATCTGGGTATAGCCGGTGCGTCATATATCATTTGAGATATTTTTTCGGACAGCGTCATCCTGGATACCAGATCCTTTGCTCGGTCTTCAAATGATAAAGAAACGTCTTTATAGGCAGGTAATTTTTCTTCGTGGTTCATAATGATGTTCCTCCTGATGATATCGTTTATACCATTATAACATCAGTCGAGCAGGATGTCATGTAACCCTTTATGAATTCTTCGATTCGTGCTATAGCAAATTCAGCGTATGTAATGATATAAATTCTACGCCCGCTGCAGGCTTGACATATATACCTCGCTACGGTTGTGAAACTGGACCACTACGCAATCAAGGACTGCTGTGGTCCTACGCTTCAAAAGCCCGCTCAGCATATATGTCAAGTCTTATGCCACGTAATGCCCGGCGTACTTACAATTCGTTTCGCTTGAACAAGCTAACGCCGGCAATTTGCTACGCAATATTTCAAAGCATTCTCCGGCTTTATATCATTTGCATTGCTTACCCGTTTTAGTTACACATTACGAATCGCAGGCAACTCAAATTAATTATTGACAATGAATATAGAGAATGCTATTATATTAACAGAATGGGAACGTTCCTAAATATCTGATAGAAAAGAGGGTTTCTTTATATGCCTAATATAAAAGATATTGCCAAAGCAGCGAATACCTCTAAAAGCACGGTATCGAGGTATTTAAATGGTTATACGGTGAAGCCTGCTACTGCAAAAGCTATCGCTAAGGCTATAGAGGAACTTGGGTATCATCCCAACGCCAATGCCAAAGGCCTAGTTTTGAACAAAACGAATATAATAGGGATAGTTTTGGATAATATAACTAATAATTTTTATGCCGGCATGCTTGCCGGAATTGAGAGCATAACGCGCAAATTTAATTACAGCTGCGTATATTACAGTTGTTTGTCCAGCCAAAAGAAAGAAAATGAATTTTTAAATTTAATATATGAAGGACGGGTAGACGGTCTTATACTGGGAACGTTCTCAGTAAGAAATATCGAAGATGTAAAAGAGTTGAGAGAGTTAAAGGATTCGGTTGTAATAATAGGGGATAATGCTGATAATAAGGATATAACTTCCATAGATATAGATAATGAAGAAGGCATAGCGGAGATGGTATGCTATCTTTACTCGCTTGGCCATAGGAGAATTGCTTATTTAAGCGGCCCTAAAGATATTAATGCTGCAATTGCCAGAGAGAAAGGGTATATTCAAGGCTTGATGAAATGTGGTATTTTGTATGATCCGAACCTTGTTATAAAATCGGATTGGACATTTGAAGGAGGATATGATGCGGTTAAAAAGGTGCTTGGAAAGATAGATTTTACAGCTATTGTAGGTTCAAATGACTACTCTGCTTATGGAGCTTTGAGATCCATACAGGATGCAGGGTTGAATGTGCCGGGGGATGTATCCGTAACAGGCTTCGATGATATAGATATTGCAGCTTTTTCTCAGCCTCCTATGACTACGATAAGGCAACCCTTTTTTGATGTTGGAAGAAGAGCTGCAATGGAGCTTTTGGATAAAATAGATAACAAAGCTCAATGTTATTCCAGGATAATATTAAAGCCGACTATGATAGAACGAGAGTCTTGCAGAGCTATTATATAACTGATAGGTAAGGAGAGTAGATCATGTATAACAAAAAAAGAGCATTGTATGGAATATCATTTATAGCCCCGTTTTTTATAGTGTTTGCGGTATTTAATTTATATCCCATATTATATTCGCTTTATCTTAGTTTCACAGATTGGGATGGCATGAATTTGCCGTCTTTTATAGGATTAAGAAATTATTCAAGGCTTATAACAGACACGTATTTCTATACTTCCATATTTAATACGCTGTTTATATGGATTTGCTCCATTATTCCACAAATAAGCCTAGCTCTTTTCCTGGCCATAATTTTAAATCAAAAGGCCATTAAAGGTAGGGATTTCTTCAGAGCACTATATTTCTTTCCAAACATAGTTACGCCCGTGACTATAGGTGTCATATTCAGTTTATTGTTTGATTGGCAGACGGGTACGGTAAATAAGATGCTACTGGCCTTAGGTATTATCGACGGAAATATAAATTGGATGTATTCCCCTTTTTTCTCGAGGCTCATAATAGGCCTGGCAATATGCTGGCAATGGTTCGGTTATAATATGCTCATGTTTATGGCTGGCCTCCAATCAATCTCTCAGGAGATCTACGAAGCTGCTTATATAGACGGGGCAAATCAAAGACAGATAGCGTTTAAGATAACTTTACCTTTAATAAAGCCAGTTATAATATTCGTGCTTATTACTTCGATAATTGGCGGATTACAGATTTTCGATGTACCGGCTATGTTCAGGAATGCGCCTCAAGACCTTATAAGAACTATGGTTATGTATCTTTATGAAACAGGGTTTACGAGATATCATTTTGGTTACGCGTCGGCTATAGCGTACGCTATATTTATCATTATAGCTGTATTTTCGCTTATATCGCTTAAAATAACCAACGCCAATAAAGAAAGTTGAGGAAACATATAATGAAAAAGTTTGCGAATATAATTTTATATGTATTTCTTATTATAATAATGCTGCTGTGTCTTATACCTTTTTACAGCATGCTTATATCCTCTACACATGACAATACATCCATAACGACCAAGTTGTTGGTTTTACCGGGTAATAATTTTCTCGATAATTATGCCAGACTTATGCAAACAGTAAACGTGTGGAGAGGATTTTTGAACAGCACTATTATAGCTATTTCGTCGACGGCCCTAACGCTTTATTTCTCTGCACTAGCGGCGTACGGATTTTCTAAGTTCCAATTTTATGGACGGGATTCGCTGTTTGCTTTTGTAGTAGCCACCATGATGATACCGGGCCAGCTTGGAATTATAGGGTTTTACAAACTGATGAACGATATAGGGTTGATTAATTCTTATATTCCTCTGATAATACCGTCTATAGCTAATGCGTTCGGCATATTTTTTATGAAACAAATGTGCGATACCGCTGTACCTAATGAAATCATAGAGGCCTCATATGTCGATGGATGCGGAGAGCTAAGGCTGTTCAACAGTATAGTGTTGCCTATGCTGCTTCCGGCTTTGGCAGCTTTGGGAATCCTATCGTTTATAGGAGCATGGAACAGTTTCCTTATGCCATTGATAATATTAATAGATAATTCGCTACAGCCTCTGCCCGTAATGATAGCCAGCGTTCGCACGCAATTTACGGCAGATTACGGGGCCCAGTATGTTGGCATACTAATATCGGTTATACCCATAATAATTATTTTCAGCATTTCCTCGCGCTGGATAATGAACAGCGTGTCCATAGGTGCTGTAAAGGGCTGATTTCAGAAAGCCATTTTTATGGTTTTTGAAATAAATATAATATTTTAAGGAGGACGTCTTAAGATGACGAAAAAAATCACTCTGGCTTTGGCGATCTTTGTTCTTATTGCATCGCTTTTAACGGGATGCAAAAGCGCAAACGAACCACAGCAAAGCAACCAGGCGGGCGATCAAACAAACGACCAAACCGGCGGCTCTAAAGAACTAAGCGGTGAAATCGTTATGTGGACCTACTTTGATCAGGTCAAGTGGCAAGCTGAGAGCTTTATGAGCAAAAATCCTAATATAAAAGTCAATGTGCAGGTGTTCCCCGGCGATCAGTACGAAAATAAGATCCGTATGGTGTTGCAGTCGGGTCAGAATGCACCGGATGTGTTTGATCTTGAGGAAGCATATGTCGGCAAATTTATCGATAATCCTGCTTTAGCTGATCTTTCAGCAATGGGTGCGGACAAGCTTTTGGAAGATTATGCTCCGTATTTAGTAGCTCTTGGCAAGGACAAAAGCGGTAAGATAAAGGCTGTTACGGATAACGGCTCACCGGGCGGTTTCTGGTATAATCGTAAATCTGCTAAGGAATATCTCGGTACCGATGATCCTGATAAATTATCGGAGATGTTTTCAAGCTGGGATAGCATAATAAAGTTGAGCCAGGATGTAGTACAAAAAAGCGGTGGTAAAGTTCACCTGCTAGCCCATTTCAGCGATGCTATAAAGATAGAAGCGCTGTCCAAAAAGCCGTTTATAGAGGATAGTAAGCTCACCATAGACCCTGCTTGGAACGATGTGTTGGACACCATGAGGGGAATAAGGAGCAAAAATCTTGATGCCAAACTTGACCCATGGTCTCCGGCATGGGGTGCAGCTATAAATGACGGTAGCGTCATAGCATGGGCTATGCCTTCCTGGGCAGGCTTCTTCATAGACAATAAAGATGGTAAGGCTAACGGAACAATTGGCATAGCTAAAGCTCCAAAGCCATACTTTGAAGGTGCGACTATGAGGGCTATATATGATAAATCTCCCAATAAAGATCTGGCATTTGAATTCATAAAGTATTTCACGACAGATGAATATCAGGTGGAGAATCTTAAGGAAACTGGCAATATACCTGCCAAGCTCAGCGTTTATAAAAACAATATAGATACCTACACAGATCCTTTATTTGGAGACCAGAAAATATTGAAAACCTATTATGATATAATAAGCCAGGTACCGGCACATCCGGTTGACCGCTATTACAGGGATTCCATTAATTTGTTTGGAACAGCGGCTTCTGAGGGCATAACCAAAGGCCAAACCAATGAACAAATTTTTAATGCCTTCAGAGAAAAAATTAAGAATGCTTATCCGGAGATAGAGTTAGACAAGTAAACTAATCGTGTGATAGAATATTTTGTAGATTCAAAAGGGGGCAAGCGATTTGCTTGTTCCTTTTGAATAATTTAGAGCATCTTGGGAGTTATTATGGAGGAAATTCGTGATTATATAAAAAACTTAAGTATAATAGACAGCCATGAACATCTATTATATCCCAATATAAGGAAACGAGAAAAGACGGGCTTTTTCGGCTTATTGCATTATTTCGAGTCTGATATGGTGTCGTCCGGTTTAGATGTATTGCTTAGCGATAATGCGATGTCTAAGAGCGAAAAGTACGATATTTTTCTGCGATATTTTGAGAATACGTCGAACACAACTTATGCCAAATTAATACCATTATTTGCAAAAGAACTGTACGGCATAGATAAAATAGATAGAACTACCCTCCCTGAATTGGATAGAATGGTTGAAGAATGCTCACAGCATGACGGCTGGTATAAAGAAGTGCTTGTGGAAAGAGCCAACATCGAACAGGCTATTGTCGTAGATGACGGGAGTTTTGATTTCCCTGATTTTCTTAAACCGATGGTGTATTTAGATTTTTTGATGAGGGCCGATCATATAAAACTGGTTAATCAGAAGCGTGCCGAGCAGGGCAAGAAAGAATACGGATTTTCCGATTATGTCGAGTATGTGGATGATTATTGTCAGAAATGCATAGATCATGGGATTGTGGCGGCGAAATTCGGTATACCATACTGGCGTGATCTAAACTTGCACGATTATATTTTTGAGGAAGCTAAAGGGGAGTTCGACATTTGCTCTGACCGCATGTTTAATTTTGAGAATTATATATTTAATCGGATAATAAATATAATGGAGCGGCATGATATCCCTGTACAGATTCATACTGGGCATGTTGAACCTTCTGCTTGCGTGGGGCCTTACAGCGTTACAAACGGCAGGGTTTCTGACCTTATTCCTGTGCTTTTTGCACATAAGGATGCTGCCTTTGTGCTTTTGCACGGTGGATTTCCTTATCAGGAAGAGTATTTATCCATGGTCAAAAATATACCGAATGCGATAGCGGATTTTTCTTGGATTTATATAATAAGCCCGTCTAAAGCCGCGAGAATGCTATCGGATGCAATAGAGATGATACCTAGAAATAAGATAATAGGTTTCGGCGGTGATTTTATGCATGTGGAAAATACATTTGCTCATGCTATCGTGGCAAGGGAAACGGTATCGCGTGTGCTGGAAGAAAAAATTAAAGACGGTTATTTCGATATAGGTGAAGCCAAGAGATTCGCAGATATGATATTCAGAGAAAACCCAAAACGAATATATAATATATGATGTGGAGAGTGGCTACTTAAATGGGTACCATATTAAGTATAGATTTGGGCACTTCTGCACTGAAACTGATATTAGTCGACAGCAACGGCAAATTGATGGGGAGTGTGACAGAAAGCTATAATATCCAAATACCGCAGCCGGGATGGGCGGAACAAAAACCGGGCGATTGGATAGGGGCATTGATAAAGGGAGTTAAACGTCTGAAACAAGAATCGCCCGATGCCATGTATGATGTGGCAGGCATAGGCATAACAGGCCAGATGCATGGTTTGGTGTCATTGGATAAAAACGGCGTGCCAGTATGTAATGCCATAATATGGGCTGATAAGCGTTGTGAAGAAGAAGTCGGAGAGCTGGAAGCTAATTTCAGCCTGGACACCTGGATGAATATGACCGGTAACCGTCCTAATGTGAGTTTTACTTTGCCTAAAATCTTGTGGTTGCGACATCACGTGTCGAATATTTTTAATCGAGTCAGTCACTTTTTGTTGCCCAAAGACTATGTCCGTTTTTGGCTCACGGGCAATTATGCGACCGATCCAACGGATGCATCGGCTACGTTAATGTTCGATATAGTTAATAAATGTTGGGCAGACGACGTATTAACGGCGTTCGACATCGAGCGTGCGATGCTGCCGGACATACTCGGATCGTCTGATATCGCAGGTGTTTTGTCGCATGAGGCAGCCGGACTTCTTGATATAAGGCCAGGAATACCTGTTATATGCGGCTTAGGCGATGCCGAGGCACAAGCTGTGGGCAACTGTGTGGTTGATGACGATTCGTGGCTGTGTATTATCGGTACAGGAGGGCAGATTTTTACTCCTGTAGATCGCGTGATAGTGGATAAAAAAGCGCGGGTCCATACATTGTGCCATGGCGTACCAGATAAATGGCATATGATGGGGGCGACTTTGTCGGCGGGTGCGTCATTGCAGTGGTTAGCCGAACATATATTTCAGGTGCGTGGATATAAAGCTTATGATGAATTGGTAAATACGGTGGATTTGACTTCTTGTGGTTCTGATGGATTGATCTTCCTGCCTTATTTATTCGGAGAGCGTACACCTATTATGGATCCCAAAGCCAAGGGGGCCTTTATAGGCTTTGATTTTCATCATACAAAAAGCCATATGGTCAGTGCCGTGCTGGAAGGCGTACTGTTTTCCTTGTACGAGTCAATAAATATACTTGCGGATCTTAAAGGTAAATACCCCGAGGCCATCACTATAACGGGCGGGGCCGCACAGAGTATGGTTTGGCGGCAAATGGCGGCTAATATATTCGGTATGCCGATAATTAGGCATATCGATCTTGCCGGTTCTACTTACGGAGCGGCTATACTGACGGCTGTCGGATTGGCCATGTATCCATCAATAAAAGCGTGCGCAGAGGCATGGATTGAACCCGGAGATGTAACTCATCCGAATATGGTGCTTCATGACAATTATTTGGCTTATTTTGATGTGTATAAAGGGCTCTATAGTAGCTTAAAGGACCCTTTCGATAAACTGGATACATTATACAAAGGTAGCGCTAATAAATTTTAGGGATGCAGATACAATATGGCAATGTTTTAAATATGGGAGGTTGTTGACATGAGCAAAAACATTTTACTAAACGGTGATCAATGGAGGGTTACGGGATTTTGGAAGAATCAATGGAGACAGATAAGATCTATGGAGACCGGCATTAAGATAAAAGGTTGTGTACCTACGGTAGAAGCGAGTGTACCGGGAGCCGTACAAATTGATCTTATAAAGGCTGGATTACTGAAAGACCCCAACTACGGTTTGGACAGCAACCTCGATGAATGGGTTAACAATAGAGAATGGTTTATGGACAGAGAATTCGTCATTCCCCCCGATAAACAGGGTGAAAAGTATATTTTGTGCTTTGACGGATTGGATTATCATGGCGAGATATATTTGAATGGCATATTGCTCGGGAAGTTCTCCGGCATGTTCATCCCACATGAATTTGATATAACGGCTATCGTGAAAAAAGATGAAGTCAACTTTTTAAGGGTTGTATTTTATATTACCCCTGAAGTGGACGGCCAGATAGGATATTCTAACAGGATAAAAATATTGAAATCTCGCTTTAACTATCAGTGGGACTGGTGTCCTCGCATAATTCCAATAGGTATATGGGAGGACGTTTACATAAATGTATATAATTATGCCCGTATAACGGATTTTTTCCCTAAAACATCGGTAGACGATGCTTTAAAAAAAGGTGTTGTAAATGCGCATGTGGAGGTCGATGCTGATGTTTCGGGGGTATATGAATTTAACTATAGGGTCTTATTTGATGGGGAATTGATATGTGAAAAAGAATTTCATAATAGTTTATTAGCTGCAAAAGGACAAGAAGTGGTACATCGAATAGAACTGGACGATATAAAACCATGGTGGCCTAATAACTTCGGGCAGCAGCCGCTTTACGATATCGAGCTTACTATCCGCAATGAAAGGGGTATCATATGTGATGATGCTTCAAAAAGGGTGGGCTTCCGGCGCGTAGAGTTCGTGAGCAACCCAGGTTCGCCGGAAGGCGCTCTGCCATACACGCTTTTGCTCAACGGAAAGCGCATATTTTTGCGAGGTGTGGACTGGGTGCCTATCTCGCCATTTTATGGAGCTGTAAAAGAAGAAGATTATAAAAATTATTTGCGGCGCTTTAAGGACATGAACTGCAATATACTGAGAGTATGGGGTGGAGCTGTCCTCGAAAAGGAGGCGTTTTATAATATTTGCGATGAAATGGGCATAATGGTATGGCAGGAATTCCCACAATCGTCTAGCGGGCTCAATAATACACCTCCGGATGATCCGGATTTTCTGAAGAAATTAAAAGAGGCAGCCGCTACTTTTATAAGACGCAGAAGGCATCATGCCAGCCATATAATATGGTGCGGAGGGAACGAGCTCATGTGGGAGAACAATGTACCTGTAAATGATAATCACTTAAACATAAAGATGCTTAAAGAATTGGTAAACAAGATGGATCCCGGCAAATGCTTTTTGCCCACCAGCCCATCGGGGCCGACTTTTGCAGCTAGCGAGGAAAATTTCGGCAAGAATATGCATCATGATGTACATGGCCCATGGGAGTACATGGGAGAGCCGGCTTATTATCGTTTCTTTAACCGAGATGATTCGCTTTTCCGTTCGGAAACCGGCTGTCCTGCTGTTTCGCGGTTGGATTCATTAGAAAAGTACAAAGGTGAATACGAATTGTGGCCGCCCGATGAAACCAATGTATTATGGATGCATCGCGGTGCATGGTGGATACAAATAAAACAGTTAACCGAGCTTTTCGGAGAATGGAGGAAGGAAGAATTCCCAAGGTATATAGAGGCCAGCCGCTATATACAAGCCGAGGCATTGAGGTATGCGGTTGAAGCTACCAGGAGAAGGGAGCCTTTGTCTTCCGGCTTTATCATCTGGATGGGCAATGAACCCTATCCGAACAATGCCAATACGTCGATAATAGAATATGACGGCACGCCGAAGCCAGCATACTATTGGATAAAAAATGCCTACTCGGGATTTCATGTGTCATTGAAGTACGATAGAATCTGTTATGTGTCCGGCGAAGTATTCAATGGGTATATTTATGTAACATGTGACGGCGATGAAGCGAAAGATCTCAAAGTAAGCGCGCAGATAACGGACGTACATGGCAATGTGCTCTTCGCGACGGATTGGGATAAAAGAGGGGACGGACCGGTTATACCTGTAGATGAGATTAGGTGGAAGATACAAGGTTGTGAAGGCAATATATTCTTTGTAAAAGTAAAATTATCGGATAATAAATATGGTATAATGGACGAGAACACATATATTTTCACCGTCGATAGCGAGCATCCGTTTAAGGCGATAAAGGATATGCCGCCGGCGAATGTCACAGCGGTTAAGGCGGATATTGACCAAAATGTTTGGGTTTTAAGGAATGACTCGCCATTAGCCGCGATAGGAGTATTTTTGTATGGAGAAAATCCGTCAGATTTCGTGCGATTTTCATCAAATTACTTTGTGCTGATGCCTGGCGAAGAACGGGAAATAACGGTTGCAAATGATAGATGTACTCAAAATGACCCTAAATTCAAAATAAGATGGATTAATGCGGAGTAAAAATTTTGGAGGTAACTATGGAACACAGAGATATAACGGTACATATGATAGGCAATGCCCATATAGACCCTGTGTGGTTATGGCGATGGCAGGAGGGATTTCAGGCGACGTGGTCGACATTCCGTTCCGCTTTGGACCGCATGAACGAGACACCGGATTTTATATTCACATGCGCTCAAGCGGCTGTATACAAATGGATAGAGCAGGCCGATCCCGATATGTTTGAAGAAATAAAGCATAGGGTGAAAGAAGGACGCTGGCAGGTAGTGGGCGGATGGTGGATGCAGCCCGACTGCAATATACCCTCAGGAGAATCATTTGTACGCCAGGCGCTGTATGCCCAGCGGTATTTCAAAGAAAAGCTGGGCGTTATGGCCAGGACAGGTTATAATGTGGATTCATTCGGTCATAACGCTATGCTGCCACAGATATTGAAAAAGAGCGGCATGGATAACTATGTCTTTATGCGCCCGGGCCCTCATGAGAAACCCGGGTTACCGGATGTATTTTGGTGGCAGAGCGCCGATGGCAGCCGTGTCCTTACATATCGCATACCGTTTTCCTATAACGTAGGCAGTACCCATATGGAGGAAATGGCTAAGAGGATAGCCGATATGGCTCCCGAGGGCGTAAACGATATGATGGAGTTTTACGGCGTGGGCAATCACGGAGGCGGACCTACAAAAGAGAATATAGCCTTGATAAAGCGGATGGCCGCCGATCCGAATATGCCTCGTGTTGCGTTCAGCTCGCCCGATCAATACTTTGAAACCATCAGAGCCTACGATCCGACGTTGCCGACGGTAATCGACGACCTGCAACATCATGCCAGCGGATGCTATTCTGTAAACGCATGGGTTAAAGCCATGAACAGAAGATGCGAGCAACTATTGACGACCGCTGAAAAATTCAGCCTTATAGCTCATATCATGTTTAATATGCCGTATCCGCAGCGGGAATTAACAGAAGCATGGCACAATGTGCTGTTCAATCAGTTTCACGATATTATGGCTGGATCATCCATAAAAGAAGCTTACGAAGATGCGAGGGATTTCTTCGGAGAATCGCTCAAACTGGCCGATGAAAGCCTGAATTATGCTGTAAATTCCATTATAAGGCATATAAATACCGAAGGAGAAGGCATACCTCTCATAGCTTTTAATCCGCTTTCATGGGAAAGACATGCTCCTATAGAATTCGAGATGCAAGGGACAAAATTTGAGGATGACATACCCAAAGCAGTTATAACCGATGCCGATGGCAAAGACATACCATTGCAATTTATTAAAACATCCGCCACCGTAGGGAATGGGAGATTGCGCATAACCTTTACAGATAAGCTGCCGCCTATGGGATATAAGCTTTACAGGGTATTTTTAGGCAAAGAAGCTCAGGACTCGGAACCGGTGGCTATAACCAAGGACAACATTGAAAACCGATACTATCGTATAGAAATAGACGCTGGCACAGGATGGATAAAACGCCTGTACGATAAAATAAATGACAAAGAGGTATTTGCCGGACCCGCAGCTATACCGGTTGTGATATACGATCCCAGCGATACATGGTCGCATGGCGTGTTCAGGTTTAAAGATGAGATAGGCCGCTTTGCCGATGCTGAAATAAAGGTGATAGAACAAGGACCGGTGCACTCAAGATTGCGCGTTAAAAACCGATATGGCGATTCTATATTGACACAGGATTTCATAATGTATGCTGACCTGGATTATATCGAGTGCAGGGTCAAAGTGGACTGGCATGAAAAACACAAGATGCTTAAAATTAGCTTTCCGGTTAACGTTGAAGAACCGCAGGCCACGTATGAGATACCTTACGGTTATATACAACGCCCTGCAGATGGTGAAGAAGAACCGGGGCAGCAATGGATAGATGTAACAGACAGCCAGCAAGACTATGGATTGGCTATAGCGACCGACAGCCTCTACAGCTATGACATAGAGGGCAATGATATGAGGATAACGGTGCTCAGAAGCCCCGTATATGCCCAACATGACCCGCACAAACCGAATCCTGAGGAAGAATATGAATACACCGATCAAGGCGTCTATGAATTCCGCTATATACTGTACCCGCATAGAGACAATTGGCAGCAAAGCCAGACAGTAAAATATGCCCATGAATTAAATGTTCCTATACCATGGGTGGTTGACACATGGCATAAAGGCACGCAGCCTGGGGTGCAGGGCTTTATATCCATAGATGCTGAAAATATAGAGGCTACGGTGATGAAGTTGGGCGAGGATAGGGACGCTATAACAGTGCGGTGTTACGAAACGGCCGGGAAAGAGACCGATGCTGTGATGAAGCTGCCGGCATTTGACAGGGAATGGACAGCGCACTTTGGAGCATGCGAGATTAAGACCTTTAAGATACCGCTAAACAGCGATGAAAAAATAATCGAAAGCGACATGCTGGAGCTATAATGGGATGGAAAGATATTTCATAGGATTGGATATAGGAGGCACCAAACTCGCAGCCATACTTGGAACATCTGATGGGCGCATATTAAAAAAACTCAAATTGCCATCAGAAGCCGATAAAGGGCCGGAACAAATGTTGGACAAACTGACGGCAATGGCGCAACAGCTCATGGGACCAGAAGTGGTCGCTATAGGCATAAGCTGCGGAGGTCCGCTGGACAGCCGCAGAGGCATTGTCATGTCGCCGCCTAATCTGCCAGGATGGGATAATGTGCACATTGTCGATATAATGAGCCAGCGTTTCGGCATACCAGCTTATCTGCAAAACGATGCCAATGCGTGTGTTTTGGCGGAACACCGCTTCGGTGCCGGAGTGGGATGCGATAACATGGTATTTTTGACTTTTGGTACGGGTATGGGAGCAGGGCTGATACTCGATGGTCGCTTGTACAGCGGTATCACCGATACGGCAGGCGAGGTAGGCCATATAAGGTTAGCGCCGGATGGCCCCGTCGGCTATGGCAAAGCAGGCTCTTTCGAGGGTTTTTGCAGCGGCGGCGGCATAGCGAAATTAGCCGCTCAAATGATAAAAGATAGCATTAAAAATGGCAAGACCGTGGCGTTTTGCCCCACGGTTGAACAGGCGGATAGTATAACTGCGGAGGATGTCGGTAAGGCGGCTGCTGTTGGCGATCCTTTAGCAACAGAGATACTGAAAATATCAGGTAAGTATCTCGGATATGGACTGTCTATTATAATAGATATATTAAATCCCGAGAGGATTATCATAGGCAGCATATTTGCCCGCTGCCGCGATATACTGCAGCCCGAGGCCGAAAAAGTAATAGAGGAAGAAGCGTTGCCTATAGCGGCTCGGCGCTGCAGCATAATGACGCCTGGCTTGGGTGAGGCCATAGGGGATTATGCCAGCCTGTCGATAGCTATAGAAAATTGGAGGGAGAATGTAGTATGAAGGAGAGTACCAAAAAGCATCTGGACCGCCTCGTAGAACGTTACCCATCGCTGAATGCGTGCAGGGGTGATATAGAAAGGGCTTTTGAACTCATAGCCGCGGATTTGGCGAGCGGCGGTAAGATTCTGGTATGCGGCAATGGCGGCAGTGCGGCCGATGCTCAACATATAGTGGGAGAATTGATGAAAGGTTTCCTAAAAAGCCGCCCTCTGCCCGATGATGTAAAGCGTTCTATAGAGGATGCCGGAGGAGAAAGGGGGCGTTATATAGCCTCCAAACTTCAAGGAGCTCTGCCGGCCATAGCGCTGGTTGGACAGGATGCGTTTTTTACCGCTTTTGCCAACGATGTGGACGCTTCATTAGTCTTTGCACAGCAGGTTTATGCTCTGGGCAATAAATATGACGTGCTGATAGGCATAAGTACATCGGGCAACTCCGCCAATGTGATAGATGCGTTATATGTAGCTAAGTCAGTGGGAATGGATACTGTGGGTTTTACCGGTAGAAGCGGCGGTAAAATGGACGGTATATGCGACATAACCATAAAAGTGCCTGCGAATGATACGCCGGATGTGCAGGAGTTTCATATGCCGGTATACCACACATTGTGCGCTATGCTGGAGGAAGAGCTTATATGAATGAGTGAAATACCGCAATTATGGTGTTATAATAAACTTCGGCGGGAATAAACGAAAGGAGATGATACATATGCCGTTTATCCAATTCGATGGCCCTCAGATGAACAAAGAGAAAAAGGCTGAATTGGTGGCCAAGCTGACCCAGACGGCTCACGAGGTACTGGGCATACCCGAGCAGGCCTTCAGCGTGATCATACGCGAGAACAGTATGGATAACATAGGTGCAGGTGGCAAGTTACTGTCTGAGACCCATAAGTAATACTTTTTATTATACAAAGGGCTGACGAATATTCGTCAGCTCTTTGTATAACTGCTGTTTGCAATAAAATGTATTGGAGGGTATAATAAGCTTGTAGACGAGAGCTTATCATTTGGAGGGGAAAATATGTTTATGGAGAAGTTGGATGTTGTTACTACGCAACGGCAGCAATTTATCGATATTACAAACGAGATCCAGACTCTGGTAGACCGTTCCGATATAACTGATGGCATATGCATGATATATGTACCGCATACTACGGCCGGCGTTACTATCAATGAGAATGCCGATCCGGACGTGATGGCCGATGTGGCTGAATACCTTAATAAAGCTGTGCCTAGATATGGACATTATGCTCATGTTGAAGGCAATTCCGATGCACACATAAAATCAAGTTTCTTCGGCTGTTCCCAAATAGTGCCGATTGTTAACGGCAAGCTTAAGCTGGGTCGCTGGCAAGCCGTTTATTTCTGCGAATTCGACGGCCCGCGCCCGAGGCAGGTGTTGGTGACGGTGATTCATGGCCGTTGAAACCGATAACCTCTTAATTTACCTCAAACGATATTTCGGTTACGATGCGTTTATCGGTCAACAGGAGGCTGTTATACGCTCCATATTAAGCGGCAACGATACACTGGCGGTGATGCCTACCGGCAGCGGCAAATCGCTGTGCTATCAATTGCCGGCGTTGATTTTGCCCGGTACAGCCATAGTAGTATCGCCATTGATAGCGCTTATGAAAGACCAGGTGGATTTTTTAAGGTATAACGGCATACCGGCCGCTTTTATAAACAGTACGTTGACGATGGCTCAACAGCAGGAATGTATGAGGCGTCTGCAAAAAGGACGGTATAAGTTGATATATGTTGCGCCCGAAAGATTTCGCAGCCAGCGTTTTTTAGATGGCTTAAAAGAAGTACATATATCATTGTTTGCGGTAGACGAGGCGCATTGCATATCTCAGTGGGGGCATGATTTTAGGCCGGATTACCTGCGACTGGCTCAGGCCATAGAATATGCCGGACGGCCGCCGGTTATAGCCACTACCGCCACCGCTACGCCCTACGTCAGGGATGATATCATACGGCAGTTGAAACTAGTGCATCCAAGAGGTTTTGTAACGGGATTTGAGCGCCCCAATCTTCGTTTTATAGTAAAAGCCATATCTTCAGAAAGCCAAAGGGAGGCTTTTATTTTAGATACGATAGGTCAGCTTAGATTTCCGGGCATAATATACACCGCTACGCGAAAGGCTGCCGAGATGATGGCTATAAGGTTGAATCGCGCCGGCATTATTGCGGCCCCCTATCATGCCGGCCTAAGCGACCAACAGCGCATACGCGTACAGGATGATTTCATGCAGGGACGTTTGCCTGTCATATTGGCCACCAATGCCTTCGGCATGGGGGTGGACAAGCCCGATGTGGGTTTTGTGCTGCACTATAATATGCCGGCTAGTTTGGAAGCCTATTATCAGGAAGCTGGCAGAGCGGGACGGGATGGACAGCCAGCATGCTGCATATTGCTCTACAAGCCGTCAGATAAACATTTACAGGAATTTATGATAAATAATAATTATCCGAATCTAAAGGCTGTACGGGCCGTCTACAATTCGCTTTGTCGTTCAGACGCTGATGTTGTGACACTAGGGATAAAAGAAACAGCAGCGTCACTGTCCGACGATATATCCGCCTCGGCAGTAAATGTAGCTTTGGAGGCGTTGGAACGCGCCGGCGCCATAAAGCGCTTGCCGGTTAAAGGTACTTGGCAAAGGGCCTATAGGTTGCTTGACAGAGGCAAATCCTTTGAATATTGGCCGGTGGATATGTCGGTTTATAACAGGCAGCGCCAATACGATATGGACCGGTTGGAGAGCATGGTGGGTTACTGCAAAGCCCATACCTGCCGCAGGGATTACATATTGAATTACTTTGGAGAGAAACCGATTTCTCCAAGATGCGGCAAATGCGATCGATGCGATGCCATTGAGTTTTGAATTTTGCGACTTTTAGCCTTTCCTTGACATGACTTGTACGCTGCTGCTATAATATGAAAGGTTAAGGCTATATAGGAGCTGATGCTAAAATGAGATCTTTGACCTATAAAAATTGCGTTGTTAAAACTAATAGTTTATAAATATATAAGGGAGGTGTGGACCTGGTTTAATTACAAACCAGGACATCATATGGGAAAGATGATAGAGATCCGTTGGCATGGCCGTGGAGGCCAAGGTGCAAAGACGGCTTCGTTGCTTTTAGCCGAGGCGCTCTTCAACACCGGTAAATATATTCAGGGCTTCCCCGAATATGGTCCCGAACGTTCCGGCGCACCGCTCACAGCTTATAACAGGATAAGCGATGAGCCTATAAGGGTGCATTCCAATATCTATGAACCCGATTATGTGGTAGTAGTGGACGAAACACTTCTTGCATCGGTGGATGTTACAGCCGGTCTAAAAGAAACAGGTGGTATAGTCGTAAATACCCCTAAGTCGCCCGAGGAAATAAGGCATTATCTAAAGGATTACAAAGGTAAAGTGGGTACAGTCGATGCCAAGAAGATATCCGAAGAAGAGTTGGGTAGGTATTTTCCCAACGTTCCGATGTTGGGAGCTATAATGGCTATGACTGGTTTAGTCGAGAAGGAACAGTTTATAAAAAGTATGGAAGAGTCATTCCATCATAAATTCGCCACCAAGCCCGAGGTTATAGATGGCAATGTGCGGGCTTTGAAGAGGGCGATGGAGGAGGTAAGAATATCATGAACGAAGTAAAAAAAATAGAAGAAATTAATGAGGATATAAGCTGGCGCGACATAACGCCGGGAGGCGTGGCACCGTGGGCAGGAGGTGCAGAAACCTTCACCACTGGGGATTGGCGTACCATGCGCCCTGTGTTGATCGAGGATAAATGCACCGGTTGTCTTTTGTGTTGGCCGACTTGTCCAGATACGTCGATAATACCAACTGATGATGGTAAAATCAAATATGACTATGATCACTGCAAGGGCTGCGGCGTATGTGTGGAGGTATGCCCGTTCGATGCAATAGATTTTGTAGAGGATATATCTTAAAATAGAGAGGAGTTGCAATATGGCCATAAGAGAAAGATTAAGTGGCAATGAGGCAGTAGCCTTTGCCATGAGACAGATAGATCCAGATGTAGTGGCGGCATTTCCTATAACGCCGTCTACGGAGGTACCACAATACTTTTCCCAATTTGTAGCTAACGGTCAGGTTCATACGGAATTCGTCGCTGTAGAGAGCGAGCACAGCGCCATGAGCGCCTGCATAGGTGCCGAGGCTGCCGGAGCGCGTACCATGACGGCTACATCGTCCCAGGGTTTGGCTCTGATGTGGGAGATGCTTTACATAGCAGCATCCATGCGCTTACCCATCGTTATGACAGCGGTTAACAGAGCATTGTCCGCGCCCATAAACATTCACAATGATCACAGCGATGCTATGGGTGCCAGGGATTCCGGATGGATACAGATATATAATGAAACCAATCAGGAGGCCTATGATAGCCTTATAATGGCTATAAGGGTAGCCGAGCATGCAGATGTGCAGCTTCCGGTTATGGTATGCTATGACGGCTTTATAACCAGCCATTCGGTGGAAAATATAATGCTGCTTGAAGATGAACTGGTTAAAAATTTCGTAGGTGAATATAAACCCAAATATTCGCTTTTGGATAAAGAACACCCGGTAAGCATGGGTATGTTCGATCTGCCGGCATTTTATTTCGAGCATAAGCGCCAACAGGCTGAGGCTATAAAAAATGCGAAACAAGTGTTGATCGACGTACAAAACGAATTCGCCAAGATTTCAGGGCGCCAGTATGGCCTGTTTGAGGAGTATAAGCTCGACGATGCCGATATAGCTATAGTGATAGCCAACTCTACGGCTGGTACAGCCAAAGATACAGTGGATATGCTGCGCGAGCAGGGCATAAAGGCCGGTTTGTTGAAGATACGCTTGTTCAGGCCTTTCCCGGCTGATGAGATAGCCAAAGCATTATCGCATGTCAAGGCAGTGGCCGTTATGGATAAAGCGGAGGGATTCTCAGCGGCAGGCGGACCTATATTCGTCGATGTGCGCAGCGCTATGTACGGCAAAGCCGACGGCGTTAAGGTTATAAATTACATCTACGGTCTGGGAGGCCGTGACGTCGGTGTTTATGATATCAAACAAGTCTACGATCACTTGCAGAAGATAGCGGATAGCGGTCAAGTAGACAATTTATATAACTATCTAGGTATAAGGGAATAGGAGGTGTAAAGTATGCCATATAATTTTAAGAAAACAGCGCAGAAGCCTGAAAGGTTTACAGGTGGACATAGAATGTGTGCTGGCTGCGGTGCTCCTGTGGTAGTGCGCACTGTACTCCGCGCATTGAAGCCTGAAGACCATGCCGTTATAGCCAATGCTACAGGCTGTCTTGAGGTATCCAGCAGCATATATCCTTATTCAGCATGGAAGGATTCATATATACACAGCGCTTTTGAAAACGCTGCAGCCACGGTGTCAGGTGCGGAAGCGGCATATGTTTCACTCAAGAAACAGGGTAAAATACCATATGATACTAAATTTATAGCCTTCGGAGGAGACGGCGGTACCTACGATATAGGCTTTCAATCATTGTCAGGCGCCATGGAGCGCGGGCATGACATGGTATATGTATGCTATGATAACGAGGCCTATATGAATACCGGTATACAGCGTTCATCGTCAACGCCTAAGTTTGCCGATACCACCACATCGCCTGCAGGCTCAGTAATACCGGGTAAATTGCAGTATAAAAAGGATTTGACAAAGATAATGGCGGCCCATGGCATCCCGTATGTAGCCCAGTCAGCGCCGATGAAGAATTTTAGGGATTTGTATGAGAAATCCGAAAAGGCTATATATACACAAGGACCAGCATTCTTGAATGTATTGGCTCCGTGTCCGAGAGGTTGGAGATACGATACGCCTATAATGATGGAGCTTATAGAAATAGCAGTGGATACGTGCGTGTGGCCGTTATATGAAGTTGTGAACGGTGAATATCACCTGAGCTATAAGCCGAAGAATAAACGCCCCGTAGAGGACTGGCTAAAGCCGCAGGGTAGGTTTAAGCACCTATTCGCGCCGCAAAACCGCCACCTTATAGACGAATTCCAGGCTTATGTGGATAAAGAATGGGACGATCTATTAAAGCTATGTGGTGAAAAATAAACTCTATATAATAACAAAGCCTGTCATCTTGTGATGGCAGGCTTTGTTTGTGATATAATAATTACATAAAGAACGTCAGGAGGCGAAATTCAGTATGTATAACATAGTATTTAACAGAGAAAACAAAGCTTTGGATGTCACTTTGGAGGGAAAGTTGGTTTTAGGAGGATTAAAGCCGCTTGTAAATGCAGACGGCTGTATATATGAATTACCGCTTAAGGAGTGCGGCTCGGATGCGGCCGAATATGGAGACGACGATATGTCGCTTAGCTTGATATTTCGTGCTTACCGCGGAGCCACGCTTTTTAGGGTGCGCGCTGATCTAAAGAAGGGCTTTTTAGAGCCTATAGGCGGTGTGAAGTTACATATAGATGCCATCGGTAATGTTGAAGGGCTCATGGCTAATTATCTGCATAAGGATTGGTGGACCAGGCCGTGGTTTGATACGGATATAGAGAAAATACCGCCGCGCACTCAATCGTTGGTATGGAAAGACGGTGCTATGTACCATCATATGCTGCCCGTATGCGACGAGATATTCAGAGCGGAATTATCCGGTGCGGATAGCGGCATGGAGATAACGCTTTCCGCATATGATGCGGGTTACAATAGCTGCGATACGCTGGCCTTTGTATTGGCATCGGATGCCGACCCGTTTAAGTTGGTTAAAACCTCGTCTTTTGCCGGACTTAAATCTCTTAGGACGCCGGGCAAAACTATAGACGAACGGCCATATCCGGATGAATTGGAATACCTCGGTTGGTGCAGTTGGGATGCTTTTTACCATGATGTAAATCATCAGGGTTTATTGGACAAGGCTCGGGAGTTCCATGATAAAGGTATACCGGTGCGCTGGTTTATAATAGACGATGGATGGTCGGAGACCGAGGATCGAAAGCTCAAGTCCTTTGATGCCGACAGCGATAAATTTCCCGAAGGCTTGGCCAGCGTTATAAGTAAGCTGAAGGAACAATATGGAGTCAACTGGGTAGGGGTGTGGCATGCTTTTACCGGATACTGGGACGGTATAGCTAAAGATGGTGCATTAGCCAAGGAGTTTAAGGAAAATATATATACAACCAAGGCCGGCAGGCTCATCCCTTATCCTGATGCAGCCAAGGGGTTCGCTTTCTGGAATGCATGGCATTCGTATCTTGCAAGCAAAGGCGTGGATTTTGTCAAGGTGGACAATCAAAGTTCGCTGATCAACTTTATTAAGTATAACATGCCTGCGGCTGGAGCGGCGAGCGGCATGCATGACGCTCTGGAGGCATCTGTGGGGCTTAATTTCGGCGGTTTAGTCATAAATTGCATGGGCATGGCACAGGAGGATTTGTGGCACAGGAGGGCATCGGCCGTATCGCGCAATAGCGATGATTTCTTGCCGCATAACGAGGGCAGCTTCAGGGAGCATGCGCTGCAGAACGCGTATAATTCATATATATACGGTAATTTCATATGGGGAGACTGGGATATGTGGTGGACTTCCCATCCACAGGCTGTCAACAATGCGGTGCTTAGGGCGATAAGCGGTGGACCTGTATATATAAGCGATCCAGTGGGAAAAACATCTGGCGATATGCTAAAGCCGCTTATGCTTTCCAATGGACGCATACTTCGCTGTAAGCGCCCAGGGGTGCCCACGGCCGATTGCCTGATGAGAGATCCATGCAGCGAACCTGTCCCGCTTAAAATATGGAATAAGGCTGGCAATGCAGGCATAATAGCAGCTTTTAATATAAATAATGACGGGTTAACGGTAAGCGGCAGCATAAGAGCTTCGGATATACCGGGATTGACCATGCCCGATGTGGCCGTCTATGAGCATTTCAGTCGTTCGGCACGGATTATAAGTCAAAAAGATGAGATTTCGTTCGAACTAAAGAACGATGGCGTGGCGTTATATCAGCTAGTTCCGCTAAATGCCGGCCGTGCAATACTGGGATTAATCGATAAATATATATCATCGGCTGCTGTAAAATACGCTTCCATGACAGGAGGGGTTATGGACGTCATATTGTCCGAGGGCGGGCAATTCGGCTTTGTATCGCTTAATGAGCCTGCCGGCATATATGTTAACGGCACAGTATACGGCTATGGTAAAGACGATGTGCTGTATCTGGTCAATTGTGATGATATAAAGGGGCCGGTACACATCAAAGTATTATTTGACGAACAACAGGAGTAAACATAAAAGTTGGACGGCATACATTCTGCTGTGAAAGATATAAGACCGTTGCTGGCTGCTGGATGCGATATTGATACGGTTATAGCCGTATGCGCGGCTATCGCATTGGAGCGGCGGGGGCTTATGCCCCCGCTCGCCGACGGCTTGATAGCTGGACGGATGACTTTGAGGGATATAACCGATGCTTTACCAAATCCGGTGAAGCCGCTTTTCCAAGCTTATGATTGTAATGCTCATACCGCTTGTGTACAAAAACTTGCCCACATACTGTCGCACGGTATAAGCGAAGATGATTGGCTTAAGGATGATATAATAGCATGGATCTACCGATATTGTGCTAATAGTGCCGATCCTAAGTCTAAAACCCGGTTTTATACATATGATTGGATAGTAAAATATATAATAGACAATACGCTGACGCCTTATTGGCATGAGATGGGTATGAGCGTAGAAAATATAAAGCTGTTGGACCCGTCGTGCGGCGGTGGCTCATTCTTATTATACGCATTCGATAGATTTTATGATATGTATGTGGAAGAAGGCCGCGTGCCTGTCGGGGATATACCGCGCAGTATTTTGAACAAAAATATATACGGCGTGGATATAGACCCCAGAGCTGTGCGCATAGCGCGTTTAAACCTCTATATGAAGGCAAAGAGCATGAATACCGACGTGGATGTGCTGACTAAGAACATAATCTGCTCGGATCACGATATGGGCAGCCTGGTGCGACATGGTATCCACGATAAGGTGGGCGGACAATTATACGATGTGGTGGTCGGCAACCCGCCTTACTTAAATAACCGCAAAATGACCGATGATTTAAGGGGGAATATTGCTCAATGGTACAACCGCAGCAAAACCGATCTTTATGCTGCCTTTATTGAACGAGGGTTGGAGCTTTTAGCCCCTGAGGGCTATTTGGGTTATATTACGCCCGATACATATTTATACATAAAAAGGTTCGAAACACTGCGCCATGTTTTATTGGACAAACTATATATAGATAAGCTTGTGCATTTAGGCAATGATGTATTCGCAAATGCCAACGTAAGCGTGGCCGTGCTTATAGCGCGCAATGATGCAAAAAACAGGGGAGTAAGCTGGTTTTATGATCTGCGAAGGGTTAAAGATAAGAAAGGGGCGTTATACTGCATAGATGATAGGTATGTACATATAAAAGAACAATGCATTTTCAAGTCATTGGACGGCGAAAGGTTCTTATATAATGTGCCAGCCAGTATATTGGAGATATTAAATAATCTGCCGGCGTTGTCGCCCTCTTACGCCGATGTCAAGCAGGGCTTGGCTACCGGATGTAACAACAGATTCGTATATATGAGGTGGGAAGTCTCACCAGACGAGGTTGATCAGCGCTGGATACCGTATGCCAAGGGAGGGGGTTATAATAAGTACCTTGGACGGAATGATTTTGTCATCGATTGGGCGAATAACGGAAATGAGATAAGAAAATTCAAAGGTTCGGTTATCAGAAATAGAGAATATTACTTTCGCGAGGGCATAACATTCAGCTTGATAGCATACGATAATTTCAACGCGAGGTATCTGCCACCGGGCTGGATATTCGATGTGGGAGGTTCCTGCATCTTTCCAAAAGGCATTGACCTTTATTATCTCTTGGGGTTCGTAAATTCAAAACTGGCATGCTATTTTATGACTATACTTAATCCCACGGTCAATTTCCAGGTCGGCGATGTATGCAGGTTGCCATTTAAAAAGCCTGACATAGAGACATCGAATAAAGTGAGCGGGATGGTAAAGAGCATTATAGAATTAAAGAAACAAGTATATAAATACGATGTGCTGTCCGAGATATACCAAACCGATGGTATATCCGAGCAATTATCGCTGGGCAATACGGCCGATATGTATGGGCTTTGCGAGGCGTTTCGGGATAAACTGCACGACTATGATTTATCCATAGGGGAAATGGCCGATACCATAGACAATACGGTATTTGACCTGTACGGTATAAGCTCGGCCGACCGGCGGTATATATCGGAGCAAATTGTCGGCAGACACCGGCCTGAGCAGAAACCTGGGGATGATCAATTGGTGGCCCGATACCTTCAAACATTGGCCCGGCGTGTTCTCTGCGATTGCGGCGATGGGGTAGTGTCTCTGTATGATATGGCGAAAGGCGTGCGCAAGGGCATATATGCCGATTTTGGGGCAAGGACTCCTGCTATAGAAGCCCAGATAAATGATATACTGGGCAAGAGCATAGAAATGTGGCTGAGGGATGATTTTGCTAATGATTATTTGAACAATACTGGTTTTGATAACAATACTGGCAAATATAAGGAGACAAAGAATCCATGGGAGCCGCTTATATGGAAAGGGCAATCGGAGGCCAGATATTTTACGGTGTTTGTGTGGCGCTACAGCATATCGACGGATACCGAGGATAAAGTGAAAATGCTGTTAAAGAAGGCGATAGCCGAGCTTGAGGCCGATGCGACACCGGCTAAGACGGATGTAGAGGACTATTATGAATGGTTTGAGCGGCATGGCCTAAAATTGCGTGGAGCACCATATTGCAAAAGTTGTATGTGAAGGATATAATGGTGGCTGAAACGATGTGAAAGGGGAAAGTCTATGAGCGATGTTTTTCCATGCACCGAGGTTGGCGGTGTACAGTTGCCTAGAATGATAATAGGCACTAATTGGATATTGGGATATAGCCACACCACATCTGCGGCCGATATGCTTATAAAACACAGGAATGCCACTGCGGAGGCTATTGCCGATATGCTGGAAGTGTTTTTGCGGAGCGGTGTGTATGCTATAATGGCTCCATTTGGGGGCAATCAACATTTGATCGATGCCGTGAAATTAGCTGAGGATCGCACCGGCAGAGGCATGATAATTATAGATACGCCTATAATCAATGTGGATGACAATGTCGTGGCCAGAAAGGAAGCAGAAAAAGTTATAGCCGATTCTCGTAAGCTCGGCGCTACATTTTGTTTGCCGCACCATACGTCCGTAGAGCAGTTGGTTAACAAAAACAAACAAACTATAGAAAGACTGCCGGATTATCTTAAGATGATACGTGATCAAGGCATGATACCAGGGCTCTCATGCCATATGCCGGAGTTGATCATTTATTCCGATCTCAATGGATACGATGTTGAAACGTATATACAGATATATAACTGCATGGGATTTTTAATGCAGGTTGAAGTGGAGTATATTAATAAAGTCATTTGGAATGCAAAAAAACCAGTCATGACCATAAAACCGATGGCGGCAGGACGCGTAAGCCCATTTGTGGGTCTTACATTCGTATGGCATACCATACGACCGTGTGATATGGTAACGGTGGGCTGTCTGACGCCTCAGGAAGCGAAGGAAGACATAGAAATATCGTTGGCCATACTTGAGGGACGGCCGCCTATGATAGAAGGTCGAAACAGTCCGAATAAAACAGTGATCATGAAGGACTGACCGCTTCGGCTTGTTGTTGTAGCGGTTTGCGAAGCAAAGCGCGTATATAGCCGGTATCATCGGATGTGGAAGCCACATAATAGCCCATATGCTGATAAAAGCCTATAAGGTGTTTCATTTTTAAGGCAGTATGGAGGACTATGGCGGTGGCCCCATTTTTTTCGGCATCCTGCTCTAAGGCTTTCATTAAGGCGGTACCGGCTCCGTATTTTTGATAAGCCGGCCGTACGCCAAAACGGCTCAAATAAGCGGTACCGTCGGCTTTTATCTCATAGCGTATGGTGCCTACCGGTATGTTGCCCAAATGCGCTATCAAAACGCATTTGCATTCTATATCACGCTTTATATCCTCTACCGTTTCACATAAAGCGGCCACTTTGGTATCTGTGTCGAGGTCTTCCTGATATTTTGTGAAGGCCTCCTGTATGATATCATAAATGGATGCCGCATCATCTAGAGTGGCCTTTCTAACTATAATTTCCATAACAATCCTCCTTTTATGCCATCAAAAGCGCCATTATGGCTTTTTGAGCGTGTAATCTATTTTCGGCCTCGTCGAAAATGACCGACATTGGTCCGTCTATAATAGCGTCGGTTACCTCTTCGCCGCGATGAGCCGGCAGGCAATGCATGAATATAGCGTCTGGCTTTGCCGATTGCCAAAGGGACTCGTTCACCTGATAATTCCGCATAGCCTTTTTGCGCGCCTGCGTTTCTGCTTCTTGCCCCATACTGGCCCATACATCGGTATAGACCACATCAGCGTCCTTTATAGCCTCCGCCGGCTCGGCCGTTATCGTTATTTTACTGCCCGATAGCTGTGCATCGGCCTTAGCGGCTTTGACTATATCATCATCAGGCATATAACTCTTTGGGCATGCCAGCGCTATATCCATACCTACCTTGGTGCAGCCGAACATAAGCGAATGGGCCATGTTATTGCCATCTCCTATGAATGCCAGTTTCAAGCCTGAAAATCTTTGCTTTTTTTCATATACGGTCAATAAATCTGATAATACCTGGCACGGGTGCAAGAGATCTGTCAGGCCGTTTATAACCGGTATAGAGCTGTAATGGGCCAAATCCTCGACGTCCTTTTGCTTGAACGTGCGTATCATGATGCCGTCTAAATAGCGTGACAAAACGCGGGCGGTATCAGCGATGGTTTCACCCCGTCCAAGTTGCAGATCATTGCTGCTCAAAAAAAGCCCGTAGCCACCTAATTGGTAGATGCCCACCTCAAATGACACGCGCGTGCGCGTTGATGATTTCTGAAATATCATGCCCAGCGTTTTACCTTTGAGCAATGGGTGCGGTATACCGGCTTTTGACTGAGCCTTAAGCTTTAACCCAAGGCTTAGAATTTGATATACCTCGTCCTGTGTAAGGTCGTGTATAGATAACAGGTCCTTATGGCTAAAAGCAGTTTCTGCTTTATATTCGTAAAGGTTTAAATCCATTATTTTATCCTCCAAAAAACATACGTGTTTAATATATTAATAATTATACATAATAATGCATAAAAATGCAAATAAAATTTTTGCTTCTTTATCGCATAACATAAATGTAGTATAATATTACTAAATACATATAGACGGGAGTATTAAGCTTGTTATGGAAGGCAGCATCACTAAGAGACCGACGGTATTAGGCGTAAACATATTGTTTTTGGTAGTAGTGGTTTTATTTTTTACCGTGGGAGCTATGGCTCAGCAATATGATATTTACATGGGCTTGTTGATAACCGAGTTTGGCATAATACTAGCGTCATCCCTGATTTATGTAGGTTCGCAAAGAATGCCTATAAAAGATGTTATGCGGTTAAATCCTATAACATGGCGGCAGGTCGTGCTCATCGTGCTAGTGGCCGTGAGTGGTTATGGGGTGGTAACATTTCTATCGCTTATATGGATATATGTGCTGGATTTGTCAGGCCAACTGCTGCCGCAGCCTATACCTGTTATCAATACCGGGAGGGCATACTTACAGGCATTGGCTATCATAGCTGGTTCGGCGGCCATATGTGAGGAAACTTTATTCAGAGGGGTGATATTGAGAGGCTATGAGGTTTACGGGGGACGTAAAGCTGTAATCTACAGCGGCATATTATTTGGCCTTATGCACGCTAACATACAGAATTTCATAGGGCCTATATTCCTCGGCATAACCATAGGCTATATGGTGTATATTACCGATTCTATATTTTCGGGAATGATAGCGCATTTTATAAATAATGCGGTAGCTGTAACGCTGTCGTATATAGCTACTATATTGGCTGAGACGATGGGCGAAGGGGAGATAGCCCAGTCGTTAGCCGATCTGCCTGCTTCTCAATTATGGATTACTATGGGCGTGTATGCAGTAATAGGTTTTGCTTCGTTGATGCTATTCATATGGTTTATAAATATGTTGAAGGCTACAACAGCGAATAAAAGGACGCATATTCCTGCGGCTGGGAATATTGAACACCCTAAATTCGTTCATTTTATACCGCTTATAATAGGGATAGTATTTATAGCGGCTGAATTGGTGTTGCAGCTAATGATGATTTTGGGAATAATAGATTTAAATAGTATTTTATAGCGGGAAGGAAGGGGTTCTTATGGATGATCTGACGTTTTTGGTTGTGGACGACTCGGCTTTTATGCGCAAGGTCGTAAAAGATATGCTTGCGGAGAATGGCTATGACAAAATATTTGAGGCCGGCAACGGCCTTCAGGCTGTCGAAAAAGCCGCACAGGTAAAACCGGATATCGTAACGATGGATATAACTATGCCCGATATGGACGGCATACAGGCGGTTAAAGAGTTGCTTAAAGTAAGTCCAAAGTCTAAGGTAATAATGTGCTCGGCATTGGGACAAAAAAATATGGTGTTAGAGGCCATTAGAAGCGGCGCTAAAGAGTATGTGGTTAAGCCGTTTGAGAAATCCAGGTTGATGGAGGCTATACAGCGCGTGATGTATTCTTAACGCAGTGCTGATTTGAAACAAATGCGGCAGCGTGCTATAATAAGGCAGGTAAAATTTTATGATTGGGGGATGATAGCAATGAGGGCCGACATCTATGAAGTAACTGCACTGAGCAGCCGTTATATATTTATAATACTCATATATATCATCCTGTATCGCACCATAAAGGGTATAAAGATGGAATATGCATTGGCCGCTGCTGGATCTGCTAAACCTTCTATAGAGCCGTCGTATGGCATATTATCAGTGGTGGAATGCCTCGACGGTGTTTCGACTATATGGGCAGGCATGGAATTTCCTATAAAAGAGTGGAATACTATAGGCAGAAGCAGAGATAATTATATAATTATAGATAGGGATGATGTATCCAAACAGCACGCTGTTATATATGTGGAAGATAAAAAAATATATATAGAAGATAGGCACAGCAAAAATGGAACGTTTGTTAATGGCAAAAGAGTCAAAAAAGCCACTCGCATAAGAGATGGTGACTCCATCGCCATAGGCCCTGTGATGTTCATGGTGAAAATTCCTGCTGCCACTAAAAATCGGGAGATAGGGTGAATGACTTATCGAGTTAGAAGTAGGGCGTGGGATATATTGATAACCATAATAGCATTTAATCTAGCAGGGTTTATATTGCTGGCTTTTAGATCATCACCTATAGATGATCAGGCGCTATATATAGCTGTATTTACATCGGCGGTATATGCGATATCTTATATTATCGTAATAAGCTTTTTTAAGCAATGCGATGAGTATATAATGTTGCTTATATTTGCTCTGAGCAGTATAGGCTTCATTATGCTGTATAGGTTAGATGCACAAACCGCCATACGGCAGGTACAGTGGTTTGTACTCGGTATATCGGTTTTTTTTACCATGATGATATTATCTAGATATATGCGTGGTTTAGACCGATACTTTCATATTTATGCTGTAGCATCGGTGGTATTGCTTTTACTGCCCATGATAATAGGCACGATAAGGGGCGGAGCTAAAAACTGGATAGAAGTGGGCGGTTATACCGTTCAGCCCTCAGAGTTCGTAAAATTGCTTTTTATTTTGGCAACGGCATCTATACTAAAAGAGAAAAGGAGCATGAAAGAGCTGTTGCCATTGATGGTTTTTGCGGCCATATGCATGGTGATATTAATATTGGAAAATGATCTCGGCGCCATGGCTATATATTTTGCTGTTTTTGTTATAATGCTTTATGTAGCCACCTCCAATATCATTTACGTTTTGGGCAGCCTTATACTGGCAGGTGCAGTTGGCTACGTGGCATATCTGGCCTTGGGACATGTGAGGATAAGGGTGGAGGCTTGGCTTAACCCTTGGGCGGACGCTACGGGCCGCGGTTATCAGATAGTGCAGTCGCTGATAGCTATAGGCTCGGGTGGGTGGCTTGGATCCGGATTAGGCTTAGGCCAACCATATATAATACCGGCTGCTAAGACCGATTTCATATTCGCTGCTATCGCCGAAGAATTTGGCATATTGATAGCTGTGGCGATTATAGCTATGTATTTTATCCTCATTTACAGAGGAATGAAAATAGCCTTGAGCTCGAATGATCCGTTTAATGCGCTGATAGCGATAGGTGCGGCTGCTATGTTGGGATTTCAAACCTTTGTTATCATAGGAGGCGTTATAAAGCTTATACCCCTTACCGGGGTGACGTTGCCGTTTGTCAGTTATGGCGGTAGTTCTATGGTGGCCAGTTTTATGCTAGTGGGCGTTATACAAAGTACGGTTATCCAGACTAAGCCTTCCGATGGGGTTTATCCAGAGAAAATAACAGGAGAACGCTACAGTGAATCGTATTAAGAGAAATACCAAACAAGTATTGGTCGTTTTCGCAGCCGTATTTATGCTGTTAATGGGGTACCTGTTGTATACTTATTTTTTCCAGGGCAATAGGCTGGCCAACAGCTATTATAATAAACGTATAACGCAGAAAAGCCAGGATGTAGTATGGGGAGATATAAAAGACAGAAATGGTGAAATGCTTGCTGTAAGCCGACAAAAGGACAATCAGTGGGTAAGGGATTATCCGCATGGAGCGGTGACCGCGCATGTAGTCGGATACGTGGACCCGAAACTTGGCCGAGCTGGCATAGAAAATTCTCAAGCCACCTATCTTTTGGGTTTGAACAATGGCGTACTTGAGCAGGCCGTACAGCGTTTCGTATTCCATGAATTGCACGGGAATAACGTTATATTGACATTAGACTATCGGTTGCAGAAGACGGCTTATGATGCGCTGGGCAATAGACGGGGCGCGGTGGTGGCTATGGATCCGCGCACAGGCGAGGTGCTGGCGATGGTGAGCAAACCGGACTTTGATCCTAATAATCTGGCTTCATTGAACGATAAGGATGTATTATATAATAAAGCGTTGCAGGGCACATATCCGCCGGGTTCTACATTTAAAGTGGTAACGCTGGCATCGGCTTTGAAAAATATACCGGATATAGATTCGCAAACTTTTACATGTAAGGGATATATAAATGTGGGAAATTATAAACTCAGTTGCTCAGGCAATAAAGCACATGGCCAACTGAATATAAATGAGGCATTAGAGGTGTCGTGTAATACCACATTTGCCAGTATAGGGTTACAGCTTGGCGATAAGCTTTTGTCACAAACCGCTAAGGAGTTTTTGTTTAACAAAACATTTGCCTGGGATGATATGACGGTATACGCCAGTAATTTTCCGAAAGAAGAGCATATAACTGACGATGAGTTGGCTAAGGATGCCATAGGGCAAGGTAAAGTGACGGTGACCCCCATGCACATGGCCATGATAACATCGGCTATAGCCAATGATGGAGATATGATGCAGCCGAGACTTGTCAAGGCGGTGGAGAACAGCAGAGGGCGCATCATAAGGCGCTTTAGTCCAAGGCGCTATGCTCATGTGATAGACAAGCCCATAGCTGACAAGATAACCGATATGATGGTATCGGTAGTAACAGATGGAACTGGCAAATCTGCACGCATATCCGGTGTCGATGTTGCCGGTAAGACCGGCACGGCGCAAGCTGGTGGCCAACAGGAGGATCATGCCTGGTTTATAAGCTTTGCACCTGCCGACAATCCATCTATAGCGGTGGCTGTTATAGTGGAGAATGCTGGTACAGGAGGTATTCAGGCCGCCCCTATAGCCCGTAAGGTAATGGAGCAGGCTTTAAGATTAGGATATAAGTAAAGGAGAATATCGATGCGTAAGTTGGTTGTTTTTAGGGATATTGACGATGAGTACGTAGACGAAATAAGAAAAATAATTCCCGATTGGGAGATCGAGTTTGCTGTTGATGATAACGGCGAGATTTCATTAAAAGATGCCGAAATACTGCTGGGTTGGGATAAGCGTGCCGCCGAGCAATGTCTGTATGATGGTACGCCGCTCAAATGGGTACAGACGTGGAGTGCCGGGGTTAACGACATGCCGTTTGAGGCATTTAAGAAATACGGTATAATACTTACAAATGCCAGCGGCGTTCATAGCGTGCCTATATCTGAAACGCTTATAGGTATGATGCTGGCCTTTGCCAGAAAAATAAATACATATATACGCAATCAAATGAATAAAAAGTGGGATCGTTCGTATAATGCCGATGAATTGTTCGACAAGACAGCAGGTATATTGGGCGTAGGGGCTATAGGGCTGGAAGTGGCCAGATTGGCAAAAGCGTTGGGAATGAGGACGCTGGGATTTCGCTATTCGGGTAAACCTGCCGATTATGTAGATAAGATGTATGGGCCTGCCAATTGGGAAGAATTGCTTAAGAAAAGCGACTATGTCGTAAATATATTGCCTTTGACCAAGGACACATTTCATATAATGAACGAAGAGCGTTTCAAAATTATGAAGCCGACGGCTTATTACTTAAATGCCGGAAGAGGTTCCACTCATGACGAGAAGGCGCTTATAAAGGCATTAAAAGAAAAATGGATAGCTGGGGCAGGGTTGGATGTATTCGAACAAGAGCCGCTGCCATTGCAAAGCCCGTTGTGGGATATGGATAATGTCATCATAACGCCGCATACGGCGGGCGATAATGGCCGCTATATTGAAAGGGTTATGAATATATTTATACCTAATTTAAGGGCATATATATATGGTAACGACCAATTTATAAACAAGATAGATTTGGATAAACAGTATTGAGAGATTGACAATACAGTTGACAAGACATTAATCTTTCTATATAATATTTCTAGAAATATTATATAGAAAGGGCTTATATATATGAAAACTAAAGATATAGTACTTGCTGGTATATTGACGGCTTTTGCCATAATGATACCGTTATGGTTTGGAGGTGTACTGGCTGTAACCATACCACCTTTCTCGGCCACTATAGCCTCTCATGTGCCTGTTATGCTGGCTATGGCTGTCAATCCTCTGGTGGCTGTGGTAGTCGGCTTAGGTTCGGCGTTGGGCTTTTTGCTGAAAGGTTTACCGTTAGTAATAGTGGCTAGGGCGGCTATGCATCCGATCTTTGCTTTTGTTGGAGCTCGGCTTGTAAAACGTGGTGTGCCGTTTACAGGAGCATTAGCTGTTACGCTGCCTATACATGCAGGATTAGAGGCATTGGTGGTACTGCCGTTCGGTTTCGATATATATTCGGCCCTTGTGATAGTGGGCATAGGAACGGCACTGCACCACGCGGTGGATTCGGTCATATCGTTGGCAGTATATCGCTCGCTTATAAGCGCAAAAGTATTTCCTTCAGTTACCAGGACTGCGTGATAAGCCATAAAAAATTTGTGCTATGGCTATTGACTGCAGGAAATAGATATTGTATAATAGCATTTGTGACACGGAGGGGTTCCCGAGTGGCCAAAGGGGGCAGACTGTAAATCTGTTGGCTCAGCCTTCGATGGTTCGAATCCATCTCCCTCCACCAATGAGCCCATAGGCGTTTTGTCTGTGGGCTTTTGTTATATACAGAGAGGTGTGATTAAATGGAATTGGATCAAATCAATGAATTGGAAGCATTGCGTATAGCCGTGGAGATAGAAGAGAACGGATATGAATTCTATACAAAAGCGGTTGAAAAGGTATCGGATATAGAAGTAAAAGCCCTATTTCAAAGGCTTGCCAGAGAAGAAAAAACTCATGCCGCCCGTTTCCAAGCCATATATGATAAGTACCTGGCTGATAACCCCGAAAGCAGTGATGAGTACATATATGATCCGGAAGTATCTTCTTATCTTAGGGCCATATCAATGTCAGCTGTATTTCCACCGGCCGGAGAAATAGATGATGTCATAGAGCAGGTAACAGATCTATATGACGTATTGGATTTGGCGTTACAAGCCGAGAAGGATTCTATATTATATTACAGCGAACTTGCCGCGCATGCCAAGAATCCAGCCGCTAAATCTGCATTTAGCACCCTTATATCCGAGGAGAGAAAGCACGTTATAGATATACAGCGCCTTTTGGACATGTTGGATACGGATAGCATATAGCATCTATGTTAAGCCGGCACCATGTAGCATAATGCCCAGATTATCACGATATATTTGCGGTAGCTGTGATGCCGGGAGGGGATTTATGCCCATGCTTACTTCTATGGTAAAGCCGGGGCGGCGCCAATCCTGTATAAACCAGTCCTTATAACCGGCGTCGGTGCCGGCATATCTTATGGGCGTATATCCGCTCAATGTGCCGAAATATGTTGCTATGGTTTGTGATTCGGGAGGTTCCAGGCCTCTGTATCCCCAATATATTACTCTCCCTTGAGAGTGATATGCTATAATTAAATTCGGGTTATGATATCGTGTAAAATCAGCTACGGCTCTGGATTCAGGTTCCGATTCCGGGGCTGAGCCCGAATAATTTGCAGGGCTCGGCCCGACTGGACCTCGGCTTTTTTGCTCATACCAATGCGCGTTATATTGATGATTCAAATCCACACCGCGTATATTGGCTTTCCAGTTGCTGAAATTCGTGCTGTAATTGTTCCACCTTAACACCTGCTCATAAAAAGGATTGCTTGTATCGATGCCATGTATGACCAAATCCACGCCGTCAGGATTTACCATCGGTGTCAGCCATATAGTCGTATGATTGAATAAATACCGTATATCCCATCCAAGGATGGTGGTACCTGTTTGATAGGCTTGAGCATAACTTTCAGCAAACTGCATCAATAAAGGAGCTGTTATCCATTCGTTGGCATGATGGCACCCATTATAGTATACTTGCCTTTGTCCTATGCCTATGCTTAGGGTGTAAATCTCCTTTCCCAAAACCGAGCTACCTATGGTGTTACTCTGTATAATAGGATACGCTGATTTAAGCGCTTCCAGGTCAGAGACCATGGTCTGATAATCATATGGTATATCGGTGCGCACTATTTGAGAATTCATATTTTACCATTCCTTTATGTTTTTAAGTCATATCCCCTTTATTCATTTTATGATACAAGCGCCTAGAATATTCCACCATCTGCTGCTATTATCTGGCCTGTTATATATGATGATTTTTCGGAGGCCAAGAAAGCCGCTAAAGCGGATACTTCCGAGCACTGCCCGAAGCGTTTCATGGATATTTGGTCCAGCGTTATCTGCTTATCTTCGGCAGTCATCCATTTGTTCATATCAGTGTCTATAACGCCGGGTGCTATGGCGTTTACGCGTATGCCACATGCGCCCAGTTCTTTTGCCAGTGCCTTCGTGAAGGCATTTATGCCTCCTTTAGATGCCGAATATACCGCTTCGCATGCAGCCCCTGAATCACCCCATATGGACGATATATTTATTATGCTGCCGCTTTGGCGAGGTAACATATGCCTTAGAACAGCATGACAGCAATTCATAGTGCCTTTGAGATTGGTGTTCAGGATATTGTCCCATAGACTTATGTCGGTATCAATAAAAAGGCCTATATGTGAAATTCCTGCATTATTGACCAATATATCGATTTTACCCAGCTTTTGCACGGTATCGTCCAACATTTGCCGTACCGATTCATAATCGCTTACATCGGCCATTATCGTTATGCCGTATCTGTCAGCTTGGCGTACGGCATGTAAGGTTTCTATGGCGCCGGCTTCATCGGTCTTATAATTTATGGCTACAGAAGCGCCGGCCTTAGCTAATTCGATGGCTATTTGACGCCCTATACCGCGCGAGGCGCCTGTCACAAGCGCTGTTTTGCCGTTTAATTCCATTTTTACTCCTTTCAGTTTGGATGAATTTGCTTATAAAGCAATAATATTATTATAACATATACGAGGCGTGGCCTTACTTTGGATTCTACTATGCTTATACAATGCCTATACAATATTTCATGAGCGGGCGTAGGCTTTATATCATTGCACGCGCTAGCACGAATTACAGTAAAATTGAAATTCATACTGGAAAATTATTAGCGGATGATATATAATATTAGATAGATACAGATATCATACATAGTATAGGAGGTAAATAAAATGGCTGATTATTTATTGCGAGACGATGCTCCGCTGACGAAGGAGCAATGGGATAGCATTGATAGAGCTGTAGTAGAGAGCGCTAAAGCTGTGCTGGTAGGCAGGAAGTTCCTTCCTTTATTTGGCCCTGTCGGTGCCGGCACTTTTGTGGTACCAAACGGAGAGGCTGACGAGGGAGCGGGCATGAAGTTTGTAAGGCTGAACATGCTTTGCCGCGATTTTGTTTACGGATGGAGAGATATTCAGTATTTTGAAGAGAACGACCTGCCCCTGGACACTGGAAAGGTCTTTAGCGCTGCTGCTATGTTGGCGGCAGATGAGGACAAGCTTTTATTCTACGGGGATGCTGAAAAAGGAGCCGAAGGCATATTGACGGTCAACGGCAAATTATCGTATGCGAGAAACGACTGGCAAAAAGGCAGCGCATACGATGATGTGGTGGCGGTGCTTGCGCTTTTAAGGAGCCATTATCAATTTGGCCCTTATGTTATGGTTACAAGTCCACCATTATTTGCATCGCTCAATAAAGTATATAAAGATACGCCTTATTTGGATGCCGAAAGGATAGAGAGGCTTGGAGTCAAATTGTATCAGTCTCCTGTACTGAAGGACGAAGATGCTTTCATTGTATCGGCCAATCCACAGAATATAGATCTTGTTATCGGACAGGATATTATAACAGCATTTGTGGAAACCGCCGACATGAATCATCGCTTCAGAATATTGGAGATACTAGGCTTGAGAATAAAACGTCCAGATAGCATAGTTGCGTTAACTTACAAGGAGGTGCAGTAATATGGCATATGGAAATGGTTCTGCTTCTAACAATGGTAACAGATATAAGACGGAAGGCCTAGAGCAGTTCTTGATATGGCTCAGGGAAGACATAGCCGGGGAAATAGATGCTACAAACAATTATCAGTATCACATCGATTCTATAGATATCCCGGAAATAAAAGAAATCCTTGCTCATATAAGGGACGAAGAAAAGGAGCATATTGCTGAATTGACGCATCTGCTTCAGAGATTTGATCCGGTTCAAAATCAAAAATTTGAAGAGGATCATTTTGAGAATGAAGCAGCTTCTAAAGCCTCGTCCGGCGGATTTACGGTAGGTAATGTATGATGAAAAAGGAGAGAGCGGTCTAAGTCGTTCTCTCCTTTTATATATAAACATATGTTTTGCGATTAGTAATATGTGACTGAAACGAGTTGTAAGTAAGCAATCATTACGTGGCATGAGGCTTGACATATATGCTGATCGGGCTTTTGAAGCGTAGGACCACAACAATCTTTGATTGCGTAGTGGTCCAGCTTCACAGCCGTAGCGAAGTATATATGTCAAGCCTGTAGCGAGCGCAGACTTTATATCATTGCACGCGCTGAATTTGCTATATTACGAATCAAAGAACATATGTTTTGAATTGTTGCGCTCGTTCGTAAAAAATGTTAGAATAAATGCATAATAGACGAGATGAGAGGAGAGGAGATTAGCTATGTTGTTGATGATCGATAACTACGATTCTTTTACTTATAACCTGGTACAATATTTCGGAGAATTGGGGCAGGATGTAAAAGTATATAGAAATGACGCCATAAAATTGGATGAAATAGAACAGATGCAACCCGATATGTTGGTTATATCGCCTGGGCCTTGCACACCTGACAAGGCAGGTGTAACTATGGATGCTATAAGGCGGTTTGCTGGGCGGATACCTATGTTAGGTGTATGTCTGGGGCATCAAGCTATAGGACAGGTATTTGGGGCAAGGGTGGTTAAAGCGGCCCAACCAGTGCACGGCAAAATATCTTTTATGCAACATGATGGACGGACTATATATAAAGGCATTGATAACCCGCTCCGTGTTTGTCGCTATCATTCGCTGGTGCTGGAACCAAACAGCATACCGGATGATATCGAGATTACGGCTACTACAGAAGATGGAGAGATTATGGGTATAAGGCATAAAAATTATATTATAGAAGGGGTACAGTTTCATCCGGAAGCTATATTGACCCATCAGGGTCGAGAGCTTTTAAGTAATTTTATAGGTATGGTTAAATCGCTTAAACGATGAAGAAAAATACATTTCGGCAGATACTGCCGTTTATCTTACTTATTGTTGCCATCATCATCGCTATGATATTCCTTGCTCAGCCCTTTATCGAATTGGTACGCGATGCCGATAGATTTCGCCTGTGGATACAGGGCTACGGCAGCATGGGATTTGCAGTGTTTATCATAGTACAGGTATTGCAGGTCATAGTATTTATAGTACCCGGAGAAGTGGTTCAGATAGCAGGAGGCTATTTATATGGGACGCTCTTGGGTACGCTTTTGTCATCCATAGGAATAACAATAGGCTCGCTCATATGTTTTGGGTTGGCCAGATTGCTTGGGCGTAGAGCTATAGAGAGTATTATAGGGTGCGAGAGGGTTCATAAATTCGATGATTTTATAAACCAGCCTAAGGGCGAGGCCTTATTATTTCTTATATTTCTTATACCCGGTTTGCCGAAGGACGTGCTGGCTTATGCAGCGGGTCTTTCGCCTATACGGTTCCGTAATTTCTTTATTATAACGTTTATAGCCAGGCTACCCGGTATACTGATTTCAGCCTATTGGGGTTCTAATATAGTCGAGAGAAATTACTGGCTGTTAGCTGGTATTGCTGTCATAGCGGCGAGTCTCTTTCTTTTAGGTATATTTAAAGGCAGGGCTATTTTAGAACAAATCGATAAAAAATTGCGCGATTCATAAAACCTATCGCAAAAACAGAAAGGGGATAAAGAATGAACGTCTTATTTGCAACATCTGAGGCTGAGCCATTCATAAAAACAGGAGGTCTTGCCGATGTTTCATACGCATTGCCCAAATACCTCAAGCGCATGGACGTGGATGTTAGAGTGGTGATGCCAAAATATAAAAACATGAAGGTGCCGGCGGAAGACCTCAATTTCGTAAAATGGTTTATGGTACCGGTGGGCTGGCGCAATCAATATTGCGGTATCTTTGAATATAACGTCGACGGCGTGACATATTACCTTATCGACAATGAGTATTATTTCTTGAGAGACGGATGCTACGGATATGACGATGAAGCCGAGCGGTTTGCATTTTTTGATCGCGCGGTGTTGATGCTGCTTAAAGAAATACACTGGAAGGCCGATATTATACATTGCAATGATTGGCAAACCGCGATGGTGCCGGTTCTATATAAGATTCAGTATCAATATGATCCATTTTACAGCGATATAAAGACGGTATTTACCATACATAATCTGGCATATCAGGGCAATTTTGATCCCAATATATTATCGGATCTTTTCGGCTTAGGACAAGAACTCTATTATAACGGCACTTTGGAATTCTATGGCGCCGTCAGTTTTATGAAGGGAGGCATAAGCTTTGCCGATGAAATAACCACCGTAAGCAAAACCTATGCCGAGGAGATACAGACGCCACAATATGGAGAGCGCATGGACGGTCTTTTGAGAAGTCGCCGCGATCACCTTCATGGCATAATAAACGGTATAGACTATGAAATATATGATCCTGCCGTAGATAAATATATATTCAAAAATTATGATGTGGAAACTGTCAAAACAAGGACAGAAAATAAATTAAAGCTTCAAAAGCAACTGGGTTTGAGTATAGATGAACATATGCCGATGATCGGCATGATATCAAGGCTGACATGGCAGAAGGGTGTAGGGCTTATAGAGGCGGCAGCACATGATATGCTTAAAATGGGCATCCAATTGGTGGTGCTGGGTACCGGCGAACATAATGCCGAATGGTTTTTCAGAAACCTTGAGCGCATGTATCCAGGGCAGGTATCGGCCAATATATTATTCGATGATGTGTTGGCACATAAGATATATGCCTCATCGGATATCTTCCTTATGCCATCTTTGTTCGAGCCGTGCGGATTAAGCCAGCTTATAGCCATGCGTTACGGAAGCCTGCCGCTGGTTCATGAAACGGGTGGTCTTAAAGATACCGTAAAACCTTATAATGAATTTACTGGCGAAGGTACTGGATTTAGCTTTGTGTCATATGACCCACTGACTTTAACAAAAATTTTAGACATGGCGCTGAAATACTATCGTTATGATGAAGAAATATGGTATAATATAGTTGTACAGGCGATGAATTGCGACAATAGTTGGCAAAATTCTGCCAGAGAGTACATGGAGTTATATAAAAGCATAACTTAATGGATATAGATGTGAGGTAATCATATGCTACTAAATATAAATAAAGATAAATTCAAAAGCGATTACCAGGAGAAGTTTATAGAGATAAACGGTAAAGAATTGTCGGAAGGAGCGGATTATGATAAATATGAAGCGCTGGCCGGCTTAATAAGGGATTATGTAGCAAAATTATGGGTGGCCAGCAATAAAAAATGCTCATTTTCGCACCAAAAACAAGTATATTACTTTTCTATGGAATTCTTATTGGGCAGACTTTTAGGAACTACACTTCTCAACCTAGGTATAAGGGATATGTGTAAAGAGGCGCTTTCTGAATTGGGTATAGATCTGGATAAGCTGGAGGAATTGGAAGAGGATCAAGGTTTGGGCAATGGAGGCTTGGGTCGGCTGGCCGCGTGCTTCCTGGATTCCATGGCATCGTTGAATATATACGGCCATGGCTGCGGCATAAGATATAAGTATGGATTCTTTGAGCAGAAGATAATCGACGGGGCTCAGGTGGAAGCGCCTGACGATTGGCTGAAAAACGGTAACGTATGGGAAATAAAAAAACCCGATGAGGCTGAGATAGTTAAATTCGGGGGATATGTGGATATGATAAACCAGGGTGGACGCCTTGTATTTTATCAGAGGGATTATGAGCCGGTTATGGCAGTTCCTTATGACATACCTATAGTGGGTTATGAAAATGGCACTGTAAATACGCTTAGGCTGTGGAGCGCCGAGCCTGTTGTGGATGAATTTGACTTTTCCTCGTTCAGCAGGGGCGAATATTCAAAAGCTGTGGATTATAGGAATTCTGTAGAGGCGATTTCCCAGGTGCTTTATCCTGATGACACATTTTATGAAGGCAGGAAACTGAGGTTAAAACAGCAATACTTCTTCGTATCTGCCGGTATACAGAGCATTATAAAGAAGTTTAAAGCTTGTGGAGGCAATATAAAGGAATTGGATGACAGTATAGCTGTCCATATAAATGACACGCATCCGGCCCTTGCTATACCGGAACTCATGAGAATACTGATGGATGAAGAGGGTTTGGGATGGGATGAGGCGTGGCGTATAACCACCGATGTCATGTCGTTTACCAACCATACCATTATGCCCGAAGCTATGGAAAAATGGCCGGTATCCATGTTCCAGGAGTTGTTGCCGCGTATTTATATGATAGTCAACGAGATAAATGAGAGATTCTGCAGGCAGTTGTGGAATCTTTATACGGGGCAATGGGATAAGATAGCCAGGATGGCTATAATAGCAGACGGCTATGTGCGCATGGCCCATCTGGCAGTGGTAGGCTCACACAGCGTAAACGGCGTGGCTAAGCTGCATACTGAAATACTTAAGAAAGAGGTCATGGCGGATTTTTATTATCTGGATCCCAAAAAGTTCAACAATAAGACCAACGGTATAACGCATCGCAGATGGCTTATGAAGGCTAATCCGGGCCTTGCATCGCTGTTAAGGCAAACTATAGGGGATAGTTGGATAAGACACCCCATCGACTTGGAACGGTTTGAGAGATATGCTTATGATGGTGCTGTTCAAGCCGAGTTAGAGAGTATAAAAAAAGCTAATAAAGAGAGGTTGGCTCATTATATAAAAGAACACAATGACATAACTGTCGACCCGTCTTCTATGTTCGACTCCCATATAAAGCGCATACATGCCTATAAAAGGCAAACGCTGAATTGCCTGCGCATAATGGACCTCTATAATAGGTTGCTGGATAATCCGCATGTGAATATAGTGCCCAGGACATTCATATTTGCCGGTAAGGCAGCACCCGGTTATTATTTGGCAAAAAATATTATAGAGCTGATAAATGCTATAGCTGATAAGATAAACAATGATCCGAGGGTCAACGACCTCATGAAAGTGGTTTTTTTGGAAAATTACCGAGTATCGCTGGCTGAGGTTATAATACCGGCATCCGACCTCAGCGAACAGATATCCACTACCACCAAAGAAGCATCGGGTACCAGTAATATGAAGTTTATGATGAACGGTGCCATAACCATTGCAACGTTGGATGGGGCTAATATAGAAATACGCGATGAGGTAGGCGATGATAATATAGTCATATTTGGCCTGACCAGCAAAGAGGTGCTGAATTATTATCGAAACGGCGGTTATTCAGCGGCTGATGTAATAGAGGCTGCTCCGGCGTTAAAACGCGTGCTGGATGACCTTATAAACGGCAAATATTCTAAAGATAAGGATAAATTCCGTGCCGTATATGATAGTTTGACGACATATAACGATGAATTCTTCGTGCTAAAGGATTTCGTGCCGTACTTGGAAGCACAGGCTAGGGTGGATGAAATGTTCGAGGATCGCATTAAATGGAATAAGATGGCTATAGTAAATATAGCCCATTCTGGCATATTTTCTAGCGACAGGACCATTGAGGAATATGCCGTAGGCATATGGGGATCAGATTATTTATACAAAAATCTATAAAGAAGGGGCTTTATGATAGAGGTTTACGCCAAACATGATTCGCATGATACATTTTATCGTACGCCGTTTGGGGCGGTTAAAAGCGGCAGTACAGTGACATTGAGGATTAAAGCGGGTGGTATCGAAAACGCTGAATTAGCACTGAAGTTTTTCGACGGCAGCGAACAAATCTTATCTATGACGAAGGCTGCCGGGGCAGAAGGTCACGCTTTTGAAGGAAGGGTAGATATAGGCGATGAATATACCGGCCTTATAAATTATTATTTTATACTGTATGCAGGGCAAAATGTGCTCTATTATGGGTGCCAACAGGACGGTATGGGAGGTACGGGCAAGCTGTACGATGCGGTACCTCCGCCTTATCAAATCACGGTCTATAAAGGCTTTACCGTACCACAATGGTTTAAGGAGGGTATAGTCTATCAGATATTCGTTGATAGGTTTTTGAACGGCAATGAGGATGGCAAAGTATCAAATCCCAAGCAAAACAGTTTTATATATGGATGCTGGGACGATGACCCGATGTATATAAGAAATAAAGAGGATGATATAGAACGCTGGGAGTTCTTCGGCGGCAATCTGAAGGGCGTTATGGCAAAACTGGATTATCTTAAATCGTTAAATGTTACGGCCATATACCTAAACCCTATTTTTGAGGCCAGCAGCAATCATAAATATGATACAGGGGACTATAAAAAAATAGACCCTATGTATGGCGATGAAAGCTTGTTCAAAAAACTATGCATAGAAGCGGGCAAGAGAGGCATAAAAATAATATTGGACGGTGTGTTCAGCCATACCGGGGCTGACAGCATATATTTCAATAAATTTGGACGATATGACAGCATTGGGGCGTATCAGTCCAAAGAATCTCCTTATTATAGCTGGTACCGGTTCACACAATACCCTTATGAGTATGAATGTTGGTGGAATATAAAAAATCTTCCGAACGTTAATGAACTCGCTCCTAGTTACCAGAATTTTATAATATACGACGGTGACTCGGTATTAAAACATTGGATGAATGCGGGAGCGTACGGCTGGAGGCTGGATGTGGCAGATGAGCTGCCCGATGAATTTATAGAAGCCTTTAAGGCCGAAATGAAACAAGTGAATAAAGACAGCGTGCTTATAGGAGAGGTGTGGGAAGATGCATCAAATAAAGTGAGTTACTCCAGAAGGCGGAGATATCTTTTTGGGAACGAATTGGATTCAGTGACCAATTATCCGTTTAGGAATGCGGTTATAGGCTTTTTAAGAGGTGATATAGACTCTGCAGGATTTACAAGGCGCATGATGAGCTTGTACGAAAATTATCCGCGCGAGACCTTTTGTGCGGCATTGAATGTGCTGGGCACGCACGATACCGAAAGGATATTTACTGTTTTCGAAGATAAGGGGGAAAACGCATATAAGTATGCCAAGCTGGCTGTGGTTATACAGATGACGTTTCCTGGCGTGCCGCTTATATACTATGGTGATGAAGTCGGCATCAAAGGGGGCACAGATCCGGATAATAGGAGAACATATCCATGGGGTAGAGAGAACGATGATATTTTAGCCTTTTACAAGCGAATGTCCGATTTAAGAAATACCGATATATTTGATAAAGGGGATTTTAAATTTCATCCATCCGGCAGAGATGTGTTATGCTATGAGAGGTCATATGAAGGGAGCAAAGCCTTTGTGTTTATAAACAGGAATGTTGAGAGGGCTGTATCTGTAGACGTTCCTACACAAGGGGTTAGCATAGATATAAACGCATTAGATTTTAAAATATTCATGTAAAGGGGTGCGCGTTATGAGAAAAAGGGAAGTAGTAGCGATGATATTGGCCGGAGGTCAAGGTTCGAGGCTGGGTGTTCTAACTCAAAATTTAGCTAAACCGGCCGTGCCATTTGGCGGCAGGTATAGGATAATTGATTTTACGCTGAGCAACTGCTCCAATTCCGGCATATACACTGTGGGGGTACTGACCCAATATATGCCTATGGAACTCCACACGCATATAGGGGTAGGTAGTCCCTGGGATTTGGACAGGCTGAATGGCGGGGTATTCATATTGCCGCCGCATCAGAAGGCCTCGGGGGCCAATTGGTATCAGGGCACAGCCGATGCCGTATACCAGAACATTCCCTTTATAGATGCGTATGAACCGAATCTAGTGTTGGTGCTATCGGGAGACCATATCTATAAGATGAACTATAATAAGATGATAGCATTTCATAAGGATAAAGGGGCACGATGCACCATAGCTGTTACCGATGTCCCTCTCAGCGAGGCCTCAAGATTCGGCATCATGAATACCAATGACGACCTTTCTATATACGAGTTTGAAGAAAAGCCTCGACACCCCAAGAGCACCAAGGCGTCTATGGGCATATATGTGTTTGACTGGCAATTGCTCAAAGAAGCCTTGATAGAAGATGCTAATAATCCTGAATCTGTTCATGACTTCGGTAAAAACGTTATACCGGCTATCCTGGAGCGCGGTGAGAGATTGTATGCTTACCCGTTTAAAGGTTACTGGAAAGACGTGGGGACAGTGGAAAGCCTTTGGGAAGCTAACATGGATCTTTTAAGTGAAAATGATGATCTTAATATAGGTGATCCTACATGGCGCGTCTATTCGTTGGCACAAGCCATGCCGGCTCAGTATATAGGCAACGCTGCTAAAGTCCAGAATTCCATAGTGGTTGACGGATGCGAGATACACGGCGAAGTTATACATTCGGTGTTATCTACAAATGTTAAAGTAGAAAGAAATGCCAAGATAATAGATTCGGTTATAATGCCCGACGTATATATAGGTGAAAACGCTATAGTAAATAAAGCGATAGTAGGAAGTAATGCTATAATACGCAAAAACAGCGTCGTTGGTGACGGCAGAAATGTTACCGCCATAGGCCTTTATGAAGAGATAAAGACCGGTATGGTAGCTAATTAGAAAGGGGACTGAGTATGTTGAAAAATTGCATGGGCGTTATAAATCTGGACGAGAATGAGGACATGATACAGGAGCTTACACGAAACAGGCTGTTGGCTTCTGTCCCCATAGCCGGCAGGTATAGAGTGATAGACTTTATATTATCGAGTTTGAGCAATGCTGGAGTGGAGAATGTCGGTATATTTTCCAAGATGCAGTGCCGCTCATTGACCGATCATATTGGGGATGGCCGACCATGGGATTTAAACCGCAGGGTAGAGGGTATACGCGTATTCAACTTCAGTACACTGGAGCCACGCGTTGATGATGTATACAGCTTTGCCAATAATATAGAGTATTTCGAGCGTTCGGCTCAAGAGTATCTTCTGCTGACGTCGTCGTATATGGTGTGCAATATAGACTTCAATGAGGTGATGGATTTTCACAAGCGATCAGGCAATGATATAACTATAGTGTATAAGCACGTCGATGATGCTCAGGATAATTTCTTTCTGTGTGAGACGCTTGACATAGGCGAGGATGGGCGCATTGAAGGTGTGGGTAGAAACATCGGCAAGGATAACGAAGCGGATATCTGCATGGAAATGTATTTAATGAGGAAATCTACCTTTATAGAAATACTTACCGAATGCGTAACCAGTGGGCGCTTTAGGAAAATAAAGAACGCTATATACAGCTCGTTGGATCGCTATAAGGTAAGGGCTTTTGGGTATAATGGATATCTCAGGTGTATAAATTCGCTGCATGCTTATTATAAGGCCAGTATGGAGCTGCTAAATCCACGCGTATATAAACAACTGTTTTTGGATGAGCGGCCCATTTATACCAAGACTACTACTGAAGTGCCTGCCAAATATCTTGAAGGCAATGTGGTAAAAAACTCTATGATAGGCAACGGTTCTATCATAGAGGGCACTGTAAAAAACAGCATATTATTCCGAAAGGTGCATGTCGGCAAAGGGACTGTGGTAAATAATTGTATAATATTTCAGGGTGCTATAATCGGCGATGGCTGTAAACTCACCAATATAATAGCTGATAAATATGTCAACATAGAACCTGGCAAAGAGCTAAAAGGCGATAAGGATATGCCTTTTGTAGTAGCAAAGAAGCGCGAATTGGTTAGAGAGGTATAAGCATGGCAAGAAATATTGTAAAAAAGGGTGATATGAAGCGCTTTCATGCCGGACAGCATTATGAATGTTATGAGTTCATGGGGGCCCATATAAGCCAAGAAGGTGGACAAAATGGTGTCCGATTCACTACCTGGGCTCCCAATGCCCGGTCGGTCAGCGTGACGGGTGATTTTAACGATTGGCACGGTGGCGAGCCATATGTTCTAGAGCGCATATCGGAAGGTGGCCTGTGGAGTGCATTTATATCTGGTATAAGCGAGGGAGATATATATAAGTATGAGATAATATCGCCCGAGGGGAAAAGGCTGCTTAAGGCCGATCCTTATGCCTTTTATGCCGAAAAACGCCCGAATACGGCGTCGGTAGTGGCAAATCCGATGCCTTTTTCATGGAACGATGAAGGATGGCTGAACAAAAGGGCTCAAATAGATATATACAAAAGCCCGTTAAATATATACGAAGTGCATATGGGGTCATGGCGGCGCAAAGAAAATGGAGAATTTCTGACATATGCCGAATTGGCTAATTTATTACCTAAATATGCAAGAGATATGGGTTACACGCATATAGAACTTATGCCTATAATGGAGCATCCGCTGGATGCATCATGGGGTTACCTTATAACCGGCTATTACGCCGTGACCAGTCGATATGGTACGATAGATGAATTCAAATATTTTATAAATGCATGCCATGAAAATGGCATAGGAGTTATACTAGACTGGGTGCCTGGTCATTTCTGCAAGGATGCTCATGGCTTATATCGCTACGATGGTACACCTTTATACGAATATCAGGATCCGAGAAGGGCAGAGACCGAGGGATGGGGAGCGGCTAATTTTGACCTCGGGCGACCCGAGGTCAAAAGCTTCCTTATATCCAATGCCTTCTATTGGCTTAAAGAATTCCATGTAGACGGCTTTAGAGTGGATGCAGTAGCCAATATGCTTTACCTTGACTATGGCAAACAGGATGGGCAGTGGGTTCCGAATATATACGGTGGTCGGGAAAATCTCGAATCCATCGGGTTCTTGCATCAGCTAAACGAGGCGCTGTTTAAAGAATACCCAGATCTCATAATGATAGCCGAGGAGTCAACGACGTGGCCCATGGTCAGCAAACCCGTATATGTAGGCGGCCTGGGCTTTAATTTTAAATGGAATATGGGTTGGATGAATGATACATTGAAGTATATAACCATGGATCCTATATACCGCAAGTATTACCATAGCTTGATGACATTTTCCATGATGTATCATTATTCTGAGAACTTTATATTGCCCATATCGCACGATGAGGTGGTGCACGGCAAAAAGGCCCTGGTAGATAAGATGTGGGGCGATTACTGGAACAAATTCGCAGGTCTTCGCGCCTACATGTTGTATATGTATACCCATCCGGGCAAGAAGACCATCTTCATGGGTTGTGAATTCGCGCAATTTATCGAATGGCGCTTTTATGAGCAGCTCGAATGGTTCCTTATAGAGCGTTTCGATATGCATAAAAAAATACATGATTTTTTCAAAACGCTGAATCATTTCTATTTGGAGAATCCAGCGCTGTGGCAGCTCGATTATTATGCCGAAGGGTTTGAATGGATAGACCCGAACAATACCGAGCAGAGCATATTTGTATATATGCGCAAAACCGACCATCCGTCAGATACGTTGGTGATAGTATGCAACTTTACGCCGATAGTATATTATGATTATAAGATAGGCGTGCCGTATCCGGGTGCATATGATGAGATACTCAATACCGATGACATCGGTTTCGGCGGTTCGGGACAGGTGATGGGCCAAACGCTTTATGCTGAGGAAGGCAGGTGGCATAACCAGGATTACCATTTAACGATAAAGGTCCCGCCGATGGCCGGCGTTGTGTTAAAGGCACATTTTTGATATAATTGCCTTTGATAACGGAACGGTGGGAGAAAGGAACTATGCGTATAAAAGATAACTATAGCCATACGCTCTATGCAAGCTATATCGGATATATCACTCAGGCGATTGTCAATAATTTTGCGCCACTATTGTTCTTGACCTTTCAAAATACATACCAAATTCCTCTAAATAAAATAACGTTGCTTGTAACCATAAATTTCGGGATTCAGTTGATCGTCGACTTGATATCGGCAAAATTTGTGGACAAGATAGGCTATAGGACGTCTATAGTGCTGGCTCATATCTTCGCTGCGTTTGGGCTGGTGGGACTTGGTGTTTTCCCCGAAATATTCTCTGACCCATATATAGGGCTTCTCCTTGCTATCTTTATTTATGCCATTGGCGGCGGATTGATTGAGGTACTGGTGAGCCCGATTGTGGAAGCTTGTCCGACCGATAAAAAATCTGCGGCTATGAGCCTGTTGCATTCATTTTATTGCTGGGGATACGTTTTTGTGGTGATCGGATCCACATTGTTTTTTATTACTTTTGATATTGAAAATTGGAGAACCCTCGCTTTTACATGGGCAATCGTGCCATTGCTAAATGCATTCTATTTTTCGCAGGTGCCCATTGCCACTTTAACGGAGAATGGTGAAGGCATGTCTATTAAGAAACTACTATCCTTAAATCTATTTTGGCTATTTATACTGTTAATGATTTGTTCCGGTGCCTCTGAACAGGCAATGAGCCAATGGGCTTCGGCTTTTGCAGAATCGGGTTTGAGGGTATCCAAAACTGTCGGTGATCTTGCAGGTCCATGTCTATTTGCAGCGCTTATGGGAATATCCCGTGTTGTTTATTCCAAATTCAGCGAAAGAATTAATTTGCAAATGTTTATGATGGCCTGCGGCTGCTTGTGTATGGTTAGTTATTTATTTGCAGCGTTATCACCTTGGCCTACTTTAGCTTTCATCGGTTGTGGCCTATGTGGGTTGTCTGTAGGTATCCTTTGGCCCGGTACATTCAGCCTCGCATCTGCAAAATTTCCAAAGGGCGGTACGGCGATGTTTGCGCTTTTAGCCCTTGCAGGTGACCTCGGCTGTTCATCGGGGCCAACCGTTGTCGGAATGGTGTCGGACCATATGGGAAACAGCTTGAGAGCAGGGTTGTTTGCGGCTATCGCTTTTCCTCTTTTGCTTACCCTAGGCCTTGTTTCATATCATAGATTAACAAAAATATAGTAAATGATCTTTAATGCTATTTTGTTAAATGAGTTGACAAATGTTTATACTCGTTATATACTTATAGCACTACTTATAGGGGAATGTTTCAGAAAAGGCATTAAGGAGTAAGATTTATGGAGATTTTAGAGGAATTATCAAAAGACAGGCCAAGGGTTAGAGCAGCGCTTTTTGATTTTGACGGCACCATATCTATGCTCAGGCATGGCTGGGAGAACATAATGGAGCCATTTATGATAGAGATGATAGCAGGAAGCACATCGGTTGATGAAGATATTCTAAAAGAAGTCAGAGAATATATCGATGCTTCGACCGGTATTCAGACCATTTTTCAAATGCAGTGGCTTGCGGATACCGTGAAAAGATATCGAAGAAATCCTTATGCTCCTGAAGATCCATGGCAGTATAAAGCCGAATATAACCGAAGGTTGATGGAACATGTTAAAAAGAGGATAACGGCAATACTTTCCGGGGAAAAATCACCGGAGGACTATTTGATCAAGGGTAGTATGAAATTCTTAAAGATACTTGATGAATGCGGTGTAGATATCTATGCGGCCAGTGGTACCGATAATGTTGATGTGGTCAATGAAGCGCACGTCCTGGGTGTGGACGGATACTTCAAGGAAATAGTTGGTGCGCCGGCAGACAGGGCGGATTGCTCAAAGGAGGCGGTATTGAAAAGGTTGATAAATGATTATGGATTGAAAGGACCGGAGGTTGTAGTCTTTGGAGACGGCAAAGTGGAGATCGCGTTGGGCCGAGAGGTAGGCGCGGTTACTATAGGCGTGGCGAGCAATGAAGAGAAACGCTGCGGCGTAAACCCAACAAAAAGGCAGAGGCTTATCACAGCAGGAGCCCATGCTATAGTAGGCGATTTTGAAAAAACCGATGAGATTTTAAAGTGGCTCGGATTGGGGGAGTGACAAATGGAGGATAAAAATGTGAAGATACCCGGCCAATTAGATTTTTCCAATATCAAGACGTATCCAGTAAGCCAGAGAAAAAACCTTGTAACCATAGATAACATGGCTGTGCCGGGCAGGGATCCGATACCTGATTGGGACCAGGAAGGATTTGGCGAATTGATAGACAGGATGGTCGAAGCGAGGCAAAACGGCAGAGCCGTGATATGGTCGATGGGAGCGCATGTGATCAAAAACGGCTTATCGCGGTATATCATAGAGCTCATAAAAAGAGGACTTATAACACATATATCCGGTAATGGGGCATGTAGCATACATGACTTTGAGTTGGCTTTCAACGGCGGAACTTCGGAAGATGTACCTACAGCTATAGAAGACGGTTCCTTCGGCATGTGGGAGGAAACGGGCAGATGGATGAACGAGGCCATACAGCAGGGTGCCGCAAAGAACCTTGGTTATGGTGAGAGCCTTGCGGTGTATATTGATAAACATCAGGAAAGGTTTCCGTATAAAGAGGATTGCATATTGTATCAGGCCTATAAAAACGATGTCCCGGCTACATATCATATCGCTTTGGGTACCGATATTATTCACCAGCATCCCATAGTGGATTTTGAGGCGATAGGCAAAGCCAGCGGCATCGATTTCCACAAATACTGTTATTCCGTTTCCCGGATGGATGAAGGGGTATTCTTGAACTTCGGTTCGGCGGTCATAGGGGCCGAGGTGTTTCTGAAAGCATTATCCATTGCAAGGAATCTGGGATACCCGACATACCATATAACAACCGCAAATTTTGACATTATCGATTTGGGGGATTACCGGGCAAAGATAGGATATGATGATCCGCATTATTATTATCGGCCGCGCAAAAACATCGTCAACCGGCCTAACAGCATGGGCGGCAAAGGCTGGCATTTCTGCGGCGATCACAAGCAGACTATACCAAATCTGTATAAAAGACTGATAGAGAAATTGCCGGAGGTGGAACGCGGTGTCAAGGATTACCTATAAAATTATAGGTGGCATCGATGGCAAGCGGGTAGAGGATATATTGGATGGCATAGGTACGCTGAAAGTGGCGATTGTAGGCGATATCGCCCTCGATGTATATTGGAGGGCGGATATGACCAGAAGCGAGCTTTCAAGAGAAACACCGCATTTCCCCTTGCCGGTGATACAGGAGTGGATGTCGCCAGGAGGCGCAGGTAACGTGGCCGCGAATGTGGCTGCTTTAAACCCTTCGAAAGCCTGTATGATCGGGATTATAGGCGATGATTGGAGGGGCGATATGCTTTATAAGGAGCTTAAAAAAAGGGGAGTAGATACGTCGGGGGTGATAAAGGGTGTGGATCGTGTAACCAACGCATACTGCAAACCATTAAGGAGAGGCATATCCGATGTGGAGTATGAGGATCCAAGGATCGACTTTGAAAATTTCCGTCCATTAGCTGAAACTGATGAACAAAGGTTGACGACTGAAATAGAAAGCATAGCCGCGGATTCGGATGTGCTATGTGTGACCGATCAAATGAGGTTCGGGTGCATTACGCCAACTATAAGAAACAAGATAATGGAAATTTCATCAAAAGGCGTGAAAGTAATCGTAGACAGCAGGGACAGGATCGGCCTGTATAGGAACGTGATATTGAAGCCCAATGATGTAGAGGCTTATAGGGCTATGAACAGCGATAAAGATCCAAAGGATGCTACTATTGATCAACTCATAGAAACAGCATTGGAGCTCTCGAAGAGAAATCATTCACTGGTGTGCATGACGTTGGGGGCGAGAGGGTGTGTATATATCGAAGATGGTGAGGCCTATTATATACCCTCGCCTGAGGTAGAACCGCCTATAGACACATGCGGTGCCGGAGATACCTTTCTTTCGGCCTTCTCATGCGCTTTGGCTTTGGGAGCCGAGGGATATGAAGCCGCTGCTATAGCAAATATAGCCGCAAGCATTACTATCAAGAAAATAGGCGTGACAGGTACGGCTACTATAGAAGAAATAAAGGCGCGGGTAGTGTCAAATACATGAAAAATGCGGCGCGCAATTCTCAATATATGAAGATGAGCAATAGACGGCGGATTTTGAACATTATACGCAAACAAAGGGTCTTTAGAGCCGAACTTGCGCGGCAAACAGGTCTTACACGCGCGGCTGTGACAAATATAGTAGATGAGTTGAAACAAGAGGGCATTGTCATTGAAAAGGAAGTCGGTGAGGCTGATTACGGCAGAAAACCGATTATGCTCGATATAAATGAGAATCGCTATTATGCCTTTGGGCTTTATTTATCCCGTGCTGGTTGTTCATTGGGGATAGTAAACTTAAAAGGCAGTGTGGTGATAAGAAAACAAATAGATATTTCGCGCATCAGCAGCGCTGATGATGCTTTGATGGCCATAGTAACAGAAATAGAAAGCTGCATAGCAGAAACGGATGTTGAGCGCGATAGAATTTTGGGGCTTGGCGTTAGCGCGCCCGGCCCGCTCGATAGCGCTGCCGGCATTATACTCGATCCCCCCAACTTCGATATATGGAGGGGCATTAAAATTTCAGAGCGGCTGGGGGAAAAGCTCAATATGAAGGTTTCCCTTGAAAATAATTCTTCTACACTGGCATTAGCCGAAAAAGATTACGGTGCGGGGAAAGATTTTCGCAATTTTATGCTCCTGGTGGTGGATACTGGCATAGGCGCAGGCATCGTCATCGACGATAAACTATACAAAGGTGTAGGTGGATTCGGCGGCGAGGTAGGACATATATCTATAGATATCAATGGGAGACGTTGCAATTGTGGTAACAAAGGCTGCTTGGAAACATACGCCTCCATATCGGCGGTGCTGAGAGATGTAGCCGGCGTTCATAAGGATATAAGGACATGGGAAACTATCGTTGATCAGGCTATTGCCGGGGATCCGTTTTGCAAAGGCATTGTAGAAAAAGAAGCGGCTTATCTATCCGCAGGTATAGTCAACGTGTTGAATGTGCTGGAATTGGAGGCTGTGATTTTGACGGGCTATATTAAATATAAACCGGAAATATTGCTCGCGAGTATCAGGAACATTGTAAACGCGACATCTATTACAAGAGGCATATGCGATAAAAAGATCTATATGTCATCTTTGCCGGAGGATATTGACATTGTGTCGGCTGCTTCGTTGATCATAAACGAATTCTACAGCCTCGGCGGTGCAAAGAATGAAGTTGAATAGCGCTAAAATCAATCACCTTCATAACTTGACATGGCATTATCTTTCTGTTAAACTTATCGTTAAAATAATGAACAGAAGGTCGTGATTATCATAGATGATAAATTTGTGAAAGAAGGCTTAACCTTCGACGATGTGTTGTTGTTGCCGGCCAAATCCGATATTATACCGAAAGAAGTAGATATATCTACTTATATAACTGCAACTATAAAGCTGAACGTACCAGTGCTAAGCGCTGCGATGGATACGGTTACAAATGCAAAACTTGCCATAGCCATAGCGCGCGAAGGCGGCATAGGTATCATTCATAAGAATATGTCTATAGAGGAACAAGCTATGGAGGTGGACAAGGTAAAACGCTCGGAGCACGGCGTTATAGTTGATCCGTTTTATCTGTCGCCGAGGCATAAGGTATATGATGCCATGGCTCTTATGGAAAAATATCGTATATCAGGCGTGCCCATCGTAGATGAGAATGGTAGGCTTGTAGGCATAATAACCAACAGAGATGTGAGGTTCGAAACCAATTTTAAGCAACCTATAGCCAACGTGATGACGTCTGAGAATTTGGTCACAGCGCCAGTCGGCACTACGCTTGAACAAGCACAAGAGATATTGAGGAAACATAAGATAGAGAAACTGCCATTGATAGACGAAAACGGCATGTTAAAAGGGCTTATAACCATAAAGGATATAGAAAAGGCCATACAATATCCTAATGCTGCCAAGGATAAAAACGGACGACTATTGGTAGGAGCGGCCGTAGGTACAGCACGTGATACATTAGATAGAGTGGATGCTCTTGTGAAGGCCAAGGTAGACGTTATAGCAGTGGATACCGCTCACGGCCATTCCTCAAAGGTTATAGATATAGTGAAAGCTATAAAGAGCAAATATCCTGAAATGCAGCTAATAGCAGGTAACGTGGCCACTGCTGAAGCTACCAGAGAACTTATAGAAGCAGGAGCAGATTGTGTGAAAGTTGGCATAGGTCCGGGCTCAATATGCACGACGCGTGTGGTGGCCGGCGTGGGTGTTCCGCAGATAACGGCTGTATATGAATGTGCTAAAGAAGCTGATAAGTACGATGTACCGGTTATCGCCGATGGCGGTATAAAGTATTCCGGTGATATAACCAAGGCTATAGCCGCAGGTGCTAGTGCTGTCATGATAGGCAGCCTGTTTGCTGGTACTGAGGAAAGCCCTGGAGAAATGGAGATATATCAAGGCCGGAGCTTTAAGGTATATCGAGGTATGGGCTCTCTTGGAGCCATGGCATCAGGCAGCAAAGATAGATACTTCCAAGAGGACAGCGCTAAATTTGTACCAGAGGGAGTAGAAGGCCGCGTTCCTTATAAAGGACCTCTTTCCGAGACCGTATTCCAGCTCATGGGTGGCTTGCGCTCAGGTATGGGCTATTGCGGATGCCATACTGTAGATGAGCTGCGCACCAAAGCTAAATTCGTAAGAATAACCGATGCCGGCTTAAAGGAAAGCCATCCACATGACATCTATATAACCAAAGAAGCTCCCAACTATACGCTGAGGTAAATCGGCTTAACGTAAATTTAACATGGAATTAATATAGAATTTACATTGCTATGATATGATTACACTTGTTGAAAGATTAAATAAAATTTTTTGGAGGTGTAATTATATCATTATGAAAAACTCGAGAAAAAGATGGTCTATATTATTGGTGTCAGTTATGCTGATGCTGTCTTTGGTGGTGCTTTCTGCATGTAGCGGCAGCGGTGATACCGCAGCGCCTAGCAATGATGCGTCGACGTCTGACAATAGTGCATCAGGTAGCGACGATACGTCGAGCAATGGCTCTTCTGAAGAGACCGCCCCTGCAGATGACCTGTCAGGGACAGTGACAGCGGCAGGTTCTACGGCTCTACAGCCTTTGGTGGAAGCAGCAGCGGCCAAATTCATGGAATTGCATCCCAATGTAATGGTTACGGTACAGGGTGGCGGAAGTGGTACCGGTTTAAGCCAGGTTTCTGATGGCGCTGTAGATATCGGCAATTCCGACGTGTTTGCCGAGGAGAAACTGGATGCCGATAAAGCTAAAGAATTGGTCGACCACCAGGTGGTAGCGCAAGGCTTCACGGCTATAGCTCATAAGGATGTCGGTGTAGATAATCTTACCAAACAACAATTGAAGGACATATTCTTAGGCAAAATAACCAATTGGAAGGATGTCGGCGGCAAGGATCAGGCCGTAGTGGTTGTTAACAGGCCTACCAGCTCCGGTACAAGGGCTACTTTTGTAAAAGTAGCATTCGATGGCGAAGAGCCTATAGAAGGCAATACGCTTACCGAAGATTCCAATGGTACCGTGCTCAAAACAGTAGCCGAAACACCTGGCGCTATAAGCTATCTTGGCTTGGCATACTTGAACGATACAGTAATGGCCTTAAAGCTCGATGGTATAGAACCAACGGTGGACAACATAATAGCCGGCACATATCCTATATGGTCATGGGGTCATATGTATACTAAAGGTGAGCCAACGGGTGCTGTAAAAGCATTCCTGGACTTTATGACCACTGATGATGTAGCGGAGATAGCCAGACAAAAGAACTATATAGCGGGTAGCGATGCAGCTAAGTTGAAATAATCGCTCTATAATCAAAAGCCGGTGAAAGCCGGCTTTTTTAACGCTATACATAATAAAAGGAAGGCGATAAAAATGGCAAGACTTATAAAAGGCGCCGCTGCATTAAATGCTCGCATAAAAATACAATATAAAATAATGGGGTTATTGATGGCTATAGCCCTTATATCTATAGCTGCGGTGGGCGGCGTGTCATATTACTACAGTAGCCGAAACATAACAGTACTTATGGACACTCTGCTTTCCAACTCCACTCGCAGCGTCGTGCAACAGGTTACCGCTATAATGTCGGGTTTGAATACGCAGATATTCGACTCGCGCTTAAAAATGATATTATTAGCCGAGAGGAACGGCTTCAACAACCAAGGCATAAATGCCTCCATCTATCTGATAGACTTAAATGGCAACACCATAGATTGGATGGGAGATGGCACGGATAATGTGTTGGATACATATGATAAGCAATTGGTGGATCGTATTATAGGGCAAAAGAATGGCATAATAAATGAAAATATCAGAGGATATGATATGAAGATCTCTTTCGGGCATATTCCGGGTAAGGATTGGATTTATATAGTTGGTGTTCGCAGCTCCGATTATCTTACATATGTCAACCAGATAGGAGAGTACATATTGTGGATAGCTCTGATAAGCCTCGTTTTATCGGCTATAATAGGCTGGTCGGGCAGCATGGTGCTTGCCAGGCCTATAAAGCGTATAGCCGATGCCATGCAGCAGGCGGAAAATGGAGATTTCACCGTGCGAACGGACGAAACATCGATAAGCCCTGAAATAGCCGAATTAAGCCATGGTTTTAATAAAATGATACATAATGTGGAGAACCTGATTACCGATATAAAGACGGCGTCAGTCAGCATGTCGTATACCTGTAAAACACTCATAGAAGCATCTGATATAAACGCCAAGAGTATGAGCAGCATATCTCAAGGCGTAAAAGATATAGCTATTGGCTCTGAGGAGCAGGCAGCCGAGATAGAGGAGACGGCGGCCGCTACACAACAGATGTCGGCATCCGTAGAAGTCATAGAGCAAAAAATACAGGAAACCGATAGAGCCAGTAAAGCTATGTTGGAGGCGGCGCAGCACGGTAAGGAGCGGCTTAACGATATGGAAGGTAGAATAGCATCGTTGGCCGATGGTATAAGGAATACATTCCAGCTTATAATGACCATACATGATCGCTCTGAGTTGGTCGCTAAAGCCGTCGGAATAATAAAGAATATAGCATCGCAAACGCAATTGCTCTCGCTCAATGCCTCTATAGAAGCAGCTAGAGCAGGTGAAGCCGGCAAAGGTTTTGCGGTGGTGGCATCTGAGATAAAAAAATTGGCTGAGCATTCGTCGTCATCTGCGGAGGATATAGGCAAGATAATGACGTCGATGTCAGATGACGTGGATAAGGCGGTGGATATAGGGCGAAGCTGCAAGGATCTCATGGATGATGCGAATGATCTGATGCAAAGGTTAGATAAGTCATTCGGTAGTATTCTGAGTAATGTAGATAACACCGATGAACATATAGGTGCTATGGTAGAAGAAATAAATCAGGTGAATAGCGGAGTGGAGGCCATAGTAGAAGCTATGTCGCGTATATCTGGTACTGCATCGGACATATCCGCAAGTTATAAGGAGATAGCTGTAGCGACCAGGCAGCATGATGAAATAATGCGTGCACTCGACGAATCGGTACAGAGATTGTCCAGTATGGCACAGATGCTCAGTGAGAGCGTGGCCGAGTATAAAATAGCGTCCGAAGTAATAGCAGCATGGAACTGAAAATTTAACACAGAATTAACAATGTTTTAAGATACGAATGGTATAATAATGCCGTATGCAAATATACGGAGGAGTGAAGATGAATACATTAAAAGCTAAAAAACGCAATGAGGCTTTTGGCCGCTTTATAACCTTCCTTTGTGCTATATTGGTAATCATAGTTACATTTTCGTTAGTCATATTTATTGCTTCTAAAGGGTTAACCATTTTTGTAAAAGATGGCGTTTCTCCAATCGAATTTTTGACGTCGACCAAGTGGCGTACGGAGGCTAACCCGCCTCAGGTGGGAGCTTTGACATTTATAATAGGATCGCTTGTCGTATCCATATTCGGCATTCTAATAAGTGCGCCGGTGAGCATATCATCGGCCATATTCATGGTTAATATCGCGCCTGCATGGGGGCAAAAACTGCTTCAGCCAGTCATAGAGCTTTTTGTGGGCATACCGTCGGTAGTGTATGGCTGGATAGGCCTCAGCGTGCTGGTACCTTTTATACGCAATAATATAGGAGGCTTGGGCTTCAGTGTGCTGGCTGGAGGTCTTGTGCTGGCTGTTATGATGTTTCCGACTATAGCCAGCGTGGCAGCCGATGCCTTAAGGGCCATCCCCGAAGAATTAAACGAGGCTTCGCTGGCCCTTGGCGCAACGCGGTGGCAAACCATACGCCGCGTGCTGCTTCCCGCTGCGATGCCGGGCTTATTGACGGCTATCATACTAGGCCTGGCCAGGGGACTGGGCGAAGCTTTGGCCGTGCAGATGGTCATAGGCAACGCTATGAATATACCTTCCTCTCTCCTGGATCCGGTTCATACCATGACTAGTATTATAACTATGGAAATGGGCAATACGGCCATGAATACATTGCCCAATGACGCTTTGTGGTCTATCGCTTTACTGCTGCTCGCCATATCGCTTGTGTTTATACTGCTTATTCGTTTCATCGGCAAAAAGGAGGCGTACAAATGAGTGCAAGAACCGCAGACAAAATAGCTACGACGATTTTCTATATAGTAATCGTTGCTGTAGTCATACTGCTGGCGTCGCTTTTGGGATATATCCTATATAAAGGTGGCCGCGTTATAAGCTGGGACTTCATTACATCGCCTTCTAAAACCCTGGATGCCGGTGGCGGCATAGGGCCTCAAATTTTCAACTCGTTTATGATGCTCATTATTTCCATGGCCTTTACGATACCGCTGGGACTGGGCGGCGGCATATACTTAGCCGAATATGCGCGTCCAGGCAAACTTACCGATGCTATAAGGTTGTGCGTTGAAACACTGGCATCGCTGCCGTCCATAGTAGTCGGTCTTTTCGGATTATTGGTATTTGTTAATTTCACCGGTTGGGGCTATACTTTACTGGGTGGAGCATTGTCCTTGACGGTCTTAAATCTGCCGGTTATGACAAGGGTATGCGAAGATGCCATACGAACGGTTAAAGATGAATTAAAAGAAGCCAGCCTGGCGCTTGGTGCAACCAAATGGCAAACTATAACCAAAGTAATCCTTCCGATAGCGCTGCCAGGTATACTTACAGGTATTATACTGACATCCGGTCGCGTATTCGGCGAAGCAGCCGCTATAATGTATACTGCAGGCATGTCATCGCCTAATATAAACTTTGAAGTATGGGATTTCACTAATCCGCGTTCGCCGCTTAATATAATGAGGCCGGCCGAAACACTGGCCGTTCATATATGGAAAGTCAATTCTGAGAGCCTTTTGCCTGATGCTCGAGAAGTAGCTGATGGTTCATCGGCTGTATTGATTATAGTAGTGCTGCTATTTAATGCTTTGGCACGTTGGCTGGGGAGTCGGCTGCACAGGCGTCTGACTGGCAAAGCGTAAAAAACATTATATATATTTGATTTTGATAAAAAATCACCTTTGAGGGCAATATAAATATTGCTCAATATTGAAAAGAGGTGATTTTTTTTATGACTTTTGGATTAGTAGCGCTTATAGCGGTAGCCATTTTAATAGTATTCGGTGTGGCGCAGAGGGTGTTGGATAAGCTGCGGTTGAGTGATACAGCAGCTTTGCTATTTGTGGGGGCGATGATAGTAGGCACGTTTATACCTGATATACCGTTGGGGTTCGGTATGTCGATAAATATAGGCGGTGGTATAGTACCTATAATATTGGCAGCATATCTACTGGTAAAAGCTGAGACGTCAACCGAGCGCAACAGGGCTATAATAGCGTCCTTTATAGCAGGTGCAGCCGTGTTTCTCGTGGGACGTTTATTTCCTTCTGAGCCGGAGACTATGCCTATAGATCCCATGTATATTTACGGCATAATGGCCGGTCTTATAGCATACCTTTTCGGTCGCTCGCGTCGTTCAGCCTTTATAGCCGGTATTATGGGAATAATAATAGCGGATGTTGCGCAAGGATTGACCAATTTGGCTTCGGGCATTACGGCGCCAGTTAGTATAGGCGGTGCAGGCATGTTCGATGCCACGGTTATATCCGGCTTGTTGGCTGTTTTGTTAGCAGAATTGGTCGGGGAGAGCCGCGAAAAGTTACAAGGCGGTACGGCAAAAAAAGATATGGACTACGATAAGGGCCACTTCACCAGTATGCTGGGACAAGATCAGGAGATCAGCGATGAATTATCAACACTGGATATAGGACCTGATAGTTCGTGTAGTGTGGTAGAAGTCTGTTCCGACGACGATAATATCATCATTACGCCAGTTCAGGAGGGAAATGAAGATGAAAATAAATAAGTTGGTTGTATCGGCTCTGATATGTTTGTCGCTGGTACTCGGAAATGTACAAACGCTTGTAAAAGCAGACGATTGGTATGGCGAAGAAGAAAAATATTTTACGGTATATGACCAAGACGACAAAGAACTTTTTATGATCGCATGGGATGTGTCCAAAGATGACGAATATCTGAGCAGCGATAATAAGAGGTATCGTATAATATCGGTAGACCAGCAAAATCATACTGCTAAAGCGAAATATATAGAGACCGTAACGCTGCCGGATGTAGATGTATCCATGATAGATAATGTGGAGGCCGTTATGGCACAACAAGGCGATGATAAGAAGATAGCCATGTATTGCACGCATAGCGATGAGTCCTATATACCCAGCGACGGCACTTCGAGCAAACCGGAAAAGGGTGGTATATATGATGTAGCCGAGGCTTTTAAGGCTGGCTTGGAAAAGCGCGACGTTAAGGTGAATTTAGATGAAACGTCACACGTGCCGCATGATGCGGGAGCATATAGGCGTTCACGGCGCACGGCGCTTCAGCTTATGCGCGAAACCCAACCGGCCGCCATATTTGATATACACCGGGACGCCGTGCCACAAGCACAGTACGTTACGACGGTGGCCGGCGAGAATGCCGCAAAGGTGCGCATCGTTATAGGGCGACGTAATCCTAATAGGAAGGCCAACGAGGCGCTGGCCTATAAAATAAAGGCATTAGCTGACAAGACATATCCTGGTATGGTCAAGGATATATACTATGGCAAAGGCGACTATAATCAGGACCTTTCGCCCAGATCGCTGCTTTTCGAATTCGGCACTTATGATCATACAAAAGAAAGAGCAGAAAATTCGGCAAAAATTTTTGCGAACGTGGTATCGACAGCTATATTCGGCGGCAGCGTTAAATCGCCCGAAACAGGCCAAACCGCTAAGACCAAGCCGGCCCAAAAGAGCGATGCAGGCACGGGCAGCGGTATCATATGGTGGATTGTAGGTATTGCTGTGGTAGGTGGTATATTCCTGTTTGTGAGCTCAGGCAGCAAGGAAATGTTCAGCAAGATAAAGAATAATTGGACAAGCTTTTTGGGACGTAATAAGAAAGTCAAATAGTATAGTATGAAAATAATATACCATAGTTACTCACCATCATATGCTGCTGCGGTGGCTGCTGCTATGCATGTTGGCATATTGCCCGGGGAATATGTACCGACAAAAGAGCAGGCACTTATGGTACCATATTTTGGGAGAAAATACGCCTCGTGCTATGGTCTGTTTATATATATAGGAATAGATGAGGGCTATAATGAGGTATATATATTAGGCGCTAAGAATAATATTTCTGTTGTAAAAAACGAGCTGGCCTCTGTCGATGATATATTGCATATGGACGAAGGGGTATATTATGTGGATGTAAGAGCTTTTGATATAAATATATCCCTTCCCGCGCAATTTCATTATATGCTGCTAAAAAAGCATTATAGTGATATTCTAAAGACTGTGTGCAATGTGAAAGCCCAAATTTTAATATAAGGATTGTTACTACTCGGCGACTAATGCGCATAGGCGAAAATAATGATTAGCTTTAGTTTCACCGGTATCCGTAATACAGAGCCGAGGCTAATCAGTTCCAAGCCTATATAAACCAACTGAGCGGTAACTAAGGATTTTTATGAAACTTATTTACACATGCTACGGCGGTTCGCATTCTTCAGTTACAGCCGCCGCCATACATTTAGGATATTTGCCGTGCCATGGGCGGTCGTCATACGAGCAATTCTACACTATACCATTTTATGATGAAATGGATGAGGATCAATTGGGCAAATGGGTATTTATGGGCACAGATGAATTTAATAATGATATATACATATGCGGTGTCAAAGGTGATAAGGATTTGGCCATAAATGCTGTATATAGCTATCTTAACATATCGGGCATGACTGCTGATCACATAATAATGGTCGATGCATTGATAACGCTTCACCCGCTGACATCCATAGGCGGATATATGTCTCGGCACTTGAACTGGGTAAGATTGGGGCGACCGCTCAGCATAATGGGCATTATGTGCACTTATGATCAGTTCGTGAGACTTGTTGACAAGGTAAAAGAATATGAGAAAAATTTTTATGATATCTATTGACTAGACGCCTTTAGGATTGTATAATGAAAGCAGATATATAGAAACGTTTCGATATATGTGATGCAGCTATATTATAAGCATTTTGATAATAAAATAACAAAATAGGGCAATAAAGCAGTCACTTTATAGAAACGTTTCGATAAAGGACGGCGTTTTTAAACCGTACAGAAGGGAGAGTTGGCTGACAATGGGGAGCTCTAATAAGTTGGATAGGGGTATTGGCAAGAACTCTACTATGAGATATGCGATAAGGAATTATGATCTTTATATAATGTTAATTCCGGCAATATTGTATTTCCTTATATTCCATTACCTGCCTATGTATGGCGTGCAATTGGCATTTAAAGATTTCGTAGCTACTAAGGGCATATGGGGTAGCCCTTGGGTAGGATTTAAGCATTTTGAACGATTTTTTAACGGCTATAATTTTGGGCGTCTTATGGCGAATACGTTGGGTATAAGCTTATATAGTTTAGCAGTTGGATTTCCTATTCCTATAATATTAGCTATAATGATGAACGAATTAAGAAACGGCGTTATAAAGAATACTGTGCAGACTATAACATATGCACCGCACTTCCTTTCTACAGTAGTTGTAGCAGGGATGATAATTTCATTTCTTTCGCCAAGTAATGGCATAGTCAATAAACTGATTGTAGCTTTAGGGGGACAACCTATATACTTTATGATAGAGCCTGCATGGTTCAAAACGATATATGTATTATCGGACGTATGGCAGCATATGGGATGGAACTCGATTATATACATGGCTGCATTAGCTGGCATTGATCCCGAGCTGCACGAGGCTGCTATAGTCGATGGGGCTAGCAGGATGAAACGGATTTGGCATATAGATTTACCTGGGATAATGCCTACGGTTGTTATACTTTTAATCCTAAATGTCGGGAGCATAATGAACGTGGGCTTTGAAAAGGTGTTCTTGCTGCAAAACAATCTGAATATGCCAGCGTCCGATGTTATATCGACATATGTATACAGGATGGGTATATTAGGAGCGCAGTACAGTTTTTCTACTGCCGTAGGTCTGTTTAATTCTGTGATAAATTTCATACTTTTGATTATAGTAAATACTATTTCGCGTCGCGTCAATGACGTGAGCCTGTGGTAAAGGAGCGATGATGTATGAATAATAGGCTTATAGAGTCAAGGAGCGATAAGGCTTTTGATATAGTAAATGGATTTTTATTAGTATTAATAACGGTAATAGTATTATATCCTCTAATATATGTTGTCAGCGCTTCTTTTAGTGATCCAATGAAGGTTTTAAACGGTGAGATAATACTTTTGCCCAAAGGTATTAATCTTGATGCTTACAAGAAGGTTTTTGCGGATAATGAGATTATCTCCGGTTACTGGAATACCATACTCTATACGTTGGTGGGCACGGCAGTAAATGTTATATTGTCTATTATTACAGCGTATCCGTTATCGCGAAAGGATCTTCGTGGTGGGAACATATTTATGGGATTGTTTACTTTTACGATGTTTTTTAGTGGTGGATTGGTGCCGACTTACCTAATTATAAGGGATTTGGGATTGATAGATAATTTTTGGGTTATGGTACTGCCAGGGGCTATTTCTATATACAATGTTATAATCATGAGGACGTACTTTCAGTCCAGCATACCGTTTGAACTTCAGGAATCAGCTATGTTGGATGGATGCTCAAATTGGAGAATATTATGGAGCATAATTTTACCTTTGTCAATGCCCATAATAGCTGTTATGGTACTATTCTACGGGGTGGGTCATTGGAATTCCTATTTTGACGCACTTATCTATTTGAGGGACCAAGCTAAATATCCATTGCAACTGGTCTTAAGGAAAATATTAGTTCAGAATCAAATGCAGCAGCTCATGAATTCAGCAAGTGAGTCGATAGCTCAGCAGCAGGTGTTGGCTGAAGGTATAAAGTACGCTACTATAGTTGTCGCTAGTGTACCTGTACTGATTATATATCCGTTTTTGCAAAGATACTTTGTTAAAGGTGTTATGATAGGGGCTATTAAGGGATAGATGTATCCCTTTAGCAAATATAAAACAAATATTTTTAAGGAGGAATTTCTATGAAGCGCGGTTTTAGGTTTTTGTCTTTAGTGCTTGCTATTTTGATGATAGCATCTGTTATGTTGGCTTGTTCAAATAGCGATACTACCGAGGATAGTGCATCTCCGAGCGGTGAACAAGGTGGATCTGATGAACAGGCTTCCAACGGGGAAACGACAGTGCCGGATTCTTTAAATGAAACGGGTCTACCTATTGTAAAGGAGCCCATAACCATCAAGGTTATGTCAAACCAGTCGCCTGGCCAGGCCAATAACGCTGATATGCCTGTCATAAAGAAATATGAGGAAATGACCGGCATACACGTAGAGTGGGAATTGGTGCCGTGGGATAACACTACCGAAAGAAAGAATCTGGCATTGGCCAGTCAAGATTATCCTGATGTATTTATCAGGATGTTTATCGATGCTACCGACATAGTAACATATGGCAGTCAGCAGGGGGTATTCATAAAACTCAATGACTATATCGATAAATATGCGCCCAACATAAAAGCTTTTTATGAAAAGAACCCAGATGTAGCTAGAGGCTTAACCGCTCCTGATGGTGGTATTTATTCCTTCCCACGACTTATTGACCCCGATTTCTTATCGATGAGATTAGGAGATCGTTTGTGGATAAGAAAGGGTTGGATGGATAAAATAGGGATAAAAGAGGGATAAAAGAGCCGGCTACAACTGAGGAATTATATAACGCTCTGAAAGCATTTAAAGAGCAGGATCCGAATGGTAATGGCCAGGCAGATGAAATACCTTTGACAGGACAAAATTTAGGCAGTATCATAAAGAATATAAAAGGAGCGTGGGGCTTAGGCAACAGAGGAAATGCTGCTAATTTTGTAGATATGGATGAGAGTACCAACCAGCTCAGATTTTGGCCTGCAGATGAGAAATATAGGGATATGGTAGAATATATGCGCAAACTTTACTCAGAAAAATTATTGGATCAAGAGATATTTACTTCTGGTTGGGATAAAGTCATAGCAAAAGCAAATAATGGTACAATAGGTGCTTATGCTGGTTGGAGTCCAACATTGCTAACAGTTACTGATTATACAGGTATAGGTGTGCTGGAAGGGCCGCAGGGCGACAAGATAGTACCTTCGCTATCTCCGGTTGCTGAAACACCGTTTATGGCTGTGATTACCGATAAAAATAAATATCCTGAGGCAACGGTAAGATGGCTCGATTATATGTATAGCGAAGAAGGTATCAAGCTATTCAATATGGGTATAGAAGGGGAAACATACACGGTGGATGCCAATGGGGAATATGTATTCACCGATGTTATAACTAATAACCCGAATGGTTTAAATCAGGATCAGGCTAGGTCGCAATATATGCCCTCGGTTTCCGGCTGGCCGGGGATTACAATGCAGAAATATTTTAAGGGTTCTGAATCTACTGAACCACCGATGGAAGCGGCTGAAAAGTCCAAGCCGTATATTATAAAAGAAGTATGGCCGCAATTTATATTTACCACTGAAGAGAATGATAGATTGGTGGCGTTGAAAGCAGATATAGAGGGCTATGTGAATGAGATTCAAGAGCAGGTTATAAACGGCAAATATTCGTTTGATGATGAGGGTTGGAATAACTACGTAAATCAGCTTAAGCAAATGGGATTGGACGAGTATTTAAGCATCTATAAAGCGGCTTATGACAGATACAGTCAAGCGCAGTAAATTCTTAGGATACGGGGTCTAACCCCGTATCCTATAATTTTAGAGGAGGTGATAATATAGTTACTATAAAAGATGTAGCCAAAAAGGCCGGCGTTTCTATATCGACGGCATCATATGCATTGAATAACAGCGGTCCGGTAAGTGCTGAGACAAAAGAGAGGATCATTAAAGCGGCGGAAGAGCTTAAATATCGTCCGAACGGTAATGCGAGGGATTTAAAATCGAGTAAGACCAACACGATAGGACTTATAGTTTCTGACCTTGCAGGTCCTTTCTTTTCAGAGCTTATAAGGGGTGTGCAGGAAGCGACGCTGGCCAGCGGATATGACCTTATGGCACTTAGCGCTATAGGGGGATTTGACAGCACCGCGGCCAAATTCTTGAAAGAAAAACGAACCGATGCCATGATCATATTTGCGCATAATTTGGATGATAATCTGATAAAATCGGCTGCACGGCAAGATATGCCCATAGCTTTGCTGGATCGCCGATTAAGCAGCAAATATATTATAAATATCGAGGTGGATAACTTCAATGGCGCTTATAAGGCTGTAGAATATCTTATATCTTTAGGATATAAGAGAATAGCATATATAAGCGGCAGCGATGATTCGTACGATAATATAAAGCGCTTTGAAGGCTATAAAGCGGCTTTAGAGGCTTATGGAATAGGGTATGCCCCGAAATTATGTTATAAGGGGAATTTCATAGAGGCAGGGGGTTATCAAGCCGCTAAACTGATGTTACTTCAGAACGATTTGCCTCAGGGAATTTTCGCCGCTAATGACGAGATGGCCATAGGGGCAATGGAAGCATTTGATGAAGCTGGCCTGAAGGTAGGCAAAGATATAGCCATCATAGGGTTTGACGATATAAGGCTGGCTCAATATGTCGATCCGCCGTTGACGACGATAAAGCAACCGGTGTATGAAATGGGTTGCCTGGCAGTACGCCTTTTGATGCAAGCTTTGCAGGGAGATTTCCCAAATGAGGAGGAGATTATACTCCCTGCCGAACTTATAATTCGCAAATCATGCGGTGAATCGTAAAATTAAGAGGAGTTAAGATTATGGGATTATTTGAAAATGAGTATGGATATTTTTCTGATGATGGCAGCGAATATATAATAAAGACGCCGTTCACACCACGGCCTTGGGTAAATGCTATAAGCAACGGTGAATATTCATTTATCGTTTCTCAGACAGGCGGAGGCTATTCGTGGCGTTTCAGCGCTGGCGAAAATCGTCTCACCAGGAGCTTTCAGGATATAATAGAGGATAGGTGGGGCAAGTACATCTATATCAGGGATAACGATACGGCTCAATGCTGGTCACTCAGTTATAAACCGATGTGTCGTGAACCTGAGCACTACGAAGTTCACCACGGCATAGGGTATACGACCTTTATACAGGAATATAAAGGGATAGAAAGCCGGTGGACGCTTTTTGCCGTACCCGGTCAACCTCTGGAGATATGGAGAGTAAAACTTATCAATAAAAGCGATCGAAAGCGTTCGCTTGACCTGTTCACGTATATGGAATGGACTCTCGGCAATGCTCCTGACGAACATAGGGAATTTCATAAGCTGTTTATAGATACGCAATATAATAATGATATAAATGGGTTCACAGTTAGAAAATATATGTCCGATTTGGCTAATGCTAAAGGACAGCATAGCAACCGAAGTTGGGATTATGTAGCGTTTCACACGTCGAGTTTAAAGCCAGTATCATATGATGGCGACAAAGAGTCGTTCATTGGCATGTACTGCGATGAGAAGAATCCAAAAGCAGTGCATGATAGAGTATTAGCCCGCAACGTAGGGCGATTCGGCGATGCCATAGCCTCCCTTCAGGTCAGTGTAAACCTTGAGCCATATGAGCAGGAAAGCCTTTGTTTTACCCTCGGTTGTGCTGATAATGATGAACAAGCCATCGTGCTTGCTAAAAGGTATAATGATACGCGCGAATGTGAGGCGGCTTTTGAGAGCGTGAAAAATTTTTGGAAGCCTTTATTACAGAATGAAATTATTCGAACGCCTGACAAGGCCATGGATTTTATGACAAATACATGGCTTAAATATCAAGCTATTTCCTGCCGCATATGGGGAAGAGCTGGTTATTACCAGGTCAGCGGGGGTTATGGATATAGAGACCAACTGCAGGATTCTCTTATATTTCTGGAAAGCGCACCTGAGTACACCAAAGAGAGGATACTTATACATGCAGGCAAACAGCACAGCGATGGTACCGTGCTGCATTGGTGGATGCCGCTGGGCAATTGGGGTAGCATAACTACTTGCTCCGACGATCTGCTTTGGTTGCCTTATGTAACCGAAAATTATATCAAAGAAACCGATGACTACTCTATATTGGATGAGGTTGTGCCATATTACGATGGTGGGGAGGATACATTATATTGCCATTGCGTTAAGGCCATTGAAAGAAGCTTTATGCGTTTCAGCCCGCGAGGTATACCGCTCATCGGTGAGAACGATTGGAACGACGGATTAAATGGCATAGGCCTTGATATGAAGGGCGAAAGTTTCTGGGTCGGCGAATTCTTGTATGCGATATTGACCGATTTTATACCTATCATGCGCTTGAAAGCCGATGATATTCTTGCCGATAAGTGCGTCGATGTACAGTCTGTATTAAAAGAAAATATAAATAAGTTCGGTTGGGATGGACAGTGGTATATTCAAGCGACTACGGATTGGGGGGATAAAATAGGCTCAAAGGATAACAAAGAAGGGTGGATTTATTTGAATCCGCAAACATGGGCCGTGATAAGTGGCATAGCTGATGAGAAGAGGCGAAAGCAGTGCATGGATGCAGTGACAGAGTACCTATTCAAAGATTGCGGTACCTTGCTTTTATATCCCGCATACAGCGAGCCGTCGGAAACCCTGGGATATATATCGCGGTATGCACCAGGCTTGAGGGAAAACGGCGGCGTATATACCCATGCAGCTACGTGGGCGGTAGTAGCGTATATCATGGCGGGCCAGCCGGAGAAAGCATACGAGCTATTAAACGTTAGGAAACCGAATATGAACATAAGGCCTAATGCCAATTCGGTCAGCACTATGAGCGACTGGAAAAATATCGCATTAGGGTATATTATATGTTCAGCTATCCATGCGTACCAACCTGGTGTAGATGGACCAACGAGCTGCAAGCTGGCACCGGAACCGACGTCGCCTATCTTGGCGTAACCTGAAAGCCATCCGTCCTGTACCTTGGTTATGCCCTCGGTTATCCACAATAACCCGAGGAAGAAACGTATGAGGGACAGCCAGAAAGTTTGGGATTTCACCGTCATATGTTTTATGATCATGGGACGGCCTCTGTTGCTTTGGAAGAAATGATATTTTATATATTTTACTATCGATTCTATGCCGCCTACCCCGAATAAGAAATTAAGGTTTACAAGATGCTTCATCAGGAGCGCAAATACGCCCGACATCTTCATATTCATGACATGAGCTACGGCGTAGGTGCTGCCTATGGATACCATAACGCCGCGCAGCTCCAGCTTAAATTCTTTCTTGGGCTGCCCGTGTATGTCAGCGGCTATATTATAGCACGCGCACTCGGCGCTTTCCATGGCTGATTCCACCAAAGCCGGCATCTCACCGTGTTCGGTAACGAAGTATGCATCATCGCCTATGACATATATATTAGGATCGTCTACCGATTGCATATATTTATTTACTTCTATCTTGCCGCGCTTACCGGTTCTAAGTCCGATATTCTTTACAAAATCTTTAGCTTCCACGCCGCCGGTCCATATGAATGTGCCCGCTTTTATCGTCTCTCCGGATTTCAAGTGTATGATGCCTGGTTCTACTTCTGTTATGGGCGAATCGGTCATGATGTTTATGCCCTTTTTAGTCATGTAGTTTTTGGCCTTTTCGATCAATGAATCAGGCAGATTAGGCAGTATCTTGGGCAATGCTTCGACGATGATAAGGGTACGCTCTTCTTTTGGTATACCATACCGTTTACACAATACTTCAGTCCATTGACGCAGCTCACCCATCATCTCCACACCTGTAAATCCACCGCCACCTACCACGAAAGTTAGTAATTCCTTGCGCTTGGCAGGGTCTTTTTCTTTAGAGGCCTGTTCAAATACATCCAGCACATGTTGATGTATCTTTTTGGCATCATCTAGCGACCACAGCGTTAAAGCATTTTCTTTCATACCTGGGATGCCAAAATATGCAGGTTGACTTCCGCAGGCGACGATAAGATAATCGAAAGGATATTCCGCTTCATCCGATATCAGTTTATGGTTGTCGACATCAACGGTTTTAATGGTATCCTGTACAAAACGTACCTTGGTATGCTCGAGTACGTGTTCTATAGGTACCAGTATGCCGTCTTCCGATACCCTGCTTCCGGCTACTTCATGCAGTTCTGTGAGGTATACGTGATAAGGGCTTTGGTTTACCATTAAGATATCGACATCTTGATCGTTTTTGAGATACTTATGTATAGCTTTAGCTGCGGTAAGGCCGCCAAAACCGGCACCAAGTATCACTATGCGTTTTTGTGGCAAATAACATCTCCCCTTTGCGTTAAAATATTAACCATGATTGTTAAATAATTAGTCCAATAGTTATACTATGCTTTTAATATTGTATCATATACGATATTTTTTTCAAGCAATATTTTGCTGAAGAATAGCATTATAATGGCTTAATACAACAAACAATGGAATCATGGTATTCCGCAATATAACAGATGAAATACCGAAGAAAATTTGATATAATGTTAACCAATGAGATATTGTCGATTTTTGTACAATACTATGCTATACTATTCATTAGTTTAATTATTTTTGAAGGAGCAAATAGCTTGAAATATAAAAGGCTTGTATCATTATGGTTGATCATTGTAAACCTGCTGCTCATTGTATCGGCATGCAGCAAAGAGCCCGAAAAAACAGTAAAAACCGAATTCCTTATGGATACATTGATGGAGCTTACTGCTTATGGGCCAAACGGCGAAAAAGCTATAGATGCCGCTATGAAGCGTATAAAAGAAATAGATGTACTGATGAGCGTAAGCTCTGAAACGGGAGATGTGTATAAAATAAATAAAGCTGCGGGACAAGACCCTGTAAAAGTCAGCGATGAAACCATGTATGTCGTGCAGGCCGCTCAACATTACAGTCAATTATCAGAGGGGGCTTTTGATATAACAATAGGGCCGCTGGTAAGTCTATGGGGTATAGGCAAGAAAGAGGAGGTACCGTCTCAGGCGGCTATAGATAGCACGAAAGCCCTTGTAGATTACAGAAAGCTCCGAATAGACGCATCGGCGGGTACTATAGGATTGCCGGAAAGAGGCATGTCCGTAGACCTCGGGGCTATAGCAAAGGGATATGCGGGCGATGAGGCAGTAAGAATATTTAAGGAGTATGGCGTAAAAAACGGTATAATAAGCCTGGGGGGCAATGTTGTCGTGGTAGGTACCAGGCCGGATGGGAAACCGTGGCGTGTGGGCATACAGAACCCCTTTAAGCCTACCGGTAATTATGCAGCGGTGGTCAAAGAGACAGATAAGACTGTCGTGACGTCAGGGACGTACGAACGCTACTTTATAAAAGATGGCAAGCGATACCATCATATTTTGGATCCGTCTACCGGCTATCCAGCGGATAACGGGTTGGCCAGTGTCAGCATTATAGCGGGTAAATCCATAGATGCCGACGCTCTTTCAACTACCGTATTTTTATTAGGCCCTGAAAAAGGTATGGAGATTGTCGAGGATCTGCCTAATATCGAATGCATCATGATAACAAACGATAAAAGAATTACCGTGTCCAGCGGTCTTCAGGATAAGATCAATATAACCGATAAGGATTTTGTATATGAAGAAGGGCGATAGAATACTGCTGCTCGTTATAGCCATTGCCGTAATGGTTGGCTATGGGACATTGTATTACCGCGATAATATATCTGACGCAAAGGCTACAGGGGCGATCATAAAAACAGGTAATGATATCTACAAAGAAATACCGGCATCGCGTATGCAGAAGGATGATATTTTTACTGTAGAGATAGCTGGTGGAGGGTATAATACGATAGAAGTGAGTGCTGGTCGTATCAGAGTAAAAGATGCAGATTGTATTGATAAGATATGTGTTAATACGGGATGGATAGATAAGCCCGGGGAGATTATAGTATGCCTCCCGCATAAACTGACCGTACAGATTATGGGTCAGCCTTCCGGTGTAGATAGCGTGGCTTATTGATGAGTGGAGATTCTATGCGCAGAACTAATAAGATCGTATTGTTGGGCGTAATGGTGTCCATAGCCCTTATGTTGCACATATTTGAGAGTTTTATACCGCTTTCGGGCATTATGCCTCCCGGAGCAAAGCTGGGCTTGGCCAATATCGTTACTTTAATAGTTATAATGTTTTTTGGCTTTAAAGAGGCTGTTGTAGTGGTCATACTGCGGACGTTTTTGGGTTCGCTATTCGGTGGCGGGTTTGTGGTGTTTTTCTACAGCCTGGCTGGAGGCTTGCTCAGTACCGTAGTGATGAGCATTATGTATAAAAGGTTTGATAAATATTTTAGCCTGGCTGGTATAAGCATTGCTGGGGGCGTGTTTCATAATATAGGTCAGCTGCTGGTATTTAGTATAGTTGCCAATACAGCTGGAATATTCGCTTATTTGCCAGCATTATTGATTACCGGAGTGATGGCCGGTTATTTTATAGGATTGGTGGCCTCGTTTTTGGAACGATATATAAAAAGTCATATGAAATGGCTTATGAAATAAGGAGATAGGTATGCCTGCATTTGAACTTTATACCGATGACATTAAGCAAGATATGGATTCTGTCGATAATTATATAAAGCGAGCGCTTAAGACGCATCAACGCTTGCTTTCTGATGTTATAAATCAATTGGCCGGATCTGGAGGTAAACGCTTAAGACCCCTTATGGTGATATTGTCGTCGCGATTCGGCGGTTATAAACGCGATGAGATAATCCATCTGGCCGCTGCGATAGAAATCCTTCACATGGCCACATTGGTACATGACGATATAATAGATGATGCGCCTATACGGCGCGGCGAACCGACCGTACAATCGCGTTGGGGTAAAGATGTGGCCGTTTTTACCGGGGACTTTTTATTTAGTACGGTCTTCTCGTTGCTCAGCAAAGAAGTGTCGTTTGACGATCTTTATGAGGTATCGAGAGTTGTAAAGCAGATTTGCGAGGGAGAAGTCGATCAATACCAACACCGCTACAATACTGCAGTCTCTGTGCGCTCTTACCTAAGGCGCATAAGACATAAAACCGCCGATCTGTTTGCTCTAAGCTGTGTCATAGGTGCAAAAAGGGCAGGTTGCTCCAAACCGATATATAACGCCTTAGAAAATTTTGGCATGGACTTCGGTATGGTATTCCAAATCATAGATGATATACTGGATTTTGAAGGCCAGCAGGAGGAGTTAGGCAAACCAGCGGGTGCTGATTTTGAAGAAGGCGTATATACCTTGCCGCTGATATATGCATTAGATACCAAGTATCGTTTGCCTTTGCTAGATGTTCTGAACAAAGACAGGTATGATGCTTCTGATGTGGAAGCGGTTAAGGCTATGGTCAAGGCAGCGGGCGGCATAGAAAAAGCGCGTTCTATAGCGAACAACTTTGCGGCTAAAGCGGTTGAAGACATAAAGCTGCTGCCAGATAATGAGCACAAGCGTATTATGCTGGCTATATTGGATGAATCGGTGAAACGTAGATATTGAAGATATTTATATAAAAAATGAACTTAATTTTATAGAAAACGGCAAATTTACCAGTTATTTACCGCATTTTTGAAACAAAAAATCCTTGCCAACCTCTTTTGGGGTGAAGAAAATATAGTTAGATTGATTTTAAGAGCAGTATCTAGCGGCCTTATAGATGCGGATGGCAATATAAGGACAACAGATGTAAAGTGAGACTATTTGCCATGGATATTAGCTTGCATAAAGTGGCTATGGAGGGTAAAATATAGATAGCTTAGTATAACGAAGGGATGGATGTAATGACGCTGAAACGATGGATAGGATGGCTCGTAACGATAGTAATAGCCGTTATCATAGTATTGTTGGCTTTGACGGGATTTTTTGTGGACTACCAATGGTTTGACAGCATAGGTTACCTTTCGGTATTCATGACCCGATTTATAACACAGGCACAGATCGCTATTCCTGTTTTTATAGCAGTGTTTGCCGTGTTGTATGCATATAGCAGTATGATTAAGCGTGATTACATGCATTATATGGCGGCTGCTTTAACCAAACGGCAATCCCGTTTATTGAATACTGTCATGATCACAGCTTTGCTATTCATATCGGCGGTAGTGGCTTTATCCGAATCCTCAGGTATATGGTCTCAATGGCTTACCTTTATCAATTCATCCGATTTTGGCATAAAGGATCCGATTTTTGGGCGTGACCTAAGCCTTTATATGTTTCGTTTGCCTTTTTTACATAGCCTTTATAGCTTTATATTAAATTTTACTGTTATATTGGCGATGCTTACAATACTGGTATACGCTCTTATGTATATATCGGATAAAACGCGTTTTTATCGCTTGTTCGAGAAGGATAACGTTGTTAGGGTTGTTTCAAACAAGGATATAGTACGCGCGGCTATAAAGCGTATAGCATGGCTCGGTTTCATATTCTTTTTGACATTGGCTTTCGGTTATTACTTAAAAGCCTTTGACCTTCTGTATTCCACGCGCGGCAAGGTTGTAGGAGCGGGATATACCGATATTCACGTTACCCTGCTGTTTTACAGAATACTTATGATTGTATCGGTTGCAGGAGCGTTTGTGTTTATTATCGGAGCTATAAGGCAAAAGATATGGTGGGCTGCATCGGCTCCTCTAGCTATAGTGGCGCTTCTTGTAGTTTCAGCCGTTGCCGGAGGCGTGGTTCAAGGCTTGATTGTATCGGCCAATGAATTTAAGAAAGAACAGCCTTATATAGAGAACAACATAAAGTATACAAAAATGGCTTATGGTTTGGATAAAATAGAAGAAAAAGATTTTAACGCAGATCAGACTTTGACGGTCCAGGATCTAAATGAAAACAGGGATACTATAGATAATATACGGATTAACGATTATAGACCAGCGTTAGAGGTATATAACCAATTGCAAGGTATAAGGTTGTACTATCAATTCAATGACATAGATATAGATCGTTATATGCTGGATGAACGCTATACCGAGGTGTTTCTATCACCTAGGGAGCTAAATATCGATAAACTTCCGGATAATGCTAAGACGTGGATAAATCAGCATCTTAGATATACACATGGTTATGGCGTTGTTATGTCGCCTGTGAATGCTGTAACGCCTAGTGGACAACCGCAGTTGGTTATAAAGGATATACCGCCCAAGAACGCTGATGGCATCGATATAAAGAGACCGGAAATATACTTCGGCGAATCTACTGATCAATATGTTATAGTAAAGACAGGACAAAAAGAATTCGATTATCCCATGGGCGAACAAAACAAGGAAACAATCTATCAGGAAGAGACTGGCATAGCTATGTCGTTTGCAAATCGCCTGCTGTTTACGCTGTATACAGGGGATTTCAGATTGCTTTTATCATCGGATATAAACGCCGAGAGCAGAATACTGATAAATCGCGATATAGCCGATAGAGTGAGGATGATAGCGCCGTTTTTGCGCTACGACGATGACCCGTATATCGTTATAGGCGACGATGGCAGGCTGTATTGGATAATAGATGCTTACACTACCAGCAACAGATATCCGTATTCAGAACCGGATAGTATGAATTTGGGCGTGAATTATATGCGCAATTCAGTTAAAGTGATTATAGATGCCTATAACGGCAAAACCGATTTTTATATTGTGGATAAGACCGATCCTGTAGCCAATGTGTATAAAGGAATATTTCCGAAGCTTTTCAAAGATGCTGATGATATGCCTGCTGGGCTTAAGGACAATCTGCGGTACCCTCAGCTTCTATTCGATGTGCAGGCCGAAATATATAGGCGTTATCATATGACTGATCCGCAAGTGTTTTACAGCGGCGAAGACGCATGGAATATAGCTAATGAAAAATATGGCAATGAAATACAGGAGATAGAGTCGCAGTATATAATAATGAAATTACCGGGAGAGGATAAAGCAGAATTTATACTCATGGTACCGTTTACGCCGGTAAAGAAGGATAATATGACAGCGTGGATGGCTGCGCGCATGGATGGGGACAATTACGGCAAGCTCGTGGTATACAGATTCCCAAAAGACAAGCTAGTATATGGGCCTATGCAGGTCGAATACAGCATTGATCAGGACACCAATATATCGAAGGAATTGACGCTTTGGAATCAGCAAGGCTCATCAGTGGTGCGAGGTAATACGTTGGTCATACCAATAGAGAATTCACTGCTTTATGTGGAGCCGCTTTATATACGCTCGGCCACCGAGAGCAGCCTGCCAGAGGTCAAGAAGGTCATAATGTTCTATGAAAATAAACTGGTTATGGAGGATAATCTTGAAGCCGCTTTAAATCGCATATTTGGCATAGAAGAAGAACAACAAACGCAGCCTGCAACGCCTGCAACTCCCGGTACACCCCAACAACAGGATCTCATAAGGCAGGCTAATGATCTGTTGCAGCAGGCTAAGGATGCATCGCAACGTGGAGACTGGGCCGCCTACGGTGAATATTTGAAACAGCTCGAGGATGTGCTCGAGCAGGCAATAGGTGGGAGATAATGTGTTGCCGAAGAATTGTTATTGTAAGCCTATAGGGGTATATGGTATAATGTATCCATCATAATTTTGAATAGAGGAGTTGAGTTGAGATGAGCGATATTAAGATATTGCTTGATGAAAACGAGATACCTACACATTGGTACAATATCCAGGCTGACTTGCCAAATGCGATAAAACCACCGCTTAATCCAAAAACCGGCCAACCGGCTGGACCAGAGGACCTTTCGGTGATCTTTCCTATAGAGCTTTTAAAGCAGGAGATGAGCGTCGAGCGATGGATAGAGATTCCTGAAGAAGTGCGCGAGTTGTATCGATTGTGGAGACCGTCACCGTTGTATAGGGCTCAGCGATTAGAAAAGGCTTTGGATACACCGGCCAAAATATATTATAAATACGAGGGTGCTAGCCCGGCTGGCAGTCATAAACTCAATACTGCCATACCGCAGGCTTATTATAATAAAAAGGCTGGTATAAAGAGATTGGCCACTGAGACCGGAGCGGGTCAATGGGGCAGCGCTCTGGCTATGGCGTGTAATTTCTTCGGGATGGAATGTACGGTTTATATGGTAAAGGTAAGTTACCAGCAGAAGCCATACAGGCGTTCAATGATGCAGCTATTTGGGGCTTCTGTTATACCGAGTCCAAGTGATAAGACACAGGCTGGCAGGGATGTATTGGCTAAGAACCCGAATTCTATGGGCAGCCTGGGTGTAGCTATAAGCGAGGCTGTTGAGGATGCTATTAACCATGGCGACACCAATTATGCTCTGGGCAGCGTGCTCAATCACGTGGTATTGCATCAAACCGTTATAGGCTTAGAAGCCAAAAAGCAAATGGAAAAGGCCGGCTACTATCCTGATGTGATAATAGCGTGCTCGGGTGGCGGCAGCAATTTCGGCGGTATAGCCATGCCTTTTGTTTACGATAAGATAAAAGAGGGTAAAAATACCCGTATAATGGCTGTGGAGCCCACGGCTTGCCCGAGCCTGACCAAGGGCAGGTTTGCCTATGATTACGGTGATGTCGCTAAGTTGACCCCTATGATGATGATGTATACGGTAGGGCATGATTTTATGCCGCCGGGTATACATGCGGGTGGATTGCGCTATCATGGTGCCTCACCTTTAGAAAGCCAACTAATGCATGATGGCTTAATAGAGGCTAAAGCCTATGATCAGCGTGAGGTATTTGATGCTGCCAAACTCTTTGCCCAGAATGAGGGCATAATACCGGCGCCTGAATCGTCGCATGCCATAAAAGCGGCTATAGATGAAGCTCTGGCAGCAAGAGAAGCTGGAAAATCGAGAACTATATTGTTTAACCTAAGTGGTCACGGCTACTTCGATATGGGCGCTTATGATGCGTATCTGTCTGGCCGGTTGCAGGATTCGTCTTTATCGGAGGACGAATTGGTACGAGCATTGGAGGCATTGCCTGAGGTATAAAAGTATAGTAGTTTATAGTGACTAGTCAGTCAGCAGGCTTGTGTTAAGGCTGAATAATCATCTACATCTCTCACTTGTATATTTATGGGTGAGAGATGTGTTGTTTTTCAGCGGTGTTTATGATAAAATATTATCAATACATCTGGGAATAGTAGTACTTGTGGTGTGCACTCGTTGTTTTTGACGAGAAATATGAAAGAAACAGGAGATATATAGCATGTTGAAAAACGTTTTCTCATCTATGCATATTGGCAAAATGGAAGTGGCTAACAGATTAGTTGTGCCAGCTATGGTAATGAACTTTTGTAATAGCGATGGCACTGCTACTGAGAAGTTTATAGCTTATCACGAAACAAAAGCAAAAGGCGGTTGGGGACTCATAATCACCGAAGACTATGCTGTTGATCCCAGGGGCAAAGGCTTTACTGGTATTCCGGGATTGTGGGATGACGCTCAGATAGAAGGACATTCCGAATTGACAGAAAGGGTACATAGGTATGGCAGTAAGATAGTAGCGCAGATATACCATGCCGGCAGGCAAACAAATCATTTCGTTATAGGCATGCAACCAGTGGCTCCATCGCCGATACCATGTCCGGCTAACCAAGAGATACCACATGAACTCACCGTAGCCGAGATTCATAAAATTGTCGAGGAATTCGGTGATTGTGCATTGAGAGCCAGAAAAGCGGGCTTTGACGGCGTAGAAATACATGGGGCGCATGGCTATCTCATAGCCCAATTTATGTCTCCCTATTCTAATAAACGAACCGATGAATACGGTGGTAGTCTCTTAAACAGAGTGAGATTTCCTTTAGAGATCATATCCAATATAAGGGCTAAGGCAGGTAATGATTTTCCGATAATATTCAGGATTTCGGGCGATGAATTTGTACCTGGAGGCAGAACTATAGAAGACACGAAGACCATAGCTGTATTGCTCGAACATGCCGGGGTAAATGCTATCCATGTTTCTGCAGGTGTATATGCCAGCATGCAAGCTATAGTACCGCCGGCGGCAGTACGTCATGGCTGGATCACCGATTTTGCTGCAGAGGTCAAGAAAGTGGTTTCTATACCGGTGATAACTGTCGGTAGAATTAATGATCCTATAATGGCCGAAACTGTCATTACTTCAGGCAAAGCTGATTTCGTGGCTATGGGCAGGGCCTCGCTCGCCGATCCAGAGCTTCCTAATAAAGCTGCTGCGGGAAAATTTGATGATATCAATTACTGTATAGGGTGTCTGCAAGGCTGTATAGGCAGCCTGAATAGGGGGAATCCGGGTGGCTGTTTGGTCAATCCTGTAACGGGCAGGGAGTCTGAGCTTGTTATAAAACCGGCTGAAGAAAAGAAAAAGGTATTTGTGGCAGGAGGAGGTCCGGCAGGAATGGAGGCTGCTATAGTAGCAGCGCAGCGCGGCCATGAGGTTCACCTGTACGAAAAAAGCGATCGACTGGGAGGGCAATATGCTATAGGAGCTATACCGCCAAATAAAGGCGAAGTGGATATGTTTATTGTTTGGCAATATAACCAGTTAAAAAAATATGGTGTAAATATACACTTTAATACCGAACTGACGGTAGATATCGTTGAAAAAGAAGCGCCTGACGCTGTGGTAGTGGCTACGGGCGGAGAACCGCTGGTGCCCAATATACCAGGTAAAGACAGATCCAATGTGGTCAATGCAAATGATGTGCTGCTGGGTAAGGTTAACGTTGGGCACAAGGTGATAGTTATAGGCGGTGGCATGGTAGGATCCGAAACGGCCGATCATTTGTCCAACCACGGCAAAGAGGTTACGATAGTTGAGATGTTGCCGGAGATTGCAAAGGATGAAGAAGCTGCGGTAAGGTACTTCTTGATGAAAGATTTAGAACAAAATGGCGTGAAGATATATGTCAATGCACCTGTAAAAGAGATACTAGACGACGGCGTCATAGTTGAGATAGACGGGGCGGAAACCGAAATAGGTCCAGCGGATACAATAGTAATGGCCGTAGGAGCCAGATCTGTGAATACATTGATTGAGCAGCTTGAAGGAAAGGTCCCTCAGGTTATAGCTATAGGCGATGCGGTCAAAGTATGCAAGGCTTTGGAGGCTGTTGAAGCTGGTTACAGAGCGGGATTAGCAGTATAAGATAATTAAAGCAGGCGTATATGATCATACACGCCTGCTTTAATTTTAAATTATTACTAATATTTGGCGGAAATAGCTTGGTTGATATAATATTAATATAAAACCTGATATTGACTTCGCTGCAGAAAGGTATATAATATAATTAACATATGAACAATTGAGCATATATTGATGTGACTGGAGTGATATTTGTGGCAGAGCAGCGAGAAGAATTCATACTAGATGGCTTGGAATGCGCTAATTGTGCGGCTAAAATGGAGGATGGAATAAAACGCATAGACGGCGTATGCGATGCATCGGTAAATTTCGCGACACGCCGGCTTTCCATCGACGTGGATGATGGGCATGACAAAGGGCACGTTATAAAACTGGCCCAGAATATAGTAAACGATATAGAGCCTCAGGTTAATATGCGTTCTTTGAATGATGCTGAGGAAGGTAATGATGAAGAGGGCGAAGAGGATATCTCCTTGTATCGCCTTATTATAGCCGGAATCATATATGCTAGTGCATTTTTAATCCCTGATATCGCATGGCTGAAGTTTGTATTGTTCGGAGCCGCTTATATAATATCGGGCGGCGATGTTTTACTCAGAGCCGTGAAAAACATGATAAAGGGTATGGTTTTCGATGAGAGTTTGCTCATGTCCATAGCTACATTGGGTGCTTTTGCTATAGGGCAATTTGCCGAAGGCGTAGCGGTCATGCTGTTTTATCAAATAGGCATGTATTTTGAGAATAAGGCTGTGGATCGCTCAAGGCGCTCTATAAAACAGCTTATAGATGTAAGGCCGGATTATGCCAACTTAAAGCATAACGGTGCTGTAAAAAGGGTAGATGCCCGTAGCGTTAGTATAGGCGATACCATAGTGGTGAAAGCGGGAGAGAGGATACCGCTGGACGGCACGGTAAGCCAAGGTGAGTCCATGGTGGATACCTCCGCGCTGACAGGCGAATCGGTGCCCAGGACGGTGAAAGCCGGCGATGATGTGCTGGCCGGTTTTATAAACACATATGGGCTGATAGAGGTAGAAACAAATAAGCCTTTTGACCAGTCGACATTGTCGAGAGTGCTGAAGATGGTGGAAGAGGCCGGCAGCCGAAAGGCTCCCACCGAAAAATTCATCACGCGTTTTGCGCGCTATTATACGCCGATAGTGGTGTTTGCGGCGTTGGCCATAGCCGTCATTCCGCCGCTGGTTATCCCGCAGGCTGTATTTGCCGACTGGGTATACAGGGCATTGGTGTTTTTGGTTGTATCCTGCCCATGTGCTCTGGTTTTGTCCATACCGCTGGGTTTCTTTGCCGGAATAGGCGCTGCCTCGCGGCGTGGCATATTGATCAAAGGCGGTAACTACCTCGAGGCATTGAATCAGGTGGGCGCCGTCGTATTCGACAAAACGGGGACGCTGACCAAAGGCACTTTCAAGGTGACGAAGATCGAACCGTCTGACGGTATGGATAAGGATGAGCTGCTGATGATAGCGGCGACAGCCGAGAGCCGTTCCAATCATCCCATAGCCAAATCCATAATAGAAGCATACGGCAAACCACTGGAAGGCCTGAACATAAAGGCTTATGAAGAAATAG
>JASGMM010000086.1 GCA_030156435.1 Clostridiales bacterium | reverse complement strand
CTTAATACTCTGTAACGTTTGCCAGCCCTCGCATACGCATGGCAATATCGGCACAAAATCCTGCACCTCATCCTTGAACTCATCTATAAACTCCACATGGTTTATGGCCGTTTTATACTTAAACATCGGAGCTATCTGCCTAAGCGTATCCAACCGTTTTTTATACAGCTCCACATCTGCCGGTTCATCAGCCACAACCAAAACCCTGTCGATTAAACCCTTATCTGCAAAGAACGCCTCAACAGCTTTTATATACCGCTTTATGCCATCAGCATCCTTTATGTATTTATAACAACCATCCTTCCTATCCAAATACCGCACCCTTATGGCATCAGGATAATCCTTTACCACGCAACCATACCCGTATTCTTCATCTATCCATATATTGGTGAGGCCAAATACCTCTATTTCACGATCTATACCATATTTGAAGCATAAATTTATATACCTATCCACGATTGAAAAATCATAACAAAACTGACCATTTTCGTCTTTTTCCACCTTCACCATATTGTATTCGAATAGATCCGATAAATAATTGGTGGTCCTAAAGCAGCGCTGACCTGACCAGGGTATTTCCGACGCAATAATAGTAATAGCTTTCTGCCCTAATGCGGCCAAACTCTTCACATATTCTTCCATGATTCTGAAATGGGCATCGCTCCACAATAGCGTTTCATGTTTGCGTGCTATATTTGACAGATGCTGCCAAATATCAAGGTGAAAACGGCGATCTTCGCTAGCCGGTAAGGTCACATCCTTAACATTTACACAAAAATCCAGTGTGCCGATCTTGTCCTCATCATCAAACATGCTATGGGCATAAAACCTAACCTTCCCATCATACATGCCGGACTGCATATCTTCAGGTACAGCAATTTCCACCCATACTGGCTGAACCCTATTTTCCCCCACGTATATCGTTTCATCATGAAGCAGTATATCGGCCTTATATACCCGGTCATCGTCCTCCACAAAACCTATATGATACATATTGACAGCATTCTTCGAGAAACCCTCTAATTCTACCGCGACCCTGACCTGTGCCAATGGGCCTTTAGGCGAAAATGCGGCACTATCTCCTACAGTTAACATGATATCCTCATCAGCCGCCACCAGCACCTGAAAAGCAGCCCAATCCCTTTTGCCTGTTGTCACCGACATATGCCTGCACTCAAACAATGCTGAATTATCTTTAGGATCGTCGACACCAAACTGATGTTTATAACTTTCTTCCTTCAACCCTGCAATCACATTTACCAATGTTAATATCTCCCATTCCGCTAAAAGACAAGCGTATCTTATGCCAATCCTAGTCGCTCAAACTGTTCCGTCGGAGCATCGTTTGCTTTCATCAATTCAACCATATGCTCTATCATTATTTTCTCTACATCCGGATTATTTATAGGGTTCTCGATCGTTTGCACAAGGGCTTGGCGTCTCTCGCCTTTTATACCGCATCGGGGATCCCATATAAATAGCGGAATATGCGCTATCTCGTTATAAAACGGTTGTATAGTCTTGGCCCACCAGCCGTGTTCTCCCAATAGAAAGCCATGATCGGTATTTACTATGAGCATTGTATCATTCCACAAATCCAGTTCATCCATCATATCCAGCACTTTGCCCAGATATTCATCGCACATGCTGACCAAGGCGGCATATTCATAACGACAATGCTCGACCTGTTGCCGTGTTTCCTCAACGCGCCTGTACGGCGGCCAATCAAAATGAGTGCCATCATATTCATGGGGATAAAGGTCCTTGTATTTATTTTGCGTAAAGTACGGTTCGTGCGGGTCAAATGTCTCTATCTGTAAAAACCAGTTATCCTCAGTATAATTCGTCCTGATAAATTCCAAGCCAGCAGCAAAAGTTTTAGCCTGAGGTTGATCCTCTTCTTTTGGCATATATTTTCGATTTACCCAATCCTGCTGCCACAGTTTTCCTCCTTGCCCAGGCACATGTTCCGGAATATACGGGTCTTTGACCTCGCCTTTCCAAGGATCTCCTTCTTGCCCTCGAAAGGCCTCCCATGTATTATACCGCGTACAGTATGTACAGCCGCCTTCTTCCCAATAATGATAATGATCACTTGCCAAATGCGTATATACACCGTTATTTTTCAGCAACTCCGGTATAGAGTCATCGAACGGCTCCAGCGGCCCCAACTCCTGTGCAGAAAGTTGTACCTGCCCGTATGAAGTTCCCTTCTGGCTGGCATACAAGGCGCGCTTCCCATATAACAATTATCAAATGCTACCGTCCTAGCCGCCAAACGCTCAAAATTAGGTGCTTTCACCCATTCACAGCCATATGGCGGTTTAATGAATCGAAAATAACCATTATTGCCTTCATAATGAATATCCTTTCCCGTACATATCCCTATAAAATCCTATATATTAATATTCGGCATTGATTTAATAAATCCTCTATCTTCTATCGGTTTTAAACGACACTACGTCACATGTTTCCAAATAAAACATCAGCATTCTCTCTTTCAAGGCTTCCAACATATTGATAAGCGCGGGATCACCGACATATAAAACATGCTCCTGTGACCGCGTACATGCGGATACCAACCGCTCATAAAGCTGCAGCGGCTGGGAGTACACAATGAAAAAAGATAAATATCGTCGTAGCCATTAGGCGTATAACGCCGTATCATTTTAAGTTCATTTATGGTAAAATGTATTATAACATTAACATAGAGTATACCAAAAGGTGGTATTGTTATGAGAGAAATAGATGCTAAAACTATAACCGACGCGGTGGAAAGCCTGTGTATAGACGCGGCTTGTGATCTCGGCCAGGATGTCGAGCAGCTTATATCTGATGCTGCCAAAAAAGAATCGTTGCCGCGAGCTCAATATATATTGAACCAGCTAATCGACAATATAAAACTAGCCCGCGAGCAGCAAATGCCTATATGCCAGGATACCGGCATGGCGGTGGTCTTTGTGGAAATGGGCCAGGACGTGCATATAACCGGCGGTTACATAATCGACGCAATAAACGAAGGGGTGAGGAGCGGATATACGAAGGGTTATCTGCGAAAATCGGTAGTGAGTAACCCTATTGAGCGCATAAACACCGGCGACAATACACCAGCCATAATACATGTTGAAATGGTACCCGGTTCGTCTTTATCCATTACCGTCGTCCCCAAGGGCTTTGGCAGTGAAAATATGAGCGCCCTCAAAATGTTAAAACCCGCCGATGGAATAGATGGTATAAAGGCATTCGTGCTGGATACGGTAAAAGCAGCCGGCGGCAATCCATGTCCACCGGTTATACTCGGCATAGGCATAGGCGGCACCATGGAAAAGGCTGCGTATATAGCTAAAAAAGCCTTATTGAGGGATGCCGGCCAACCAAATCCAAATGAATCTGTAGCTTCACTGGAGCAGGAATTGCTCCACGCTATTAATGCCCTCGGCATAGGCCCGCAAGGGTTAGGTGGAACAGTTACAGCCCTGGCTGTTCACATAGAAACATTCGCTACGCATATAGCAGGACTGCCGGTAGCTATAAATATGCAATGCCATGCTTCCAGGCATAAAACCGCTGTTTTATAGGAGAATTGAAATATGGAAATTAAAAGCATAGTAAGCCCATTGTCTAAAGCCGCTATAGACGACCTTAACGCCGGCGATATGGTCAAGATGACCGGCATAATTTATACAGCCCGCGATGCGGCTCACAAGCGTATGATACAGCTAATAAATCAAAATCTACCTTTACCCTTTGATATAGCCGGACAAACCATATACTATGCCGGACCGTGCCCGCCTAAGCCTGGTCAGGTCATCGGTTCCGCAGGCCCCACAACCAGCAGTCGCGTCGATACATATACGCCGCCGTTGCTGGCACGCGGTTTAAACGCCATGATAGGCAAGGGTCCCAGAAGCCGCGCTGTAATAGACGCCATGGTAAAATATAAAGCAGTTTATCTGGCTGCCACAGGCGGTGCCGGAGCTTTAATAGCGAACTGTATAAAAAAAGCCGACATAGTGGCCTTTGAGGATCTTGGACCCGAGGCCATATATCGGCTTGTTGTAGAAGATTTGCCGCTCATAGTTGCCATAGATTGTCATGGCAACAGCCTATATTCTTGAGCTATACCATTGATTTTGCTTGTTCAAGCAATATGCCCGCTTTATCGGTTTTCTCCCACGGCAGGTCCAAATCGGGGCGGCCGAAATGCCCATATGCCGCTACCTGCCTGTATATCGGGCGCCGTAGGTCAAGATTCTTTATAATAGCGGCCGGCCGTAGATCAAAGTTGCGCTTGACTAGATCTACTAGAATGTCATCTGTTACTTTGCCTGTACCGAAAGTATCCACCAATACTGATACCGGATGAGCCACGCCTATGGCATAGGCCAATTGCACCTCGCATTTCCGAGCCAGGCCAGCGGCCACTATATTCTTGGCCACATACCGCGCCGCATAATTAGCCGAGCGATCCACTTTAGTAGGATCTTTACCGGAAAATGAGCCACCTCCATGCCTGCCGTATCCGCCGTAAGTATCTACTATTATCTTTCGTCCGGTCAAACCGGAGTCTCCCTGCGGACCGCCTACTACAAACCGACCTGTGGGATTTATATAATATTTCGTGTTATCGTCAAGCAAATCGGCCGGTATAACCGCCTTTATGACATGTTCTATTATATCCCTTTCTATGGTATCATGATCAACTTCCGGTCCGTGCTGCGTGGATATAACCACCGTATCCACCCTTACCGGTCTATCGTCCTGGTATTCAACAGTCACCTGTGACTTCCCGTCAGGCCTTATATATGGCAGTATATCGTTTTTGCGCACATATGCTAATCGACGGGTCAGCTCATGAGCTAGTGCTATGGGCATAGGCATAAGCTCAGGGGTTTCATCACAGGCAAAGCCAAACATCATGCCTTGGTCGCCTGCCCCTATAATTTCATACTCTTCTGTTGAAAGACCTTTCTTTATCTCCAATGCCTGGTTTACACCCAACGCTATATCGGGCGACTGTTCATCGATGGATGTTATTACTGCACAGGTATCGCCGTCAAAACCATACTTTGCTCTGGTATACCCGATCTCTTTTATAGTGTTGCGCGCTATCTTAGGTATATCGACATAACAGTCAGTAGATATTTCGCCCAACACCAAAACCAGGCCTGTAGTAACGGTCACCTCACATGCCACCCTACCCATAGGGTCCTTGGACATTATATCATCCAATATGGCGTCGGCTATTTGATCGCAGATCTTATCGGGGTGCCCCTCAGTAACCGACTCTGAAGTAAAAAATCTTTTGTTCATGCTTTTATTAGTCCTTTCCTTTCTGCTCTACACCAAAGCCTTTTGACACATTACATATGCAATAAAAAACCTCTTCTGAAATGAAGAGGTTTTATTCTATCACATACCCTCATCTTTCAGAAGGAAATACCTCCTGCAGGAATTAGCACCGGACCTAATGGTCGGTTGCTGGGTTTCATCGGGCCCGTCCCTCCACCTCTCTGGATAAAGGCTTTGCCGTATTTAATTTTCATAAATATAGTAACATAATTAGCTTTCAGCGTCAATAGGCTAATTCTCCTCGCCTACTACTTGTATCTCCAACTCCAATTCTACACCGAACAGCTCTTTTATACGCTGCTTGACGATGTTTATAAGCTCCAGTACATCCTTTGCCGTAGCATTGCCGCGGTTTATTATAAAGCCAGCATGTTTCTCCGATACCTGGGCATCGCCCACGCACATACCTTTTAAGCCCGCTCGCTCTATCATCGGGCCTACATAGCAACCACAAGGCCTTTTGAACACGCTTCCCGCACTCGGGTATTCCAGCGGCTGTTTCGTTCGACGCCTCAGATTCAAATCGTTTATATTATCCATGCATACTTGCGGTTCTCGCGGCTCAAGGCATAGTTTAGCCTCAAGCAGCGTATATCTCCCGTTCCGAAATATGCTGCTTCGATAGCCGTATTTCAATTCCTCAGATTGAAACCATCTATCATTCCCATTTACATCAATGGCACGGACGGACTGCACTACATCTTTCATCTCACCGCCGTAAGCACCGGCATTCATGACCAATGCGCCGCCCAATGTACCTGGTATCCCCGCTGCAAACTCCATACCGCCTAATCCACGTTTGGCTAATACCTTGCACAACCTGGACAACAGTATCCCGCTTTGAACGGTCACCAACGTGTTCTCTATATCCACTTTAGCCCACTTATGAGCGATCTGCATGACCACACCTCGTATACCGCCGTCCAAAACAAGCAAATCAGTGCCGTTGCCCATAACAAGCAACGGCACTCCATGCTCACCGCATATCCTCAATACGCCGTATATCTCATTTAATTTATCCGGAGTAACAAATATATCCGCCGGCCCGCCTATCTTAAAAGACGTATGAGCTTTCATAGGCTCATCTACTTTTATATTTGCCGGATCAATTTCCATACATAATAGGCGGTATATTTGTTCCTTGTCCAAAAGTCATAACCCCTCGCTAAATGAAATATTTATCGGTAGCCAGCATAGCTGCACCGATTATGCCGGCATCATTGCCCAATTCGGCCAACCTTATATCAGCAAAATCCAATTCTTTATAGAATATATGCTCCTTTACTTTTTCGGTCAAAGGCTTCAATAAAAAGTCGCCGGCCCCGGATACGCCTCCCCCTATTATTATCATTTCAGGATCGAAAGCGTTTATAATAGATATTATGCCCATAGTAAGATAATATACATACTCATCGAACACTTCAGCCGCCACGTTGTCACCTGCTCTGGCCGCATCTTCTATGGTTTTAGCCGTTATTTTTTCCGGATCTCCATCGGCGAATTTCAATATCAGCGAATCGGGGTATTTAAGTACGGCTTCTTTACCTGCCGTTATAAGCGCCGTAGCCGATGCATATTGCTCCCAGCAGCCCCGGTTACCGCATGTACATTGACGACCGTTTATCTCCACTATCAGATGTCCCAATTCGCTGCCCACATGATGGCTTCCGCTGTATATGTGCCCGTTTATTATAATGCCGCCGCCTAAACCGGTGCCCAGCGTCAGCGTGATAGCATTCTTAACACCCTTGCCCGCGCCATAAACGCTCTCGGCTAATCCAGCCACTGTAGCATCGTTTTCCATATAAATGGGCAAATCAATATATTTCTGCAATTCACTGCGCAACGGCACATTATGCCATCCGAAATTATTGGCAAATATAACTATGCCATTGGTGTTATCTATTGCACCCGGTGAGCCGATACCTATACCGCTTATATCATCTATCGCATAACCGCCCTTTTGTATAACCGACAGTATCAGCTTAGCCATATCGGCCGCTATAACCTCAAACGGCCTCTCGCGGCCCGTCGGCATGGTATCCCTCACCAATATCCGCCCGCCGTCGTCTACTACGCCGGCAGCCATTTTAGTCCCGCCTAAGTCTACACCTACATAGAGCATATACTATAGCCCCCTCCTCATCAATCAATAAATTCCACCGCTTTACCTTTTTGTTTTAAGAAATTCAGCAGCTTATATACCGACGTATTTATGACATTATCCTCTGTCATTTCTGCTTTAGTCACTATATCCATTGCATCCGTAAAATTGCCTATATCATAGCATATATGCGCATCGCTTCCCAATGCTACCTGCCAATTCAATACTTTAACCTTTCTGGCTATGTTCAGGCAATTATCATAGCTGCCCTTGCGCGCTGTAAATGAATGATTATTGATCTCCAGCAACACATTATATTGCTTTGCTGCTTCTACTACTTTTTCTATATCGATAGCAAATACAGGATTGCCAGGGTGCGCTATTATATCTACATATGGGTTTTTCATGGCATTTACCATGGCCTGCGTATTGTATTCCACATCGCCGGGCTGTATTGTCACATCATGAAGGCTGGCTATGACTATATCCAATCTGGCAAGTAAATTGTCCGGCAAATCTAGGCGGCCATCGCTATCCATAATATTAGCTTCTATGCCTTTTAATACTCTAACGCCGCATATATTAGAGGGTACCACCCGTATATTACTAAAAAAATACGGCCTGGTAGTGCCGGGCATACTGGGCCCATGCTCTGTAATGGCTATAAGCTTTAACCCTTTGTTCGCTGCTTCCTCCGCTATTTCCTTTATGGTGCTGTACGCATGCCCGCATGCTACTGTATGGGCATGCGTATCCAAAACCAGTTCCAAATCCTACACCTTCTCTTCCTTCATTACATCTTGGCCAGCTTGTTTTTCAGCAAATCTATCTTCTCGACGGTCGACGGATCGACACCGTTCAGTAAGGCCAGATATACACTAGCATAATCGCCTATATAGATAAGCGAAAATATTCTGGCTATATCGCTGTTGCCTCTGGACCATATTTCGACAACTCCGCCTTCCACTTGCTTTAATATCTCTTTTGTTATATCTATGCGTTTTTGTATGCGCGGATGGTCGTTTTTGTCCCTAAGCATTATAACCTGGAACCTCTTCAACAAATCTGCAGGTACCTCTGTACCAACTAATTCATTGTGGTTCCATTCCGGGAATATATTGTAATGAGCAGGCGCTTTGGCATTCTCGCATATCTGCCCTTTCCAACGTTGAGCGACGACTTCACTGGTGCCTACAACGCCATATATAACAGGCAGGTTATTGTAAAATTTCTTGGCCAACTGTTTAGATAGATTATCGGCTTCAGGTTTAGACGGATTTAGCTCGTTTCTCATAATTTTAAGTAATTCTATAGCTTCGAGTATTTGGGGCTTTACATCATTTTCGTCCAATAAGCCTATTTTCGCTAAAGCCATAACAAGCGGAACAAA
>JASGMM010000011.1 GCA_030156435.1 Clostridiales bacterium | reverse complement strand
CCATGGGAAGATAAGAAAGCGGCTGTTGTTTATGATAAGGTGCAAACGTTCTTTCTTGTCTTGTATACTCCAGCCGATCCATCGGTCTCTATGCTCGAGAGCCCATGCCGATGCTGAAAATTGCAAACACCCCAGTTCTTTGTCTCCTGATTTTATGAAATAATGTAGTTGAGAGCCGAACACATTCTTGTAGCCGAGCATATGATACTGATTTACATATGCTTTCCACCGGTTGATAGATTCACCCGCTTTGGCGATTTCCAGATATACAGGCTCAAATTCTCGGCTTTCTCCTTCTATCAGATTTGTGTTAAACTCCATATTCTGATTTTTGGTAGAAAGTTTTCTTTTCATAAAATGTCTAACCGGAGGCAACTGAATAATCCCTTCGGTTTCGAGCTTTTCGAGTAATAAATTGCATTGTATTGTTTTGGGCCGCCCTGCAGGTGTCGTCCAACCCAAGAATTCGCACACTGTGCTGACTAATTCTTGTCTTGATAATGATGGATATGTTTTTGCAGCCCATCTAATGAGCTCTATATCTTCGCTGGTGAAGATTCTTCCAGCATATGTTATGATAGTATCGTTCATTGATGATTATCCCTACCTTCCTAATACTATCATAACATATGGGCAAAAATTAATCCAGCTTTTATTTGAGAAAAAATTTATTTTCAGTGTCCCTCTAAGCCCGATTTATTGCTCATCTTAAATTCGTGCTTCACCTATGGCGCTGCTAGATATTGATTGACAAAACTATGTAGGTTATACTATAATAGTTGGTGACAAGCAAAAATACTTTACGGCAAGGTGGAGTGCTTTGGATAGGATAGCCGAAGTAGGATTGTTGTTGGATCTGTATGGTTCTTTATTAACCGATAAGGAACGCAATATGTTGGATTTGCACTATAATTACGACCTTTCGCTTGCTGAGATAGCCGAGCAAATGGGAGTAACGCGTCAGGCTGTACACGATAATATAAAACGCGGAGAGGCTCAGCTTTACGAACTGGACGGCAAACTGCACCTGTTGGAGCAGCATATGAAACAGAAAAAATACTTAGACGATATATTAGCGCAGATGGATATCATGCAGTGCCGTTTGGATGATATGCGCGCGCTGATAAAAACTTTGTCTGACGAAAGGGGATGAGCATACGGCCTTTGAAGGATTGACCGAGAAGCTTCAGTCGGCTTTTAAAAAACTTACCGGCAAGGGTAAATTGTCTGAAAGTGATGTAAAAGAGGCTATGCGCGATGTGCGTATGGCGTTGCTTGAAGCGGACGTCAACTATACTGTCGTCAAAGAATTTGTAAACAAGGTAACAGAAAAAGCTATAGGACAGGGCGTGCTGGAAAGTTTAACGCCTGGTCAACAGGTTATAAAGATAGTAAACGAACAATTGATAGAGCTGATGGGCAGCAGCCAAAGCAAGATAAAATGGGCTTCTGCGCCGCCTACGGTCATAATGATGGTGGGCCTCCAAGGCTCGGGCAAAACAACCACATCGGCCAAGTTAGCCGGATACTTGGCAAAGCAGGGTAAAAATCCGTTATTGGTTGCCTGCGACATATACAGGCCTGCTGCTGTTAAACAATTACAGATAGTAGGCCAAAAGGTTAATATACCGGTATTCTCATTAGAGGGAGCATCCCCTGTGGCTATAAGTCAGCAGGCACTGGAATATGCCAAAAAGCATTCCAACGATGTCGTGATATTGGATACGGCTGGCAGGTTGCATATAGATGATGAGATGATGCAGGAATTAGAGAATATCAAATTATCTGTACATCCCGATGAGATATTGCTTGTAGTGGATGCCATGACAGGGCAGGATGCTGTGAATGTAGCAAAAAATTTCAATGAACGGCTGGCTATAGACGGCGTGGTATTGACCAAACTTGATGGAGATACTAGAGGCGGCGCGGCGTTGTCTGTCAAGGCGGTAACTGGCAAGCCGATAAAGTTCGTCGGTATGGGTGAAAAGCTCGACGATTTAGAACCGTTTCATCCGGACAGGATTGCATCGCGTATACTCGGTATGGGAGATGTGCTCACTCTCATAGAAAAAGCCCAGGCCGCCGTAGACGAAAAAAAAGCCATGGAGCTGGAAAATAAGCTGCGTAACCAGCAGTTTACGCTGGAGGATTTCCTTGACCAACTCCATGAGATTAAAAAGATGGGGCCATTGAGTCAGATAATGGACATGTTACCCGGCATTAATGCTAAGAAGATGGGTAAGATACAGGTCGATGACAAGGAATTAGGCCGTATAGAAGCTATAATAAATTCCATGACTAAACAGGAGCGCCGTGAACCGGCTATTATAAACGGCAGCCGGAGAAGGCGTATAGCCAAAGGGAGCGGCACTACCATACAGGAGGTCAACCGCTTATTAAAGCAATTTGAAGAAACCAAACGTTTGATGAGGCAATTTACCAGCATGGAAAAATCTGGACGTCGAGGCATGCTGAAGCTGCCGTTTTAAAGCACTTGAAAGGAGGTGAATTTTGTGGCTGTACGTATGAGGCTAAAGCGCATGGGCGCTAAGAAGGCTCCTTTTTACAGGATAGTCGTGGCGGATTCCAGATCGCCCAGGGATGGGAGGTTTATAGAAGAGATAGGTTATTATAATCCTATGGTCCAACCGGCAGTGGTTCAGATAGATAATGAGAAGGCATTGGAGTGGATCAAAAAGGGAGCTAAACCGTCGGATACCGTCAGAGCTCTGTTGAAACAGAGTGGCACTATTTCATAAAGAAATAGGAGGGATAAACTATGGGTGAATTGGTTAGATTTATAGCTCAGGCGCTGGTAAACCATCCGGATCAGGTTATGATCACAGAGAAAGAGGATGAGGATTCCGTAATCATTGAATTAAGGGTTGCTCCTGATGATATGGGAAGAATTATCGGCAAGCAAGGACATATAGCCAAAGCCATAAGGACAGTGGTCAGGTCAGCAGCCGGTAGGCAAAAAAAGCGCGTAACGGTGGATATAGTTTAACGATATGCAAGAGTACCTTATAATCGGCCGAATACTTAAACCGCACGGCGTTAGCGGTGAAATGAAGATACAACCGCTTACCGACGATATAAGGCGTTTCGATGACTTGAAATGCGCTTATATAAAAGATAAAGATTGTATGTTTCCATATCGCGTGGAGCATGTGAAATATGGTAATGATGTCGTTTATATAAAGCTTGACGGCATAGATGATATGAATGCTGCCCGAGAGCTAGTAAATAAGCATCTGTGGGTGGATAGGCAGCATGCCGCACCATTGCCCGAAGGTTCATATTATGTGGGCGATATAATAGGCTGCAGAGTATACACAGTAGATGGTGTATATCTGGGTGAAGTCAAAGAGGTTTTACCCACCGGCAGCAACGATGTGTATGATGTAGTGGATGGCCAAAAGCAGGTACTTATACCCGCCATTAAGGATGTCATTAAAACTATAGATATCGAAGGAGAACGTATAGTTATAGAGCCGATGGAAGGTTTGTTGGATTGAGAAAGATGATCATAGACATATTAACGCTATTCCCTCAAATGTTTATGCCGGCGTTTACGCACAGCGTGCTTGGCAGGGCTATAGCAAACGGTATACTGACGGTGAATTTATATGATATAAGGGATTTTTCGCGGAATAAACATGGTAAAGTAGATGATTATCCTTATGGTGGAGGGGCAGGTATGATACTGACTCCGCAGCCCGTATTCGATGCTTTTGATTATATAAAACAGCGTTATCCCGACGATAAATTGCATAGAATATATATGTCGCCGCAGGGTAGGCGCTTTGATCAAGCCACGGCTTATCGATTATCCGGGCATCATCATTTAGTAATATTATGCGGTCACTATGAAGGCATAGATCAGAGGATAATAGATGCGTTAATAGACGAGGAGATATCTATAGGGGATTATGTTTTGACAGGCGGTGAATTGCCGGCTATGGTAATAGTAGATGCGGTCAGCCGCTTGGTACCCGGTGTTCTCCATAAAGATGAATCTTATATGGATGAGAGTTTCTCTTCGGGATTGCTGGAATATCCGCAGTATACGCGTCCATACAATTACAAGGGCATGAGCGTTCCTGACGTTCTTTTATCGGGTGATCATGCTGCAGTGAAGGAGTGGCGCAATAAGATGGCATTAAAACGTACGGCTTGTCGCAGGCCGGATTTATTAAACGATATGAATGAAAGGAGGATATAAATTGGATATATTAAGGACGTTAGAGGCAGAACAAATTAGAACCGATATACCGGAATTTAAGGTAGGAGATACGGTAAAGGTTTTTGTTAAAGTTGTTGAAGGAAACCGCGAAAGACTTCAGGCCTTTGAAGGCGTGGTTATTAAAAGGCAGCATGGCGGCATAAGGGAAAGCTTCACAGTGCGCCGTGTATCTTATGGTGTGGGCGTGGAAAGGACGTTTCCCTTACATTCCCCCAAAATAGACCATATAGAAGTATTAAGGCGTGGCAAAGTAAGAAGAGCCAAGCTTTATTATCTGCGCGGTTTGACCGGAAAGGCTGCTAAGATCAAAGAAGAAGGGATCAATAAGTAAAGGACTGTCTGGACAGTCCTTTACTTATTGCAAGGAGAATAGACAAATATGGATAACGAGCGCAAGAGCAAGGGCGGCAATGAAGCTGTGGAATGGATAGAGGCCATAGTTATAGCATTTGTGGCCGCATTTTTAATACGTTATTTTATATTCGAGCCGATAACGGTGGAAGGCAGTTCTATGGTTCCGACGCTGAATGACGGTGATATGCTTATCGTCGATAAGATAAGCTATAGATTTAATGAGCCTCAACGCGGCGATATCGTTATATTTAAGTACCCAGGGGATATGAAGGAGAATTTCGTAAAGCGCATAATTGCTTTAGGCGGCGATGAGATAGAGGTTAAAAACGGCGATGTATATGTCAACGGCCAACAATTGTTGGAAGACTATATAGCCGCCCAACCACTAGTTGGCTTTGAAGACAGCGTAGTGCCAGAAGGTACTATATTTGTGTTGGGCGATAATAGGAATGGCAGCAAGGACAGCAGAGACCCGCAGGTTGGATTTGTGCCCGTAGATAACATAGTGGGCAAAGCAGTGCTGCGGATCTGGCCTGTAAACCGTATCGGGGCACTTGATACCACATACCGCTTTGCCAACGGTGCGGCCAGTGCTTCTGAGGAGGAGTAAAGCGTGAATAAGTCATGGTATCCGGGGCATATGGCCAGAGCACTAGAGGATATGAAGAAATTTATAAGGTTGGTTGATATAGTGATAGAGGTTGTGGACAGCCGGGCACCTATAAGCAGCCGTGATGCGGTGTTGGATAAAATGATAGGGCATAAGGCTAGAATAATAGTGCTTAATAAAGCTGATCTTGCCGATAAACGAGCGGTAGATACGTGGCTTAAATACTTAAAAAGCAAAGATGTAAAAGCTACGGCCATAAATGCTAAATCAGGTGCAGATATAAGCAAGCTCAAAGATATAATGAGGAGCGTGGAAAACCGGCATAAAGATAGAAGGGTAAAGAATGCGATGATAGTGGGTATTCCCAATGTGGGGAAATCTACTATATTAAATGCATTGGCTAAAAGTCGGCGGACGCAAGTGGGTGCACGTCCAGGTATAACGCGTCAGGTGGGGTGGTTCAAAGTGGATGAATTTCAGATAATGGATACGCCCGGCATATTAAAACCTAATCTTAAAAATGAAATCGTAAAGTTGCATTTGGCTTGTATAGGAGCAATAGATGATGCTGCCGTCGATATAGAGGAAATAGCCGTTGGCCTTTTGGATATATTGCAGTCGAGATATCTTGACAGACTTTCTCAAAGATATGGTGTCTCAATAACTGATAAGCGAGAGAACTCTTATGAGTTATTAAGTGCCATATGTATGAATAAAGGCTGGCTGAAAAGCGGCGGGGAAGCGGATATCCACCGCGGTGCCGCCGCCTTGATAGATGACTTTCGCAAAGGAGCCATAGGACCTATAACGTTGGAAATGCCACCTGCGGAGGGTTAAGATAATGCAAAAGCTTTATGTAGCAGGAGTAGATGAGGTGGGCAGAGGGCCGCTGGCAGGACCGGTCATGGCTGCAGCGGTCATATTGCCTGCTGGATTGCATATAGATGGGCTGAGGGATTCAAAAAAACTCACGCCGAAACAACGCCAATATCTGCACGATATTATATTGGATAAGGCATTGGCGGTAGCGATAGCATCGGTTGATCATAAGCGTATAGATGAAATAAACATACGCAGGGCAGCTTTAGAAGTCATGAAACAGGCGGTGTTGTCGCTGAGCATACAACCTGATAGGGTTATGGTGGATGGTAGGGATATGCTGGATATAACAATACCTCAGCAAGCCGTGATAGGCGGCGATGACCTTATAGCTTGTATATCGGCAGCATCTGTGGTAGCTAAAGTAACGCGGGACCGCCTTATGGTTCAATATCACGATAAATATCCCCAATACGATTTTATACATAATAAAGGCTATGGCACTCAAAAACACATAGAAGCTATAAGGAAATACGGTATATGCCCCATACATAGAATAACTTTTACAAAAAAGTTCATATCAGAGGCGCGGCCGTGAGCAGTGGGCGTAGTCTCGGCAACGCGGGCGAGAACATGGCCGCAGCGTATCTCCTGGAACATGGCTATAAGATATCGGAACGCAATTACCGTTGTCCTATAGGAGAAATGGATATAGTGGCCTTTGACGGTGATGAACTGGTATTTGTTGAGGTCAAAACGCGCACATCGTTGCGTTACGGTTATCCTTATCAAGCAGTGGACTATAGAAAGCAGCAGCGCTATTACAGGATATCAGCTTTTTATAGGGCAAGCCATCCACAATATGCCGATCTTAATTGCAGATTCGATATTATCGAAGTCTATTTGCCGAATAACGATACACAAAATATAAATCACATAAAAAACGCCTTTGAAGTGGGAGACAACAGATATTATTAGAAGGTAAGAGCAGGAGGCCAAGGAATTGTTTTCTAAAGTGAAGAGCTGTGCGTTGATGGGCATAGACGGTTATGCCGTGGACATTGAAACCGATGTATCCAACGGATTACCCGTATTCGACATAGTCGGCTTACCGGATACGGCTGTCAAAGAATCCAAGGAGAGGGTGCGCACAGCCATAAAAAACAGCGGCATGGAGTTTCCGTTAAAACGCATAACCATAAACATGGCACCGGCTGATACACGCAAGGAAGGTGCTTCATATGATCTGCCGATAGCTATCGGCATACTGGCTGCCACAGGCGCTATAGTACCGGAACTTTTGGAGAATACTGTGTTTCTGGGAGAGATGTCGTTGGAGGGAGCCTTAAAACCTATAAAAGGTATATTGCCGATGATAATAGCCTCTAAGCAATTGGGTTTTGCATCAGCGGTAGTGCCATATGAAAATGTTCAGGAGGCTGCCGTAGTAGACGGCATCGACATTTACGGTATATCCTCCCTGGCTGATGTGGTTGCTTTCTTGAACGGCGAAATGCCTATATCGCCCTTTCGTTGCGATGTGGATGATATTTTCATGCGCCACCGTATAAATTATGATGTTGACTTTGCCGATGTAAAAGGCCAGCACAAAGCTAAACGTGCATTGGAGATCGCAGCAGCCGGCGGCCATAATGTTCTGCTTATAGGTCCGCCAGGGGCAGGTAAGACCATGCTTGCCAGGCGTTTGCCTACCATATTGCCTGACCTTACATTCGACGAAGCTATGGAAATTACTAAATTGCACAGTATAGCTGGTCTTATAGATGCCAAGAGCGGATTGGTCACAAATAGACCATTCCGTTCCCCGCATCATACGGTATCAAATGCTGCCCTCATCGGGGGTGGTAGGATTCCAAAGCCAGGCGAGGTATCGCTTGCTCACTACGGTGTGCTATTTCTGGATGAACTGCCGGAATTCCGCAGGGATGCACTGGAGGCCCTGCGCCAGCCTTTGGAAGATGAGAGGGTCACGGTATCGCGTGTAAGCGCTACCATAAGCTATCCTGCTAAATTTTTATTGATTGCCTCTATGAATCCATGCCCTTGTGGATTTTATCCGGACATATCTAAATGTACGTGTACGCCGCTTCAGATAAAGAATTATCTCAGCAAGGTGTCTGGCCCGCTTCTTGATCGCATAGACCTGCATGTGGAGTTGCAGCCGGTCAGCTATGACGACCTCGATGACTCCACGTTAGCAGAAGGCTCGGCTGATATAAAAAAGAGGGTGGAAGCAGCCAGAGCTATACAACTGGAACGTTATAGGGACAGCGGCATATACTTCAATTCGCAATTGTCCGGAGCGCATATCAGTCGGTATTGTCATCTCGGCATCAAAGAAAGAAAGCTTATGAATCAAGCCTTTGAGAGATTAAGCCTAAGCGCCAGGGCATATAATCGTATATTGAAGGTGGCCAGGACTATAGCCGATCTGGACGGTTCGGACAATATAACCGAAGCGCATATAGCCGAAGCCGTACAATACAGAAATCTCGACAGGCAGTTTTGGGGATAAGAACAGAAACGATTTGAGACGGCGTTTGCCGATCAATTGCAAGATAAAATACCGCAGCCATAAATAATTGCCAAATTGTTTATAGCTTATAACGATTGTATTTGTAGTATGCATATAGTAAGCTATACGCGTGAATTTATATTTGGAGGGTTTGTAATGGTTAAGAAAGCGTTGATTGTACAAGGTGGGTGGGAAGGACATCAGCCAACTCAGCTCGCTGATGTATTTCGAGAGATACTGGTAGGCGAGAATTTTGAGGTGGAAGTGTCTGATACATTGGATTCGTTCCTGGACAAGGAAAAATTGATGGATTTGTCTTTAATAATACCTATATGGACTATGGGGAGTATTAAGCAGGAACAAGTCAATCCGGTAATAGAAGCCGTAGGAAATGGGGTTGGTCTTGCCGGCTGTCATGGCGGTATGTGTGATGCATTCAGGGAATGCGTTGAGTGGCAATTTATGACAGGCGGCAACTGGGTTGCGCATCCTGGGAATGACGGTGTGGAATATACCGTCAATATCAAAAGAGGCTCCAGCATTATAGTTGAAGGAATAGATGACTTTGTAGTCAAATCCGAACAATATTATCTACATGTAGATCCGGCCGTTGAAGTGCTTGCAACCACTCGTTTTCCGGTAGTAGATGGTTACCATGCGGCCAATGGCCAGGTGGACGCTCCGGTAGTATGGACTAAACGTTGGGGAGCGGGCAGGGTATTTTATTGTTCTTTAGGCCACCACGCCGATATGTTTGAAATGAAAGAGCCTCGTGAAATAATGAGGCGAGGTTTCTTATGGGCGGCCGAAGGCAAGGAAGTTGTAAGATAGAAGGGGTTAAACCGATGGACAAGGTTAAAGTAGGCGTTATTGGCTGCGGAAATATTTCTGATATTTACATAAAAAATTTAACCACCGTATTTGATGTTACCGATGTAGTAGCTTGTGCAGATATGGTACCTGAGCGCTCTTGTACGAAAGCTCAAAAATTTGGTATTCCTAAATACTGTACAGTTGAAGAACTCCTGGCCGATCCTGATATACAGATTGTCCTTAATCTTACCACTCCTGGTTCTCATGCTGAAGTAGCAATGAAGGCTTTGGAGGCCGGAAAGCACGTTTACAGCGAAAAGCCACTGGCTATCTCACGCGAGGATGGTAAAAGGATCATTGATATGGCAAAAAACAGGGGATTGCTTGTAGGCAATGCACCCGATACCTTCCTCGGAGGCGGTATACAGACCTGCATCAAGCTCATCGATGATGGTTGGATAGGCAAACCGGTGGCTGCAACTGCTTTTATGCTCTGTCATGGACATGAAAGCTGGCATCCTGATCCAGAGTTTTATTATCAGGTCGGAGGAGGGCCTATGTTCGATATGGGCCCTTATTACCTTACCGCCCTTATAGCTATGCTGGGTCATGTGCGCAGGGTGACTGGCTCAGCTCGGATAACTTTCGATGAAAGAGTTATTACCAGTCAACCCAAATACGGTAAGAAAATAAATGTTGAAGTGCCGACCCATGTAGCGGGTATACTGGATTTTGATTGCGGAGCGATAGCTACTATTGTGACAAGCTTTGATGTGTGGGCATCACAAGCGCCAAGAATGGAGATATACGGCAGTGAGGGCACGCTTATAGTGCCTGATCCTAATACATTTGGAGGCCCTGTGCTGCTGAAAAGAAAAGATACGGATGACTGGAAAGAGATACCGCTGATTTATGGTTTTTCCGATAACAGCCGCGGCATCGGGGTGGCTGATATGGCTTATGCCGTATTGGAGGGCCGACCGCATAGGGCTAACGGCGAGATGGCATTCCATGTATTGGATATCATGCAGGGTATCCACGATGCTTCAAAAAATGGGACTCATTATTGGCCTATAAGCAAATGTGAGCGTCCTGAACCGCTTGCATCAGATCTGCAAATAAACTAAGTGGAGGAGATAAAATGTTAGCACATACACCGCCCATGGGTTGGAATTCATGGAATACATTCGGAGAGAATATATCTGAGGAATTGATTAAAGAAACAGCGGATGACTGGATAGAGCTGGGATTATTAGATGCAGGCTATCAATATCTTGTAATCGATGATTGCTGGGCGGAAAAAACGAGGGATAAAGACGGTTTATTAGTACCTGATCACAGTAAATTCCCTAACGGCATGAAAGCGGTTAGCGATTATGTCCACTCTAAAGGATTAAAATTCGGCATGTATTCTTGTGTGGGCACTATGACTTGTGCGGGATATCCAGGCAGTTTTGAACATGAATTTGTAGATGCGGAGACCTTTGCAAGCTGGGGTGTAGATTACCTTAAATATGATTATTGCTATAAACCTCATCATATTCCCGGGCATATACTTTATAAAAGGATGGGAATGGCTTTAAAAAACTGCCAAAAGGATATCCTTTTCAGTGCTTGTAACTGGGGTGCTGATGATGTATATGCATGGATTCGTTCGACAGGTGCACATATGTATCGTTCTACTGGGGATATTGAGGATAAGTGGGAATCGATCAGAGATATTGCACTGAGTCAAATGGATAAAGATTGTTATAATGCCTCGCACTGTTATAATGATATGGATATGCTGGTAGTCGGCATGTACGGCAAAGGAAATGTGGGTCGTGGTGGCTGCAACGATGAGGAATACAGAACACATTTCTCGCTTTGGTGCATGATGAATTCCCCTTTAATGATAGGGTGTGATATACGCAAGATGGGTCAGGAAACATTAAATATTTTAACCAATAAAGAACTGATTGCCTTAAATCAAGATCCTGAAGGGCGTCAAGCTTATCTTATCGATCGCGGCAATGCAGCTTATAATAACGTTAAAGTGCTTGTTAAGCCTATTTCCGATGGCAGCTTTGGAATTGGTTTCTTCAATATGGGAGATACAGATGGCAGAGGTTCCTTGCAATTTTGGGATATCGGGTTACCATCTCTAACCGGTTATGGCTTTAAGATGAGAGATCTGTGGGAACATGAAAATATCGGGGTTTATAAGGAAAATTACACGTGTAATTTGAAACCGCATCATTGTAAAGTATTTAGAGCAGAGTTGGTAAAAAACTAAAATGAGTATAATGCCGTGGTATGATTTGGGGGCACGGCTATATGCTCTATGCCTTGCCCGGTATTGCACCAGCATTTGAGCGAATAAAAATCGAGGAGGAATTTATCATGCGTTTAGGTGGTCCTATATTTGATGATTATTACGACCCTGAAAATTGGATACAAGCGCTGAAGCGTCATGGGTACAGAGCTGCGCTTTGGCCTCTTGCCGCCGATGCCGAAGAACAGAAGCTGGAGGCGTATGTAGAAGCTGCGGCTCGTGCCGATATAGTTATAGCCGAAGTAGGAGCATGGAGCAATCCATTGAGCGGAGATGAGACCGAACGTCGTGATGCTATAGCTTTATGCCAGCGACAACTGGATTTAGCCGACAGGGTCGGAGCGCGCTGCTGTGTAAATATTGCCGGTTCGCGTGGCGAACAATGGGATGGCCCTCATCCCGATAATTTGACGCAAGAAACGTTTGACATGATAGTGGATACAGTCAGAGAGATAATAGATGCTGTAAAACCATCGCATACTTTTTATACGCTGGAGCCTATGCCCTGGATATATCCTGATTCGGCTGAAAGTTATTTAGAACTATTGCGCGCTATAGATCGACCTCGGTTTGCTGTGCATTTTGACCCTGTGAACCTTATAAACAGTCCGGCTCGTTATTATAATAATGGCACATTTATATGCGATTTTATAGATAAACTTGGGCCGTATATAAAAAGTTGTCATGCAAAGGATACATTGCTTTCGGGCAGGCTTACGGTACATCTGGACGAGGTGCGTGCCGGCTTGGGATATTTGAATTATTCTGTTCTTTTGCAACATCTCGATGCATTGGACGGTGATATGCCGCTCATCATAGAACATTTATCGTCCGACGACGAATGCATGCAGGCTGCCGATTATATTCGCATAGCGGCTAAAAATATCGGCATACAGCTGTAAGCGCAACTATAAGTTACAGAAGATGCCCAAAAATTCCAGGTATATAAATATACGTATCGGCCCCGGGGAGCTGCAACTGTTCCATGGCGTTTCCAGCCTGAGGGGATCGGCGCACATGAGCGAAGGCGCAATCTTTATATCCATGCTGTTCTCCTCGGGTGATCTTCTGTTATAAACGCTTCAATATCTTTTTTATAAGGCAGTGAAGGCCGGGCGCCTTTTTTTAAGGCGGTTAAAGCCCCGGCGGCATTCGCAAACGATACCGCCTCATCTATAGAGGCTCCTTGCGCATATTTAAGCGCCAACGCGGCCGTGAACGCATCCCCTGCAGCCGTAGTATCTACAGGTTCAATATCATAAGCGGGAACATGCCTGAAATCTGAATCATTTGCGATCAAAGCGCCGTTTGCTCCGAGTTTCATTACAACATTTCTCGCTCCCGAATTAAGCAATATCCGTGCAGCATTCTTAGCGGATGAAATATCATTTACCATTATATTTGTGAGGGCTAAGGCCTCGCTCTCATTTGGGCTGACAATAGTTGCGCCATTAAACAATTCAAGCGGAGCGGCTTGCGCAGGCCCGGCATCTATCAATACAGGTATATTATTCTCTTTGGCTATATTTGAAATCCGTTTTATAGAATGCAAAGGTATTTCTAATTGCAACAGGACTAACGACGAACCGTGTATAACAGCCTCCATAGAATTCGTTTCAGCGATGCCGTATTTGCCATTTGCTCCTGGGATAGCTATGATACGGTTTTCTCCAGAGGGCTCGACAATGATAAACGCTATTCCCGTGGCGCTTTTGTTGTCCGTAAATATATAAGATGTGTCTAAACCCTCTTCACGCAGGTTATCGACCGCGTAGTTCCCAAAGGCATCATTTCCGGTCTTGCCTGAAAATATAACATCGCCGCCCAGGCGCTTGAGCGAGATAGCCTGATTGGAGCCTTTGCCTCCGAGAAATTGTTCGAGAGAATAACCTATCAAGCTTTCTCCAGCTAACGGCACCCTTGGCGTTTCTATGACCAGGTCTACATTTATGCTGCCTATCACAACTATACTTAATCGTTCGGAATACATCCTTCCCCTACCTCCATTGTAAATATACAATATAAAAACTCATTTAGTAGCTATCCGGCATCTCTGCAACCTATGAGCTTGTATGCTAATTTATCGCTTATAAAAATGATCAATTATGCCATATGCATCTTATTTTCGCAGAATACCATATTGCCATGAGATTGTCAATAAAGTTGACATTACATCAGCTCGCACTAATTCATATCAAATCAATGATATTCGTTGTAAGGCAGGGTTGAATATGCTATAATGGTTGAGTCTTAAACACAGGGTAATATTAGCAGGAAAGGCAAATGTCTATCGAACCTGAGAAATGGTCAAGCCTCAAGAGATCGCCCAGCATCTCGGCGTGAGCAAAGATACGATCCGCAACTGGATTAAAAAAGGCGCAATCCCGTACCGCCGGATTGGTAAACAATATAAGTCCAAAATTTCGGAAGTCGACGCTTGGGTCGACAGCGGCAAGAGTGCCGAGATTGAATGAGCTGTCGATGGCGATTTAAGCTCAGAGAGGCGTGAAAAGGTGATATAATATTATGGATATTTACATGCCTTATAACGGAACCCTGACTGCTGAGCAATTCCTTTTTTACGAGATGAGGATTGTGTCGAAACAGTATCTGGAGGGCAAATCCGTTGAAGATATAATTGAATATGTTAAGCGAGACAACTTATTCCAATACCCGACAGAACGCATGGTGACAAGAATAGCTCGCGCTTGTTACAAGCGGCTGGTTGCGCTTGACAACGAGAAACTGGTCTATGAGCTGGCGAATGCGCCCGTTGAGGTAGCTAAACAGATTAACCTCTATGCTATGATGCGTTACAACCGCCTTGTCCGTGAGTTTATGGAGGGCCTAATCGGTGAAAAGTACCGCCAACAGGATTTTTCCTATACCAAGAAAGATATTAATTTGTTCTTCTCCCGCTTACAGGAGCAGAACGACGACGTGGCGGCCTGGAGCGAACAGACAATAATAAAATTAAAACAAGTACTTACCAAATGTCTGATTGAAACCGGGATGCTGGACAGCGCGAGGGATACTACGTTGAACCCTATCTTCATCAGCGCGGAATTGGAGGCAGGCATCCGCGAAAACAATGACTTGACCGCGCTTGCCGCGTTCAATTGTTTTAGGTAGGAGTATGATTATGGCAGACATTAAACAAGAACTTGATAGGATTAAAGAGCGCATTTCCGACGCGAATTTCCTCGCCAACAAGGGGCTTTCTAACGAGGTGGGGATTCACGTCTTCAAATACGAGCCGCAGTACGAACTCATAGTCCGCGACTACGTTGAGCGGCTTGTAAATACGCCGTCTGACGACTACAGGATCATCGAGCGAGATATGTACAAGATACTGCTCGAAATATTGGAGGAGAAGCGAGTGCTTGCCACCGTGCCGTCTCTGGAGGAAAAGAAAGGCAAGGACTACATTCTCGCTCAGCTTCAAAAGATAGCCACGCCGGCGGCGTTCCTCGCCAAGATGAAATATGAGCCGCACCAACTCGGCGATGTGCTGTTCCTGACGGGCGTAGGTAAAGTGTACCCATTTATGAGATCACACAAAATGCTCGACAGTATGCAGCAGGCATTCTCAGATGTACCGATTGTGATGTTCTATCCAGGGGAGTTTAACGGGCAAAGCCTAATCCTGTTCGATAAATTCCACGACGGGAATTATTACAGGGCGTTCAATCTACTTTAGCGGGAGGAAATTACTATGAAGATTCAAAGGATGTTCAAAAAGGACATAAACCGTGATATTAACGGCGTTATCAAGGTGGCGCAGGATGACAAGCAGAGCCTTGTACAGGAACTTAGCGAATATATCATAACTAAAGAACTCCACCGCCACTTTAATACTTTCTTTGATAATTACTCTAAAGCCATTGACCATCCAACCGATAAAATTGGAGTTTGGATTTCGGGTTTCTTCGGAAGCGGTAAATCCCATTTACTTAAAATGCTGTCTTATTTGCTGTCCAATCATGAAGTTGCAGGCAGACGTGCCGTGGATTTTTTCAAAGATAAGTTCGATGACCCGATGATGTATGCCACGGTTGTCCGTTGTACAAATATCCCCACAGAGTCGATATTGTTCAATATCGATATCGAGGGGCCCATTAACAAAGATAAAACTGCAGTCCTGAGGGTTTTTGCCAAGATGTTCTACAACCATCTCGGTTTTTATGGTGAAGACTTGAAGGTTGCGAAACTGGAACGTTTCGTGGATAAGTGCGGCAAGACCGGCGTTTTCCGTGAGAAGTTTGAGGAGATCAACGGCGTGCCGTGGATAGAAGCCAGAGATTCATATGCTTTCTTTGAGGACGACATTGTGTCCGTTCTGCAAAGTGTTCTCGGCATGAGCGAAACAGCTGCCCGCAACTGGTTTAATGGCGAAGAGAGTGTGAACATGAGTATCAAGCAGCTTGTTGAGGAAATAAAAGAATACGTAGATTCAAAAGGCAAAGACTTCAGGCTCTTGTTCTGTGTTGACGAGGTAGGCCAGTACATCGGCGACGATGGCGACCTATTGCTTAACCTCCAGTCCATCGTTGAAGAAATCGGCAGCAGGTGTCGTGGCAAAGTCTGGGTGATAGTCACAAGCCAGGAAGCCATCGACTCAGTGGTTAAAATCAGCGGAGACGATTTTTCAAAGATTCAGAGCCGTTTCGACACGCGGCTGTCTCTGTCCTCCGCTTCGGTGGACGAGGTCATTAAGAAACGTATCCTTGAAAAGACCGAGGATGCGGATGCGCTCCTGCGTATGGTTTATGACAGGGAACACGCCGTATTAAAGAATCTATTCACATTCAACGAGGCTGTACTGGACATCAAGGGTTATGCCGACGGTGCCGAGTTCTCCGCAACCTATCCGTTCGTGCCCTACCAATTCATCATCATCCAGAAGGTGCTCGCCGAAATCCGCAAGCACGGTAATTCCGGCAAGCACTTATCAGGCGGTGAGCGCTCGATGCTTTCCGGATTCCAAGAGGCGGCACAAAAGGTGCAGGACAAAGACGAGAATGCGCTTGTGCCGTTCTCACAGTTCTATGACACAGTGCATACCTTTCTTGAAAGCCCGATACGCCGGGTGATTGACCGCTGCCAAAATGCCGCCGACGAGCACGATGGTTTGGAGCAGATAGATGTTTCGGTCTTAAAACTGCTCTACCTCATCCGTTATATCGACGATATCAAGGCGAACATTGATAACATAGCCGTGCTTATGATAGATGATATACGTGCGGACAAGATATCTTTGCGGCGCGAAATTGCCGAGAGCTTGGAACGCCTGGAAAAGCAGAACTATGTTGCCAGAAATGGCGACACCTACTCGTTTCTTACCGATGAGGAGCAGGAAATCGCCATCGATATCCGCAACACATCCGTGGACAGCGCGGCCATCGTCCAGAGCATAGGGCAGACTATTTTCAGCGAGATATACCCGTCAAAGAAATACAAATACAACAAATATGACTTTGCTTATGACCAGTACATCGACGAAACCCTCATTGGTACTGCTACGGGAGGGGTTCGCCTGCGTTTCGTGACCGTGGCGAGCGACTACTACAATGCTCCTGAAGCTAAGCTGATTATGGACTCGCAGGCCAACAACGAGGCTATTATCCTGCTATCCAGTCAGGCGCAGTATTTTGAGGAGCTCGAAACCGCCGCCAAAATACGCAAGTACATGAGGCAAAGGAACGTGTCGCAGTTGCCGGAGAGCATACAGGACATCATACGCGGCAAACAGGCGCAGGCGCGGATACTCGAAGAGAACGCCAGAAAGCAGATAGAAAAGGCCATCGCCGAAGGAACATTCTATGTCTACGGCGAAAAGATTGAAATCAATTATGGCGATGCTAAGGCGAAAATTGACGAAGCCCTGAAGCAGCTTATAGAGAGCGTCTATTCAAAGTTGAACTTTGTGAATCGTTTCAGCGAGAGCGACGCGGACATTCTTTCCATCCTCAATGGCGAGCCGGAACAGGGTGGCTTTGCCGGCAGCGGCTCGAACAACGAATTTGCCGTTGCGGAAGTCAGTCAATGGCTCGAAGAGCGGTATTACAGCCACGTTCCCGTGTCGATGGGCGACGTGCAGCGGCGTTATCAGGCGATACCCTACGGTTGGCGCGAGATTGACATCGCGGCTATTATCGCAAGGCTTATCGTTTCGCAGAAAGTTGAAATTCGCTACGGCGGCGCGGCGATCGGCAAGGACGACAAGAACCTCGTGCGCTACCTCCGTATGAAGTCCGAAATTGACAAGGCGAGCGTAAGCCGCCGCATCGCTCCGTCTGAGGACCTAATGCGCAAAACGGTCAGGTTCCTGCGCGACTGGCTCGGCCAGATGGGCATACCCGAAGACGAGGACCGCTTAATCCATTTTGTGGTGGATACCCTAATGCAGAAGAAAGAACGCTACGGCCGCTATGTTGAGGAATGCATCCGCGAAGGCTACCCGCAAAAGGAAGTGGTAATCCGAGCCCGCGACTTGATGGACGACATTCTATCTCAGAAAAAGGATAATGTCGCGCTACTAACTTGTCTTGTACAAAAACAAGACCTCTTACGCGATGCTACCGAGGATATGGAGGAAATCGAAACCTTCTTCAAGTCCCAGCGGACGATATTTGATGCGGCTCGCAAACTGCAAAACGACCTGATGAACGAGCGCGACTACTTTGCCACCGACCCTGACACTGATGCCAGGATAACGGAGATTGCCTCCATTCTCAATGCACCCAGGCCCTACGACAGGATTAAGGATTTGCCGGAGTTGATGCAGGATATCAAGGCCGCTCACGGGGTGCTGCTCGAACAGAAAAAAGAAGAAGTGCTCGGCATTATCACCCAGTGTATGGGCGATGTGCATACCCTTGCGGGTGTGGGAAGCCGCGCGACCGGCGAGGTCAGGAAAGCCGACGATCGCTTTACTGAATACAAGCAGAAGGTTGCCGGTGCCGAGAGCCTGACTGTCCTCGACGCGATGATTACGCAGCTGTTGAACTATAAAGACCAAGTATGCAGGCGGATAGAAATCATTATGGACGATTCCCCGCTTCTGCCGGGGGATGAAGAACGGAAACCGCAGGAAATCGCACATATGCGCCGCTACGATGTATTTCCAGTTAAGCGGCTGACCTCCCGCGAGGATGTAGACGTCTATCTTGACGGTATCCGAAAGAAACTATATGACATCTTGGAAACATGCGACGGAATCCAGATCAACTAAAGGGGTAAGAGCATGGACAAAAACGCCATTAAAAAATATGCGGTATGGGCGCGGAATGAACTGATAGCGCAGGTAAAACAGCGCGCCTACCTCTATGGTATAGACGAAAATGGATACGGCGACGAAAATGCCGTGACCGTGAACTCCCGTGTCCTCACGCCGGGCGAGATCAATCAGCGCAAGGATTTTATCAACCGTATCAAAAGCCTCGGTTTTCAGCAGGCAGTGGAGGAGGTTGCCTACACTTGGTTTAACCGCTTTGCCGCTCTGCGCTTTATGGAGGTTAACGACTATCTGCCTACCCATGTACGCGTGTTCTCGGATTCGAGCGGAGCATTCAAGCCCGAAATTCTCAAAGACGCACTGCACCTTGAGCTGGAAGGGCTGGATAAGGCAAAAGTGGCCAAACTGCTGAATGAAAACAAAACCGACGAACTCTACCGCTATCTGCTACTGACACAGTGCAACGCCTTAAACGCCGTGCTGCCGGAGATGTTCGAGCGGCTGGGCGGTTACACGGAAATGCTCCTGCCGGGTAATATCCTCAAAGCCGATGGCGTCATCGGAAGGCTCGTGACCGACATTCCCGAAGATGATTGGCGCGACGAAGGTAATTGGCACGACGAAGATAATCGGCACAATGCTGTACAGATTATCGGCTGGCTGTACCAGTATTATAACACCGAGCCGAAACAGGAAGTATTTGACGGACTGAAAAAGAACGTTAAAATCACGAAAGAGAAAATCCCCGCAGCCACACAGCTTTTTACGCCGGACTGGATTGTGCGGTATATGGTGGAGAATTCCCTTGGCAGGCTGTGGATTGAGGGACATCCGAACGACGCACTAAAATCGAATTGGGAATATTACATCGATGAAGCGGAGCAAACGCCTGAAGTCGCGGTCAAACTGGAAGCCATCCGCAAGGAATATGAGAGTATGAGGCCCGAAGACATCCGTCTGATCGATCCCTGCATGGGCAGCGGGCATATTTTGGCGTACGCCTTTGACGTGCTGATGCAGATATACGAGAGCGAAGGCTATAATCCCCGCGACGCGGCGAAATTGATACTGGAAAAGAACCTGTACGGTCTGGACATCGACCGTAGGGCTTATCAGCTTGCGTATTTCTCACTGATGATGAAAGCGCGGCGATACAACCGCCGCATTCTCACGGAAAACGTCAGGCCGCAGGTCTACCACCCGACGGGTTGGAGCGACGGCGAGGAATACGGCAGCCTGCTTAAAGTTGATGCGCTCCCGCCGAGGCCGGAACCTAAATTGGGGCAGATGACTTTGGAACAGACTGATGATGAAACGGCTCTGCGCGTGTGGAACTTCAAACGTCTTTTGGCGCAGAAGTACGATGTGGTTGTCACCAATCCGCCTTATATGGGCAGTTCGGGTATGAGTACAAAGCTGTCGAACTTTGTGAAAAAGAACTACCCCGACAGCAAAAGTGACCTTAGTACCGCTTTTATGGAACAGACTATTTATCTCTGTAATCCAACTGGTTTTATGGCTATGATTAACATTCCGGTTTGGATGTTTATTTCGAGTTACGAGAAACTCAGAAAGAACATTATTAACAATAATCGAATTGTTTCAATGGTGCATCTGGGCAGAGGAATATTCGGGTCGGATTTTGGGTCAACAACATTTGTTGTTTGCAAGAAGCCTGTGAGGAAATATGTAGGCACTTATTTACGGCTTTTTGCCAAACAAGGAGACGTGGAAACGCCCGATATACGCGAAAAGGCATTCTTTGAACATACTGGTTTGAACTATACTTCGCAAGATGTTTTCCTAAAGATACCGGGGCAGCCGATAGCGTATTGGCTTAAGAATTTGGATATTTTTGATTATCCAAGTCTAAAAAAAGTCATAGATGCTCGTATCGGAATGGTATCAGGAGATAATGACCGTTTCTTGCGTCTGTGGTTTGAAGTATCAAATGATAATATTGAGTTTTGTGCTAATCCAAACTCAGACCCTATGAAGAAAACTTGGTATCCACTTCAAAAAGGTGGTGATTTCCGAAAGTGGTATGGAAACATGTCCTATGTCGTCAATTGGGCGAACGATGGGTATGAGATGAAATTTGATAATTATATGGGTAAACGAGTTCGTTCTCACAATTACAACGGAAGTCAGCAGTTTAAGGACGGAATCACTTGGAATAGCATCTCTGCATCTAAATTTCACTGTAGGTATTCACCGATTGGCTTTACTTATGATGCTGCGGGACCGCTGTGCGAAGTGACAAAAGATGGTTATCTTTGGACTGTACTTGGCTTCCTAACGACGAAAGTAGCCGAATATATTTTCTCTGTAATAAATCCAACAATTAACTTTCCTTCTGGTTATCTTGAATCCTTGCCATTCAAGGTTAGCCATAAGGATAGAGTTGATGAATTGGTCAAAATATGTGTCGATATTAGCAAATCAGACTGGGATTCCTTTGAAACCTCATGGGATTTCAAGCGGCATCCGATGATTTGTGGTGAGCGGACGACCGCGGCAGCGTTTGCCATGTGGAAGCGTGAAACCGAGGAGCGGTTCGATACGCTCAAAGCCAACGAAGAAGAATTAAATCGCATCTTCATCGATATCTACGGCTTGCAGGACGAGCTGACGCCGGAGGTCGAGGATAAAGATGTGACTGTCTACCGCATTTACGACAGCAGAGATGATATACCGGAATCCATGTCGGGGAGTAAATACGCGCTGACCAAACAGGACGTCATCAAATCCTTTATCAGCTATGCTGTGGGATGCATGTTCGGGCGCTACTCGCTTGATGTGGAAGGGCTTGCCTATGCGGGCGGCGAATGGGATGCGGACAAGTATAAAGCGTTTGTCCCCGATAAGGATAATATCCTTCCCATCTGCGACGACGAGTATTTCGACGACGATATTGTGGGCCGGTTTGTAGATTTTGTCCGTGTCGTCTATGGCGCGGAAACCTTGGAGGAAAATCTGAAATTCATCGCCGATGCACTCGGCGGCAAGGGTACACCGCGCGAGGTAATCCGGAACTACTTCCTAAACGATTTCTACGCCGACCACTGCAGAATATACAAGAAACGCCCCATTTACTGGCTGTTTGACAGCGGTAAGAAGAACGGTTTCAAGGCTCTCATTTATCTGCACCGCTATTCGCGTGACCTTCTCGCTAAACTGCGGACAGATTACGTTCACGAACAGCAGGAGCGTTACCGTACCCAGCTTTCCCATATTGTTACCGTTCTAAACACTGCTACGGGATCGGAACGTGCGCGGCTCTTGAAGCAGCAGGATAAGCTGTCAGAGCAACTGAAAGAAATAACTGTTTTCGAGGAAAAGGTACATCATCTCGCCGATATGAATATTGCAATAGACCTCGACGATGGCGTGAAGAAAAATTACGAGCTTTTCGCCGATGTTCTGGCGAAGATATAGGAGGGCACTATGCTGTCGGAAACAATAAAACAAAGGCTGGCGGAACGGTTTGCCGCGCCGTTGCCGGAATTTCATAAACGCCGAATCGTCTTCTGGCGCGACGAGGATGGCGAGTTTGCGGATGCGATTGATGAGCTTGATCTGCCCGGAGTGAGTATTGTTAAACTCACGGGCAGAAACAACTTTGCCATTAAGAAGCTGCTCTCGTCGGACGACCTTACGGGCGATTACCTGGTTTACGACCCTCTTGCCTATGAAAAGGACGGTCGTGACGACTGGTTGCTGGACATCAAACTTTACAGCGAGGAATTCCGCGCCGACCTTGTATCCCTGCAAATGGAGGAACTGTCCGTGGAGCCGTCTCCGGCGATGAGAAAGACTATGAAACTGTATGCTAAATTCCTCGATAACAAAGACCGAAAGGCAAAATTGCGCCGTATTGGTCGAACATACCAAACTCCGCTCCAGCTGCACATCGACATTATGGCGGTGCTGTGCGGAATAAACGGCGGTTCAGCACAGGACGTGATTATCGCCGTGTTGACAGCGGGCATGGAGAAGGAAAACAACACTGCGCTGACGGCGATTGAGAAATTCGGCAACATCGACGCGTTTTGGCAGCTTGTGCAGAGGTATACAGGCTATACAAACGCAGATGATCGCCCGCTTTCCGACCTTGCCGCACATATCCTCATCACCGCCTTGTCGCAAACGTTGCCCGCTTCCGCTCTGCGTGGCTTGGAACGGTTTATTTCCGATCCATGTAAAGCGTACTGCTATCAGCTTGTGCATGAATGGCAACGTGGGGATAGAAGCGACGGCTTGATCGAGATTTGTCGCTCTGTTGAACACGAACTGCATCTTGCCGACCGCTTTGATAAGACGGAGATAAATATCCTTTTGAAGAGCGATACTTTCCCTGCAATCGATGAAAGCATACTTAAACGTTTCTTTACCGAGATTGGCGAAAATGTTATCAGGGCGGAGGACATCATCGTTGCGGTAAAGAACCGACGCACCGCCACTTGGTATGCCCTGACAGAGGACTATATGGAAAGTCTTTATTATATCGCCAGGATGCGGGAGTTTTATCTGGCGCATATTGACGGCTTCCATATTGTCGAACCTGCGAAGATCTGGAAACTCTATACGACCGACGCTTATGAAATGGACAGCCATTACAGGCACTTCCATTATCGTTTCGGCCGTACACTGAAATATCCGAACAGCATCTTGGAGGATGCTCTAAAGAAATGTTCCGATGTGGTGGAGGGTTTATACTGTGAGTGGTTCTTAAAGGAGCTCACCTCGGCATGGACAAAAGCCATAGCGGACGATTTGGATTCGCTTGGCTATGTTTCGGAGATAAATGAACAGCGCAGATTCTATAGCCGTTATGTTTCTCCGAATGTGAGCAAAGGCAACCGGGTGTTTGTGATAATTTCCGATGCACTGCGCTATGAGGTGGCCGCCGAACTCTCCGAAGCTCTTAACCACAATACCAGAGGCAAGGCGACGCTTGAAGCGATGCAGGCGACCTTTCCGGGTATAACGAAGTTTGGCATGGCGGCACTGCTACCAGGCAAAGAAGTGTCGGTGAATAACAAAATGGACGTGCTTGTAGACGGAAATCCTACCGTTAGCACGGCTCAACGTGGCGTGATATTGAGCGATGCCAATCCTGACAGCATAGCCGTAACCTATAAAGGATTGCTCCAGATGAAAAAACAGGAAAGGCGTGATTTGATTACCGGTAAGGAGATCATCTATATCTATCACAATGCTATAGATGCTGCCGGCGATAAAGCCCCCACCGAGACAAAGGTGTTCGAGGCGTGCAACGATGCAATCGACGAATTGACCGCCATAGTGAAGATTATCGTCAACGACCTGAGCGGCACCAACATCCTAATCACCTCTGACCACGGTTTCCTGTATACATATAAACCGCTTGAGGAAAGCCAAAAAATCAGCCGTCAGGCCTTTAATGGCGATATATTGGAACTCGGTCGGCGTTACGCTCTCGTATCTCCCGAAACGATCGCCGATTATCTCCTTCCCGTCAAGACAGATCGGACGATTGGCGGCACTCCGATGAAAGGCTACGCACCCGAGGATACTGTCCGTATCAAGGTGCAGGGCGGCGGTGAGAACTATGTTCACGGCGGTATAAGCCTGCAGGAAATGGTCGTACCCGTTATCGTTTATAAGGGTATGCGGGCGAGCTATAAGAACTATGTGGAAGTGCAGAATCCTGGACTGTTGCTTATCAGCGAAAGTCGTAAGGTTTCTAACCTGATGTTCTCACTTGACTTTCTGCAAAAGCAGCCCGTGGGCGATAAGGTCCAGCCGTGCAGTTACAGCCTTCATTTTATCAACGACGAGGGTGTTCCAGTCAGCGACTTCCAGACGGTAATTGCCGACAGAGCGAGCAACAACGCTTCGGACCGTGTGTTCCATGTGAGGTTTACGCTTAAGCAGATGAAGTACGACCGCAATAAAATCTATCGGCTTGTCATTGCCAATGACACCGACGTTCCCGAAGAAATCGAGTTCCGCATTGACATAGCGTTTGCCGATGATTTCGGCTTTGATCTGTAACATACAAGGAGGATTCCGCGATGGACTTAGAATTAACCCAATACAAGCCAGATACGGATGATACGAATGAGGTCATCTATCGTAAACTGCATGAGCATTTTGACGGCAAGATTGTACGCAAGGACTTAACTAAGGCTATTAAAGAAGGCGCAAACGTACCTGTCTATGTCTTGGAGTTTTTGCTTGGGCAGTATTGCTCATCCGACGATCCAAAGATAATTGAAAGGAAGGAAAAATGTTTCTTCAAACAAAGGATTTGGTTAAATCATTTGGCAACAAGATTGTGGTAGATCATGTGAACCTGGAAATAAAAGAAGGCGAGGTATTCGGCCTTCTGGGGCCCAATGGGGCGGGTAAAACCACTACTATATCTATGATATGCGGCCTGTTGAAACCCGACGGCGGCGATATTCTCTTCGAAGGCAAAAGCGCGGTGAAAGACAGTATGTTCCTGAAGCGGGTCATGGGCGTGGTGCCTCAGGACATCGCCTTATATCCTATGCTGACCGCCAATGAAAACCTTTATTTTTGGGGGCGCATGTACGGCCTTTCGGGCAGGGAGCTGGATCAAAGGGTAAAAGAGGTGCTGGATATCATGGGCTTATCCGACAGGGCCAAGGAGCGGATAGATAAATATTCCGGAGGCATGAAACGCCGCATCAATATAGCTGCAGCGCTTATGCACAGGCCGAGACTGTTGATTATGGATGAACCTACGGTTGGCATAGACCCTCAATCCCGCAATCATATATTGGAATCGGTAAGGCAATTCAACCAGCAAGGGATGACCATAATATATACGAGCCATTATATGGAGGAAGTAGAGTATCTATGCCATAGGGTGGCCATTATGGATTATGGCAAGGTCATCGCCTTGGGCACCAAGGAGGAGCTTAAAGCCATGGTGGGCGACGCCGATAAGGTCATAATGGAAATAGGTTTGGTTTTTGGCGATATAAAGCAGCGGTTATCGGTCCTTGATTACGTCGAAAATATTATGGTGACCGATAACACTGCCGAGATACTGGTGCATGATGCCAAGGCCCACCTGCCTGAGCTCATCTCGGCTGTGGTTGGTGCCGGCAACGATATAGCCTCGATAAAGGTTGAAGAACCTGATCTCGAAGGGGTATTCCTGCATTTGACAGGACGCCAGTTGAGGGATTGAGGTGGTATCTATGAAGGCAATACATATGCTATTGAAGGATATGCGCATATATATCAGGGATTGGACAGCGCTGCTTATAAACCTGGTCATGCCAATAGCGCTGGTGGGTATATTGGGGGTTTCCTTCAACTCATCGTTTGAGGACCTCGGGGCAAATATAAGCAAATTTCCCGTAGCCGTAGTAGACTATGATAAAGGCGAGATGGCCAGGGAATTGGTGGACGATGTGCTCAAAAAGGATTTGGCCGATATAGTGGATGTGGAGGAGGTCTCAGAAGACGAGGCCGTAGCGATGGTCAAAGACGAAACCCCTGCTGCCATAATCATACCCGAAGGCTTTACGCGAAATATAAAAGAAGGAATAGCCACAGAATTTCGCGTGATAACCAACCCCCATTCAAATATAAGCGGAGGCATAGTGCAGCAGGCAGCCGAAAGCTATGCCGTCGCCATATCTTCGATAACCTCGGCCACCGACATAATAATTAGGTTGATAAACGAGGTGGGAATAGCCGCAAATCCTCAGGAGGTGGCCGCAGAGACCACAGAGAGGCTGGCGGGAATACAGGGAAAAGCCGTAAACGCCATAGCCTTCAGCCGCCAGACAGGGGGAAAGGAGATCCCCACATCGATGCAATACTATGCCGCCGCCATGCTGGCAATGTTCTCCATGTTCATGGCTATCACCGGTGTCACTTCTATGCTGCAGGAAAGGGAGAATTACACCCTAAAACGTATGTACGGCGCGGGTATCCCAAAATGGGAGATAATGAGCACCAAATTGGCGAGCACATGGCTCAGTGCCTTTATCGAGGCCTTGATACTGATGGCATTTACGGCGTATGTCTTTGGCGTCGACTGGGGCGATAATATCCCGGCTGTGCTGGGGGTGGCCGCGGCTACGGTGTTTGCGGCTACCGGCATCGCCATGATAATAGCTGCCATAACGCGTACGTCCAAGGCTGCCGGCGGACTGGCTCCTGCCGTCATAAACATTATGAGCGCCATAGGGGGCAGTATGTTCCCTATATATACATTTTCAGGCTTTATGCTCACTGCCAGCAAAGGTACCATAAATTACTGGTCATTGCAAGGGTTTTTAAGCCTTATGAGCAAAGATGCCATATCGGTAATATACCTTCCCATCGTTGTGCTGGTCTCCATAGGGATCGCCGGCTTGACTATAGGCATACTGGCGCTGCGATTGGACTAGAAAGGACGGACTGAATGTGTTTACAGGGCTAAAGATTCTCGAGATAATGAGGTTGATGTTGCTTCAGGCATGGAAGGACAAGAGCAGCCTGATATGGATGATAGCGGCGCCCATAGCCTTAAGCTTTATCTTCGGCTCGCTTATGTCGGGGCAAGGCGGCGATGGACCGCCAAAGGACGATATAACCATATTGGTGGCCGATCAGGATGGCTCAACCCTTTCTAAGAGCATAATCGAGGGGATAGATGGTCATGAGCGTTATGTAGTGAAGCCGACGGATGATGACGCCTTGCGCACCGCTGTTAAAAATAGGGACTACAATGTGGGCGTTATACTGCCTCAGGGCTTTGAAACATCATTAACCACCGATAAACCTAAAAAAGCCAATGTAGTGGCTTTGGATATATCCAACATTAGCATGAGCGTCATGAAGATAGCGGTCACACGCACACAGCAGCATATCACGGCAGTGGAGGCAGCCGCCATGGCTGAAGAATACACAAACAGCAAGGACGCAAAGCAGCAAGCCTTCGACGATATGAAAAAACGCTTTGAGGTTGATCCTCCTGTTCAAGTAAAATATACCGATGTAACCTTGGAGGAGAAGAAAACCGACGAAGCGTTGCTAGGCATAAACCGTACATTTTCCGGCTTTCTAGTCATGTTCGTCATGTTCACGCTGACCTATGCCGCCGCTGATATATTGGACGAGAAAAAGTATCGTACGTGGGACAGGTTGCTGACGACGCCCACAGGCAAGGTTTCAATCATGGTAGGGAAATTGGCAGGAGCATACGCTGTGGGGATAGCTCAGTTGGCTATATTGCTGGGCTTTGGAACGCTGCTTTTAGGGGTAAAGCTTCAAGGCAATGTGACGGGTTCCCTGGTGGTCATCGCTGTTTTTATGCTGGCCATCACCGGAATGGGGCTGTTTTTGTCCACCATGGTCAAAACCTCCGCTCAATTGCAGGGCATGGGGGCATTTATCATTATAGCGACCAGCATGCTGGGCGGCAGCTTCTATCCTGTGGAGGTAGTTTCTCCCACCATGCACGCCATTGCAAAGTTTATGCCCCAATATTGGGCTATACGAGGCTTTACCGATGCTACGGTTTTAAACGCATCGCTATCGGCGCTATGGCCTTCCATAGGCATATTGCTGGCTTTTGCCGGAGTATTCTTTGCTCTGGGGTTGGCGAGGCTGCATTATGAATGAAATGATGTGTTGCATGAATGCCAAACAGCGTAATAATGGTGTACCAACTATTATACGTAGTGTAGGGGCATAGTCGATATGCAGGCATTAGTGCAGGTAGAGAGAGCGGAAGGGCAATCAAGAGTATGATAAATCAGAATATTAAGATAGCTAGGAGGAGAATTATCATGGCGATTTCTGATCTACTGCGTTTTTCGGCTGATAAATGTGAAGTCAGCATTTCTAAAGATGATAAAAGCGTCGTCTTGGATTTCGATAAAAATGGCGGAGATCTGATCTGTGAAGGGGATGCTCTGAAGCATTGGTGGCACGATGAAGGTTATTTAATACTCGATGTCTTAAATCATGAGCAATGGGTTATGGGAGTAGTTATAAAATTTTGGGAAAGCGATAAATCTGAACCTGATTTAACCGTTACAATGGGCGTGCTTCCTAGTATAAAGACAAGGTTATGTTTGCCTATTAAAACTCTAGATTCTCAGCATATGTTTTTGCCTAGGACGCCTGGGAAATTAAAGACAGTTGTTATGGGGCAGGGAGTTGATCCATCGAGGATTTGCAAACTCTCTATAGGCAGCATGAAATGTTTTGCTCCTCAAAAGCTTGAAGTGTTTGATCTGCATATTGCAAAAGAAGAACCGGATTATCCCCTACCTGATGCTGTTTTAGTCGATGAATTTGGTCAGCTGATTACAAAAGAGTGGCAGGGAAAAACACATGGAGAAGATGAATTAAGATCTTATTTGAACGATGAGGCCAATAAGATGATCGGTATTCCAACAGAGCATTCATTAAGCCAATATGGTGGATGGCGGAATAAGGGTTTTGAAGCCAGCGGTTTTTTCCGCACGGAACACGATGGGAGAAGATGGTGGTTAGTCGATCCTGAAGGTCATGGATTTTATAGCCTGGGCATGGATTGTATTTGGCCAGGTGAAGCCGCATGGGTTAATGGGATAAAGAAGTTTTTCCGATGGTTGCCGGACCGAGAAGGTGTTTTCAAAGAGGCGTGGACTACCAGAAACTCTCACAGCGATGGAGAATATTTCAATTTCACTATAGCTAATTTTATCAGAGCTTTTGGAACTGATTGGTGGGGAAAATGGGCACAGATTACCAAAAGGAGATTATCGGAATGGGGCATAAATACCATAGGCAATTGGTCTTCGCTGGAATTTATAAAATATGCTCAGATGCCTTATGTATGGCCGCTTGAAGGTTTTCCTGATACTGAATATAAGATATTCAGGGATTTTCCAGACGTGTTTTCTAAGGAATATGAGGACAATGCCAGAAAGTTTGCTGAACAGTTGGAAGATTTTAAAGAGGATCGATATATGATAGGATATTTTTTAAGAAATGAACCTCAATGGGCTTTTATACAAGATCTTAATCTGGCAAAAATATTGTTGGAAGACGATAGGTCTTCAGCATCGAAGGACGCGCTTATAAAATTTTTGGCGAAACGTTATGACGGCGATGTAGAAAGGCTTTCGAAAGAATGGGATATGAGCTTTTTATCTTTTGATCAGCTAAAAAATGGCATTAAAGATACATCTGCTTTGTCCGATAAAGCTCTTTCAGACCTGGATGACTTCTCTGAAATAATGATAGAACGCTATGTTGCTATACCCAGCAGGGAAGCAAAAAGAGCAGATCCCAATCACCTGAATCTAGGCATGAGATACGCATATATATCTCAAGACAAATTATTAGCCGGTTATCAGAATTTTGACGTGTTTTCGATCAACTGCTATAAGATGTCGCCTACTTCTGATGTTAACTATATAGGCGAGATCATAAATATGCCCGTGCTGGTGGGCGAATTCCATTTTGGGGCGCTGGATCGCGGGCTTTTGTCTACGGGACTTAGAGCCGTTACTGATCAGAGGCAAAGGGGACTGGCTTTTAAGTATTATGTTGAAACTGGAGCGGCTAATGAATATTGTGTTGGCACGCATTATTTTTCACTAAATGATCAGCCTGTATTAGGACGCTTTGATGGGGAAAATTTTCAAATGGGAGCAGTGGATGTATGTTACAGGCCCTATGATGAATTTATAGATGGTATAAAAAGCACTTCTTCAGACTTATATGAAGTGATGGATGACAAAAAAACCATGTACAATGTTTATCCCGAAGAAATAGAAAGAGTAGGCTTTTGACAGGGTGAAATGAGGCTTTTTATTATTGCAGATGTCCAATTTGCTATTGCAATTATACGAGCAATAATGTAAAATAAATTTGTTAAAAGGGAGTAGTTGCTCTTAATAGGGCCGATGGAGTCAACATACTGGCTTATGCCTGGTTCCATCGATCGGTATACCGAGAATGAGACTTTTAGCAGGATGAATGATTCTGCTAAAAGTCTTTTTGTTTACATAAACTTGAAAGGATGATACATATGAATTGGAGATTGTTTCTTATAGCCTTTGGTATGTTGTTTTTAGCTGAAATGGGCGACAAAACACAATTAGCTGTATTTACGCTGGTGACACAGCATAAGCAGCCTTTGCCCATATTTCTCGGGGCATCTGCGGCACTGGTAGTGGTAACCCTTATAGGAGCATTGTTCGGAGATGTTGTGGCAAAATATGTACCTCAAGCCGTTTTGCAACTTATTGCCGGCGGCTTATTTGTAGTTATAGGTATATTCGTATTATGGGGAGCGATTCCTGAATTCATAAGGACATATCTGCATTGAAACTGCAATTCGTGCTATGACCGCAGTTGTTATGCAGGCGAAGGTAACGATTATTTTCAAGGCGATTTTGTGATAGGATGCTAGTGAAACTTAGCGAAGCGAAGCTGCATTGAAAAATTGTTCTTGCCAACCGCAGTATAAGGTGCTACAATAGAATATATAGTATAGTATGTTAATACAATATACTATATATAGTATACATATGCTGGAGGTTGGACTTATGATAACATCTATAAAAAAGCGCGATGGTCGTATCGTGGAATTTCAACGCGGTAAGATAGAGGATGCTATATTCAAGGCTGCACAAGCGGTGGGCGGTAGCGATCGCAGTATAGCGGTACGCCTTACCGATAAAGTGGTGGATATGCTGCTTCAAAGATTTGGCGGTGGCATGCCTTCGGTGGAAGATGTCCAGGATATAGTGGAAAAAGTCCTTATAGAAGAGGGTTATGCTAGAACGGCCAAAGCCTATATATTGTACCGCAAACAACATCAAGATATACGCGAGATAAAGAAAGCGTTGCTTGATGTGGAAGATTTGGTGGACCAATATATAGGCAAAATGGATTGGCGTATCAATGAGAACAGCAATATGGGCTATTCGCTCCAAGGATTAAATAACCATATATCCACTACTGTGACATCGTCCTATTGGCTTAACAAAATCTATCCGATGGAGGTGCGCGATGCCCATGTCAACGGTGATTTGCACATACATGACCTCGGCTTGCTCTCAGCCTACTGTTGTGGTTGGGATCTTAAAGATTTATTAATAAGCGGTTTTACCGGTGTGGATGGAAAAGTAGCCAGCCGCCCGGCCAAGCATTTCAGGACGGCTTTAGGTCAGATAGTAAACTTTTTCTACACATTGCAGGGAGAGGCAGCCGGTGCCCAGGCATTCTCCAGCTTTGATACATATTTAGCGCCGTTTGTACGTTACGACGGATTAAGTTATAATGAGGTAAAACAGGCGTTGCAGGAATTTATATTTAATATAAATGTTCCTACGCGTGTCGGATTTCAGACGCCGTTCACCAATATTACAATGGACCTGGTAGTGCCTAGTATATTGGCCGATGAACCCGTTATAATCGGCGGCAAGCTGATGGATAAAACGTACAGAGAATTCCAGTATGAAATGGATATGATAAATACCGCTTTTGCTGAGGTTATGATGGAAGGCGATGCCAGTGGTCGCATATTTACATTTCCAATACCTACATATAACATTACCAAGGAATTTGATTGGGATAGTCCAGTAGTGGAGAAAATTATGGAAATGACAGCCAAGTATGGCCTTCCATATTTCAGTAATTTCGTGAATAGCGATATGAAACCCGAGGACGTAAGAAGTATGTGTTGTCGTTTGCGCCTTAATAATCGTGTGTTACAAAAACGCGGCGGTGGTTTGTTCGGCGCTAACCCACTCACCGGTTCCATCGGTGTGGTTACGATAAACATGCCGCGCATAGGCTATCTTTCCAAAAGCGAAGATGAATTCATTGGCAGATTGGGCCGTATGATGGATATAGCTAAGACTAGCCTTGATATAAAACGCGAAGTGCTCGAAAGGATGACAGAAGAAGGCCTTTATCCATATGCACGTTTCTATTTGAGGGATGTATATGAAAGGTTTGGGTCATATTGGCAGAACCATTTTAATACAATAGGACTGATCGGTATGAATGAAGCGCTTCTCAATTTTATGGGTTGTGACATAACTTCGGAAGATGGCCGTCAATTCGCTTTGAAGGTATTGGATTTCATGAGCGAAAGAATGGAAGAATATCAACAGCAGACCGATATACTATACAATCTGGAAGCTTCGCCTGCTGAGGGTACATCCTATCGTCTGGCTAAAAAGGACAAGGCATTATATCCGGATATAATAACATGCGGCGACAAAGAGCCATACTATACAAATTCAACTCAATTGCCGGTTGACTTCACCGATGACATATTCACCGCTTTGGATCTCCAGGAAGAATTGCAGTGCAAGTACACGGGCGGTACGGTATTGCACGGTTTTATAGGTGAAAGCATAAGCGATGTGGATTCGTGCAAAGCTCTAGTAAGGAAGATAGCTTATAATTACCGGATACCGTATTATACGATAACGCCGACATTTTCGATATGCCCTGACCATGGATATGTGTCGGGCGAACACTTCACGTGCCCGCATTGCGGTGGAGAATGCGAGGTATACAGCCGAGTGGTGGGTTACTACAGGCCGGTGCAATGCTGGAACAAGGGTAAACGCCAGGAATTCTCTGACCGCAAGGAATTCGTGGTATGATATACGACCTCATGCCGGTAACATTGGCCGATTACCCGGGAAAAGTAGCAGCCACTGTATTTATCAGTGGTTGCAATTTTCGATGTCCATATTGCCATAACAGCTCGCTTATAAAGGTACAACCACCTCTTAGGGCGGTCAATGATATTTTAGCATATTTAAGTCATCGCCGTCATTTGCTGGATGGCATATGTATTACTGGTGGTGAGCCAACGCTATGGAACGGTTTGGAGGATTTTATAATTTCCGTTAAAGATGAAGGGCTTGCAGTAAAGCTGGATACGAACGGTTCCAGGCCAGATGTATTGACTGACTTGTTGAACAAAGGGTTTTTAGACTATATAGCCATGGACATAAAAGCGCCTTTGACTAAATATGGCGACTTTGTGGTGCGACAGGAGGATATATTCAATGTAAAAAGGAGCATCAATATAATTATGGAATCCGGTATAGAATATGAATTCCGCACCACTGTTAATCAAAACATTATGTGCGTGGAAGATTTCATCGATATAGCAAATTGCATAGCTGGAGCACGTAAGTATGTGCTCCAGCCATACAAGTATAGCGATGGCGTGCTTAACAAACATATCTGCGGTACTAAGCCGTGCGATCCGGGTTTTTTAAAGCGGGTTAAAGCTGATATAATCGATCTTTTGCCATCGATTGTTATAAGAGGGTAAAAGGCCTCGTTGCTTTTCATAGGCGGCAATCAGAGTGCGGTGGATACCCCGGCCGATTCGAAGGTGGCCATTTCGGCCTGTATATGCGTGGCAGCATCTATAATATGGAAAGCGAGCGCTGCGCCTGTGCCTTCGCCCAGCCTCATCCTCATGTGGAGCACGGGATGCAATCCTAGCATATCCAACATTATGCTATGACCCGGTTCTTCCGATACATGGGAAGCTATCATGTATTGTGCGGCTTTTGGCTCTAATTTACCGGCTATTAAAGCGGCGGCTGTGGATATGAAACCATCTATGACCACGGGTACTTTATGAGCAGCAGCGGCCAGAATAGTACCTGCTAGCCCGGCTATTTCCAATCCCCCGACTTTGTGCAACACATCTATGGGGTCAGCAGGGTCAGGTTTATTTATATCTACGGCTTTTTGTATCGCGATCTCCTTTGCCGATAGCCCACGGTTGTTTATACCGGTGCCGCGGCCTATAAGTTGGCGTAAAGGCAGATTGGAGAAAGCAGATAATATGGCGCTGCTAGCGGTGGTATTGCCTATGCCCATCTCTCCTGTAGCCAATAACGTCGAGCCATTAGATATCTGAGCAGTGGCCACAGATATACCGGCTTCTATAGCAGCTATGGCCTCATTGCGGCTCATGGCCGGGCCTTTAGCCATATTGTCGGTACCGTATTTTATCTTTTTTACTATAAGATTTGGATGGCTTATATCAGCAGCTATCCCGATATCGCAGCATGCTATATCAGCTCCGGCATGTCGTGCTAGCACATTTATGGCAGCGCCGCCGTTTAAGAAATTCATCACCATTTGCGGTGTGACCTCTTGAGGGAAAGCGCTGACACCTTCTTCTACAACACCGTGGTCGGCAGCCATTATGATTACGGTTTTTTTGCCGATTTTGGGTATAGCTTGCCCCGTGATACCAGCCAATTGTTTTATTATATCTTCTAATATTCCGAGACTGCCGGGCGGCTTGGTAAGCGAATCCAGCCTTTGCTGGGCATGGGCTACGGCATCCTCGTTTATTGAGGATATAGAGGATAAAGTGTTTTGCAATAGTGTCATAAAAAGACTCCTTTCATTTTTACAGGTTTATAAAATAAAAAGTTCTTGAACGCAGATCAACTGCATTCAAGAACTTTACCATCATCCTTGTGTTTTATTATAAACAGGCAGGTCTTCTGGCTCGCGGATCAACATATTTCCCGCCTTCCCAGCACTATGGCCAGTGGCATTATGAGAAACATTCCCCGCATACAGCGGCGGGACCGCCCGAGAATTACACACGGTTCCCTATTATCTCCTTTCGGAGCACCTGCTTATGCTAGTTATTTTATGTTTCCAGTATACCAATGTGCTTGTAATATGTCAATAGATGAGTCGCACTCGACTTCTTCCGGCCACGAGCATTCATCCCAGTTATAAATGGCGCGGCTTTCTGCTAAGCCAAAGATAAAATATTGTGCTTTACAATAAAATGATGCTGATATATAATAAACGATGTCGACCGAACGGTCGGTCAATTTAAGTTGTTAATTTATCAGGAGGTGTACTTACTTGAATAATCACATAAAGCGGGTGTCAATAGCAGCCGCAACTCTAATTATGGCAGGTCTATTGATGGTAGGCTGTAGTGATCAACCGCAGCCCTCGGATCAGAATCAACAAGAAAACGCTGCTGTTGCAGTATCGGTGCAGAAAGTAGCTTTAGGTAGTGTTGGTAACAGCAAGGAATATACTGCCAGGCTGAAACCAGTACAGGATATAATGATAATCCCTAAACTACCTGGTAAGGTAACTGCTATACCGGTTAAAACAGGTGATGAAGTAAAAAAGGGAGATTTACTCTTAGAACTTGATACATCAGATATACAGCCGCAAATAGATCAGGCTCAAGCGGCTTATGATGTAGCTAAAATAAATGTAAATGATACTAAAAAGAAAAAAGAAGATCTGGACGACATGGAAAAAAAGCTTAAAGATCAGCAAAATTCCTTGACATCGCAACAAAAGCAATTAAATGATACAGTAAAACAATTACAGTCACAGATAAACGATCTTAAAAAACAATTGGCATCTGCTCCGGATGAAATGGTAAAAGCCCAGCTTCAAAGCACTATAGATGCTCTAGAGTCTCAGCTTTCCAAGGCCCAGGACGGATTGAATTCTGTAAACGAAGCGTTAAAAGCGGTGCAGACGCAGATTAGCTCTATAGCTACATCTAAAATGCAGATACCTAGCGACGAGTTGCTTAACGCGCAACTCAAGCAAGCTGAAGCTGCATTAAATCTTGCCAAACATCAATTGACCAATACCAAGATATATGCCCCTATAGATGGTATAGTAGCTTCCGTCAATGTGGATGAGGGCGAGATGGTGTCCCAAACCGCGCCGCCTATGAATGTTATAGATGTGAGCAAATTGCTCCTGGACATACAGGTTGCCGAGGCTGATATATCCAAGATACAAAAAGGTCAAAGTGTAAATATCAAGGTCGATGCAGTGCCAGATCAAACATATAATGGTACGGTGACCATGATATCGCCGACACCGGATCCGCGTTCACAGAATTATCCGGTTTGCATACAAATTGATAATAAAGGTAATTATTTGAAGGCCGGTATGTTCGCTCGCGCTGAATTGGCTGTGGATAAGAAAACGGATGTTATAGCAGTGCCTAGCACAGCAGTGCTTGATGAAAACGGCATCAAAGTTGTATATGTAGCTGACGGCGGAAAGGCTCAAAAGCGTCAGGTTGAGATTGGCATGGATGATGGCAAAATGGTAGAAATAAAGAAAGGGCTGGATGTAGGCCAAGATATCGTAGTAGAGGGTCAGCAGCATCTGACCGACGGCGCTGACATCACTATAGCTGAATAGAGGTGATGTCGAATTGAAGATATGGGAAGGTTCTATAAAGCGGCCTGTCATGACATGGATGATAATAGCTATAGTATTGGTGCTTGGAGTCGTGTCTTTAAGTCGATTAGGTTTGGATCTTTTGCCGAATATAAATCTGCCGATAGCAGCGGTAACAGCCTCTTATCCGGGTGCCGGTCCTGAAGAGATAGAAACTATGGTAACAAAGCCATTGGAAAGTGTATTGGGTACGGTATCCAATGTTAATTCAGTGCGCTCTATATCGACAGAGGGCAGTTCTATAATAATATTGGAATTCAATCAGGGTACTGATATGGACTTTGCGGCTTTGGACATGCGGGAAAAGGTTGACCTTATAAAAGGCATGTTGCC
>JASGMM010000010.1 GCA_030156435.1 Clostridiales bacterium | reverse complement strand
TAAGAGCTGATATAAAAGCTAAGATCCAAGCAAAAGTAAATATATGGCTTCCAGAAGAGAGATAAGTGCCTATTGTAAATTTTCATGCTTCACCTCTGCATTCCTATTTTCTTTCTATGAATTTTTATAAATATTGTGTATAATATTGGGGAGGTGATGTAGAACATGGGGAAAGATTTTATACCATACTTAAATGAGCATTTTGTCATATTTGATGGCGCTATGGGTACCATGTTGCAGCAAAAAAAGGCTGGTATTGATAGATGTCCGGAGGAGCTGAATATTGTGGATCCGGATGTGATAGTATCTGTACATAAGGCCTATAAAAATGCTGGCAGCGATGTGATAGAAACCAATACTTTCGGGGCCAATGCGCTTAAACTCGCCAGGTGGGGATTATCTGCACGAGCGGACGATATAAATACTGCAGCCGTCAAATTAGCCAGGGACGTTATGGGCGATGATGGATGGGTTGCGGTTTCTGTGGGACCTACGGGGCATTTGATGAGACCGTTCGGTGACCTCTCGTTCGATGATGCATATAATGCATTTAAATCTCAAATATTAGCAGCAGCTTCAGCAGGGGCTGATATAATATGTATAGAAACCATGTCCGATATAAATGAGGCTCGCGCTGCTATATTAGCGGCCAAAGAGAATACCGATTTGCCGATAACAGCTACCATGACGTTTGAAGCCAACGGCAGGACGCTGATGGGCAATGATGCCGCCAGCGCGGCTTTAGCCTTGGAGTCGGCGGGTGCTGATGTGGTGGGCGTGAATTGCTCGGGTGGTGTAGAAGTGGCATATGAAGCTATAAAGCAGATGGCTGATTACAGCTCAGTGCCTCTTATGGTCCAGCCAAATGCCGGTATGCCGCATGACCAGGACGGTATTACGGTATATCCTTTGGGTCCTGAGGAAATGTTGCGATGGATGGATGACTTTGCCAAGGCTGGCGCTGCTGTACTGGGCGGTTGTTGCGGTACCACACCTGAGCATATAAAGCTTTTGGCCGATAAACTTAAGGGTCGAAAGCGCTCGCCCGCTGTTAATCCAAAGATGGTTACTAATATCATTTCTTCTGGCTCTAAGAGCGTAGATGTTAGCAGGATAGAATCTTTACGCGAGATAAATGTAGCTTGCGATGATCCAGCTTCATCAGCCATGAATGCTGTATCCGAGGCTGCTGATGCCATCGTGCTGGATTTTAGAGCATGGGATGGCAGCGAAGGCGATGTCTATGAACTGTTGAACGATATAACGTCTCTATGCAGAGTACCGCTGATATTTAAAAATGCACGTTATAATATATTGGCTTGGTTATTAAGATATTATGGCGGTGTAGCCGGTGTCATAGGGGATGCGGATAGAGCGCTGGTCAATAGGTATAAGGCTGTGATAATGTGATGGTGAGATGAGATGGTAGATGTAGGACAGCTTGACTATATATTGAAGAATGTTGTAAATACGATAAAGCAAAGCCAGCAGCAGATAAATGATATAAGCGAAGAGGCGTTAAAAGAATGGAACGAGCTACAGCAGCGCTTGGTCGATATACAATGCCAGATAAGGCTTATTATAGATGAAGTGGACAGCCTGGATAAATTGCTGCACAGAAGCCGGCAGCGATTGGCTGAAGTCAGTAAGAATTTTCAGATATTCAGTGAAGAAGACATAAAGGCCGCCTATGATGAAGCTAGTGAACTCCAGTTGAAGCTGGCATTGAAAAGGCAGCTTGAAAAGCAGCTTCAGGAGCAGAGAAAGGATATAGAACAGCGGGTAAAAAGGGTTAAAGATACGCTGGAAAAGGCCGATAGAATAAGCAGCCAGATCTCTGCGGCCCTTGCCTTGATAACCAGCGATCTAAATGATATCGCTAACGAACTGCAGGATATGCAGTTTAAGGAATTTATGAACAACCGCATAATAATGGCTCAAGAAGAGGAAAGGCAGCGCCTGGCCCGGGATATACATGACGGTCCTGCGCAATCTATGAGCAACCTATTGTTGAAAGCAGAGCTGTGCGATAGATTGTTGGATACCGATGTTCGAGCGGCTCATAATGAGCTTTCGGAATTGAAAAATATGATACGCAACAGCCTCAGCGAAATACGCAAGGTTATATTTGATCTTCGTCCCATGTCATTGGATGATTTAGGCCTTATACCTACACTAGTGCAATACGTCGAAGATTTTGAGAAGGAAAGCGGTATGACTGTGGATCTGAAGATTAAGGGCAATCATACCGTTGCGTTGAAATCGATTGTAGAAGTGGCGGTTTTCCGTGTGATACAGGAAGCTTTGAATAATGTAAGAAAGCATTCCCATGCTAAGAACGTTCTTATATACTTAGAATTTTTAGATAAAGTGCTGAATATAAGGATAAACGATGATGGCGTAGGATTTGATTCGAAAGCCATATTAAAGACAGAGGAGAGGGAGCATGCTGCGGGTTTTGGGCTTTACAGTATGAAAGAGAGGGTGACGTTGCTAAACGGTAAATTTGATATAATAACCTCTCCGGGAGAGGGTACGACTATTTTTGCATCTATACCGATGGAAAGGGAGCACAAAACCAATGGATAAAATAAAGGTTATGATAGCAGATGACCACCCGCTTATGCGGCAGGGCCTGGAACGCATATTGTCTTTGGAGCCTGATATAGATGTCATAGCGCAAGCTGCCAATGGCTCTGAGGTTATCGAAAAAACGAAGTCCGTAATACCGGATGTTATACTTATGGATGTAAATATGCCGGTTATGAACGGATTAGAGACTATTAAAGTGCTAAAAAGCAATAAATGTCCGTCTCGCATTATAATGCTTACCGTTCATAATGATAAGCAGTATCTTTTGGAAAGCCTCAAATTAGGGGCTTGCGGGTATATCCTAAAGGATGCCGAAGTCGATCAGCTTGTAGAGGCTATACATAAAGCATATCGAGGGCAGCTATATGTACAGACCGAGATGGCCAATCCTGTTTTGAAAGAGGATCAAGCCAGCCCGTTATATGGCTTCAATGTAGGGATACGATACGATGATGACCTGACGCAAAGGGAACGAGAGGTGTTGGGCCTTGTTGCAAAGGGATTGAGCAATGGAGAGATAGCCAAAAAGCTGTTTATAAGCGAAAAAACTGTAAAAAATCATCTTTCCAACATATTCAGAAAGCTCAATGTATCAGACCGAACCCAAGCTGCAGTATATGCTATAAAACATGGTTATAATTAATGTATGATAAGGGGCTATTGAAGTAACGAGATGGATTATTTTACATTTATATTGACTAATAATGTATTACCTATATTTTTGATAGTAGGCGTCGGAGCGATGCTTAATTATTTTTTTAATTTGGATGTTAGAAGCTTATCGCGGCTGCACTTGTATATAATGGTTCCAGCTTTTATGTTCAATCAACTCTATAAGACTGAGATTTCAATGCAATTATTAGGCAGCGTTATTCTTTTTATAATTATATTTTTGTTTCTGTTATACATAATAGGCCATAGCGTGGGTAAGCTTCTAAAAGATGGCAAAAGCATGGAGAATGCTTTTGCCAATTCGATTATGTTTTATAACAGCGGCAATTATGGTATACCCTTAATAACACTGGCATTTAAAAATGATCCCATTGCTATATCTATACAAGTTATAGTGATGATCGCGCAAAATATAAGTAATTTTACTTTGGGAGCATTTCAGGCAAGTGATAAAGGGGATGGGTTTAAGCAAACGTTAAAAGGGATAGCAAAGCTGCCGTCTATATATGCGCTCATATTAGCTTTAAGTTTGAGGTTGTTGCATATAGATATATGGCAGCCGGTTGCGACATCTTTGGATTATCTGAGCCAAGCTATGATAGCGGTGGCGCTGCTTACACTCGGCGCCCAATTGACATCCACCAAACTCGATTTTGAATGGGGCGTATTGCTCTCCAATGTTATAAGGCTTATAGGGGGGCCTGCTATAGCTTTGTTGATAATAAAGCTGCTTGGTTTTCATGGATTGCTGGCTCAGGTTCTTTTTGTGTCGGCAGGGTTGCCTACGGCTGTCAATACGGTGGTGTTATCGTTGGAGTATGATTCCAATCCTGACTTTGCATCGAAAACGGTTTTTTCTGCTACATTATTGAGTGCTTTTACCGAAACCATTCTCATATATGTAGCACAAAATTTCATAAATTAGATATGGCTTATACAATATGGCTAAAAAGAATCGACAAAATTTTGTGAACAATATATATGGCTTAAAGCGGTATATACAGTTATAATAATAGCGTTGAATTATTGTGCCAGCCCGTAATCGATACGGGAAATAAAAAGGACGGAGGGGTCTTAATGGCAAGCGTTGTATTAAAAGACATAAGCAAGGTATATGCTGGCGGTGTCACTGCAGTAAGCCACTTCAATTTGGATATTGAAGACAAAGAGTTTATTGTATTGGTAGGACCGTCTGGCTGTGGCAAGACTACAACTTTAAGGATGATAGCCGGCTTGGAAGAGATCACCGAAGGTGAACTGTATATAGGTGAGCGTCTGGTTAATGATGTAGCCCCTAAGGACCGTGATATAGCCATGGTGTTCCAGAACTATGCTTTGTATCCTCATATGACCGTATATGAGAATATGGCATTTGGTTTAAAACTAAGGAAGACGCCTAAGACCGAGATAGACAGGCGCGTTAAAGAGGCCGCCAGAATATTGGACATCGAGCATCTGCTAAACCGTAAGCCAAAGGCTTTGTCCGGTGGTCAGAGGCAGAGGGTGGCATTAGGCCGCGCTATAGTCCGTGAGCCGCGCGTGTTCTTGATGGACGAACCGTTATCCAACCTTGATGCTAAATTGAGGGTTCAGATGAGAACCGAGTTGACTAAGCTACATCAAAGATTAGGTACGACATTTGTGTATGTTACACACGATCAGACCGAGGCTATGACTATGGGCAGCAGGATAGTGGTTATGAAAGATGGCTTTATACAGCAGGTCGATTCTCCTCAAAATCTTTACGATTATCCAGCTAATCTGTTTGTGGGTGGTTTCATAGGCAGCCCGGAAATGAATTTTATCGATGTTACACTTATATCGGAAGGCGGCGCCGTATACGCTGCGTTCAATGACCATAAGATAAGGATACCTGAGGGTAAGCTCAAGAAATTGGTCGATGATTCTTATATAGGCAAAGAGGTAGTCTTGGGTATCAGACCGGAAGATTTGCACGATGAAGAGGTATTTATAGACAGCGTGCCCGATGCAGTAGTGACAGCCACCGTCGATGTGGTGGAGTTGTTGGGCGCTGAGACATTACTTTACCTGACGGTAGCGGGTAATAGTATGATAGCGCGCGTCGATCCTCGCAGCACTGCAAGGGCCGGTGATACGATAAAGATAGCATTGGATCCGAACAGGATACATTTATTTGATAAAGAGACTGAAAAGGCCATATTTAACAAATAAGGCTTTTTAGCACAAAATAAAAAAAGCAGAAAATATCCCCAAGGATAATTTTTCTGCTTTTTTTATTTATAGGTTTATGATATAATACGCATAAGGGTGATGTGATGTTAACTAATAAGCAAATGCAGCAGCTTGTCGAGGATGCGGCTTTTAATTTATCTATACCGATAAGTCTGATAGAAACCGGCGGCAATATCCTGGCGAGCAGCAGAAAGGATCAAATAAAGGCTATAGATGATATCGTGCAGGCAGAGGCCGATGTTATAGCTAAGGCTGGGTTTATGGTAAAGGACGGCGTATCTTATTATGCTGTTTCTCTGTCAAACTATAAACCATTATACATACGTATGGACGGTCAGGGCGAGGTTGTGCGCCGGTATTGCTATTTGTTTAAGGCTTTATTAGAACTGTATGACAAGATGCCCGAGCAGCATCTTACAAAGGAGCAGTTCGTACATAGGCTTTTGCTGGATCAGGTTCCTCCGGCTGATGTACCTGTATATCTCGATGATTTTAGAGTGGAACGCAAGCTCAAACGCTGCGTATACTTGATAATGGCTGATGACAAAGAGGACGAGGTGTATAGCGTATTGTCCAAAGCCTTTCCTCGCTCGCATAAAGATATAATAATCCGCATGGATACCAAGAATATAGTGCTTGTAAAAGTTATTGAGGATGAAGAGGATGAGACTACGACCGCTGATGATCTTATACAGATGGGATTGGCCATATCCGAGAGCATACTCAATGAGCTTTCTGTAAATGTAATAGTAGGCGTTGGCTCTATAAAAGATGATATCATGCAGATAAGGCAATCGTATATCGAGGCGCAAAAGGCCATAGATATAGGCAGGGCTTTCGATAACGGTAAGAAGGGTTTATACGTGTATGATAAACTCTTTATAGAGAAGCTGCTGTTCAATATATCGCCTGAAAAATGCCAGGAGTTTTACGATAGGGTTTTTAAAGGGGAGGAATTTGACTTCTTAAACGAAGCCATGATTCAAACAGTGCAGAAACTCTTTGAAAATAGCCTAAATTTAAGTGAGACATCCAGGCAATTGTATATACATAGAAATACCTTGGTTTACAGGCTGGACAAGATTCAGAAATATACTGCCTTGGATCTGCGCAATTTCGATGACGCAGTGACATTCAAACTGGGGCTGATGATAGGAAGGTATTTGGGATATATTAAAAATTAAGGGGCTATTTTAGTTGATGATCCGATTGGTTAATGTTTCTAAGGTTTATGATAACGGCATTACAGCATTGTCGAATGTTAATATAAATATAAAAGCAGGGGATTTTGTATTTTTGGTGGGTCCAAGCGGGGCCGGCAAAACTACTATAATAAAATTGTTGATAAAAGAGATAGAGCCTACAAGCGGGGATATATTTGTAAACGATAAAAATGTTACTGTTTTGAAACGCCGGGAAATACCATATTTTCGCAGGAATATAGGCGTGGTATTCCAGGATTTCCGCTTGTTGCCCGACAGGAATGTATACGATAATATAGCTTTTGCTATGCAAGTAGTGGGTACACCTTCAAAAGAGATCAGGCGCAGGGTGCCGCTTATGTTAAGCTTGGTCAATCTAAGCAGTAAAGCTTATGCTTACCCCAACGAGCTTTCAGGTGGTGAGCAGCAGCGGGTGGTATTGGCCCGTGCTATAGCTAATAATCCGCCTGTATTGATAGCTGATGAGCCGACCGGTAATCTGGATCCAGATACCGGATGGGATATAGTTAACCTTTTAAGCGAAATAAACCGCAGAGGCACAACAGTTATAATGGCCACACATGCCAAAGAAATAGTCGATGCGATGCGCAAGCGCGTTATAATCTTAAAGAAAGGAACGGTGATAAGCGATCAGGAAAAAGGGGTGTATTTAGATGAGGTTAAGTAACATAGGCTATTATATTAAAGAGGGATTTAACGGTATTTTTAGGCATAAGGCCATGAGCCTTGCTGCTATTATATCCATCGTTATAGCCCTCTTCATGTTGGGGAGCATTATAGTATTTGGTTTAAATGTAAGCAATATCATAGGCGATATGGAATCAAGTTTGGAAGTAATAATATTTTTGAAGGATGATATGCCTGATCAAGCGATCGAGCAGTTGGATAGTGAGCTTAGAAATATGGAAGGCATCGTAGATGTAAGATATATTTCTAAAGCCGATGCTTTTGAAAAGTGGAAAGAACAGTTTGGAGAACAGAGCGGTTATCTGGAGGGCTACACCGCTGAGGATAATCCGCTGCCAAGGTCGTACGAGGTAAGGCTTAAAGAGCCGTCTTATGCAGATAGCGTGGTAAATGCTTTAAATGGAAGGGAAGGGATAGAGAAGGTTCAATATAATAGCGAAGTCGCCGATACATTGAACAGATTAGTAACCGCAGTCCGTTGGATGGGCTTGATTATAGTGGGTATATTACTGGTAATAGCTGTGGTTATCATAATGAATACCGTCCGGTTGGCCGTATTCGCCAGGCGCAATGAGATAAATATTATGAAATACATAGGAGCGACTAATTGGTTTATACGCTGGCCTTTCATCATCGAAGGCGCAGTTATAGGCCTGATAGGCTCCGTGCTTTCGTTGGCGCTTTTAAAAATGCTTTATGATTTTGCTATGGATAAACTGAGCGGTATATTGAACATGGTGAAGTTCATACCAGTAAATGATGCCATGAATATAGCAATGCTTATTATAATGGTTACTGGCATTGTAGCCGGTATAATAGGAAGTGCTGTTTCGATAAGGCGTTATCTAAAAGTTTAAGAAGGAGAGGTTTACAGGAGGATTTGAATGATGCGAAAGGTTATAGCTATCCTTATAGCGATGGTCTTAGTTTTGGGAATGACGGTGCCGGCTATGGCTGTCGGGGTGGACGATAAAAAAGAGGAGCTTGAAGCTGTAGAGCAGGATATGTTAAGTACACAGGATGCTTTAGAAGATGTGGAATTAAAACAACAGGATGTGAGCATCCAGTTGGAAAAGCTCGATAAACAGCTCGAACAAAAGCAGGCCGAATTGGACAAGGCTAATGCAGATCTGGATGAAACAAAAAAACAGCTCGAGGAAACCGAAAAAGCATTGGAGCAGGCCATAAAGGAGGCTGAACACCAGCAGCAATTGCTGGATAGCCGCGTGCGTGCCATGTATATGAATGACCAGGTCAGTATTCTAGAGATGATATTATCGGCACAAAGCGTTAGCGATCTCATAATGCGAGTGGAGATGGCCGCTAAAATAACCCAGTGCGATAACGACCTTTTGACACAAATGCGCAAGCTACAAGATGATATAGCCCAAAAAAAGCAAGCCATTGAAGAACAAAAATTACATATAGAACAGCAAAAGCAGCTCATTGTTAAGGAAAAGAAAGGCATAGAAAGCAAGCGCGCGGAAAAAAACAAGCTTTTGGCTGATTTAGAGCAGCAGAAGGACTCATATGAAAAAGCGCTGAACGAGATGGAAGCACAATCAAAAGAACTCGAGGCTGTTATAAGAAAGCTTCAGGATGAGGAAGAAGCAAGGCGTAAGGCTGAGGAAGAAGCAAGGCGTAAGGCTCAAACCCAAAAGAATAGTGGTTCCAGCAGCAGGGGCGGATCTATAGTGGCTACCGGTCGGTTTACATGGCCTGTACCGGGCTATTCGAGAATATCATCATCATTTGGGTATAGGGTGCATCCCGTGCTGGGTGTGGGTAAATTACATACAGGTATTGATATAGCTGCGCCGAGCGGTGCCAACGTTGTGGCTGCCGATGGAGGGGTGGTCATACAATCCGGCTGGCTTGGCTCGTATGGTAAGGCCGTGATAATAGACCATGGCAATGGCATATCCACACTTTATGGACATAATTCGTCTCTGCTGGTAAGCGCCGGCCAGGAGGTATCGCAAGGGCAGGTAATAGCTAGAGTCGGTGAGACTGGATTGGCGACCGGACCGCATAGCCATTTCGAAGTACGCATTAACGGTACGCCGACTAATCCGATGCAATACTTTAAATGATCGGTTTTATCTCCAGCTTGACATAATATCCGATACATTGTAGAATTAACGTAGCATAATACACATATGCTACGTTAATTCTACAATGGGCTTTATACCTTTTCAGGTTAAGAAGATGGAATTGCTGTTGATTGTAAAAATGGAATACGGTATAATATTTAATAGGAAGGGATTCTTCCGGAAACAGGATCATAAAAATAGCGAGAGAGAAAGTAGATTGATTTTTCGTGTATTTTATCGATGGATTAGGAGGTGTGTATTATAGAATTTAGCTTGTGGGATATCCTATATATAATAGTAGGTTTGGCTATTGGAGTATTAAGTGGCTTTTACTACCGCAAAACAATAGCTGAAGCTAAAATCGGTAAAGCTGAAGAAAGGGCTGCGGATATAATAAACGAGGCTAAGAAAGAAGCTGAAGCAGCCAAGAAAGAAGCTTTACTTGAAGCTAAAGACGAGATCCACAAGCTGCGCAATGAATTTGAAAGAGAGAGTCGTGAAAGAAGAAACGAGAATCAGCGCATGGAACGAAGGTTGCTTCAAAGAGAAGATGCTCTTCAAAAAAAATCTGATGCTTTGGAGCGACGTGAGGAAACCTTAAACAAGCGCCAGAAGGAATTGGATAATTTGGAGGAAGAGATCCGGCAACTGCATAAAAAGGAATTAGCCGAATTAGAACGTGTGTCAGGTATGACGACCGAGCAGGCCAAAGAAGTGCTGTTAGCCAGCATAAGGGAAGATGTGGAGCATGATGCCGTAACGCTTATAAGGGATATAGAGAACAGGGCCAAAGAAGAAGCTGAGAAAAGGGCCAGGATCATAGTAGCAGATGCTATACAGCGATGTGCTGCCGATTATGTACCGGAGGTTACGGTTTCAGTGGTTCCGTTGCCTAACGATGAGATGAAAGGCCGTATAATAGGCCGTGAAGGCAGAAATATACGTGCGCTGGAGACGGCTACTGGTATCGATCTCATAATCGATGACACCCCTGAAGCGGTTATATTGTCAGGCTTTGATCCTATAAGGCGTGAAGTTGCGAGGATGGCTCTGGAGAAACTCGTAGTAGATGGACGGATACATCCGGGACGCATAGAAGAAATGGTAGAGCGTTCCAGGAGAGAATTGGATGCAAAGATCAAAGAAGAAGGCGAACAAGCAGCATTTGATGTAGGGGTTCATAATCTGCATCCTGAGATCATCAAATTGCTTGGCCGCTTAAAGTATAGAACCAGTTACGGTCAAAATGTGTTGAAGCATTCAATAGAAGTAGCGCTATTAGCGGGCGGTATGGCGGCTGAATTAGGAGCGGATGTTGCTATAGCAAAAAGGGCGGGTTTATTGCATGATATAGGCAAAGCTGTCGACCATGAGGTAGAAGGCCCTCATGTTCAGATAGGCATAGATATAGCCAAGAAGTACAGGGAAAATCCGGCAATAATACATGCTATAGCAGCCCATCACGGTGATATAGAGGCTAACTCCATAGAAGCGGTGCTTGTGCAAGCCGCTGATGCCATTTCAGCAGCCAGGCCCGGAGCTCGCCAAGAAACTATAGAAGCTTATCTGAAGCGCTTGGAAAAACTCGAAGAAATTGCAAATTCATTCGCAGGTGTGGATAAATCATATGCTATACAAGCAGGGCGCGAGGTGCGCATAATAGTAAAACCTGAGATGATAAACGACGCGGACGCCATGAGAATGGCTCGAGAGATAGTCAAACGTATAGAAAAAGAAGTAGAATATCCTGGACAAATAAAAGTTACAGTAATTCGCGAGAGCAGAGTTGTAGAATACGCAAAATAAGGGATGTGCGATACCGCACATCCCTTTTAAAATACCGTTTTAATTTGGCAACTGGATGAGAGCGGATATCAAAAGGAGTATATATTCAATGGCAGGAGATTTGCATGTTCATACGACGGCATCAGATGGCCTTCTTTCACCGTCAAAAATAATAGAAGAAGCGGCCGGGCGCGGTTTATCATTTATAGCGATAACCGATCATGATACCACCGCAGCCATAGAAGAAGCCACGAAAGCAGGGACTGTTGCAGGTGTAACGGTCATACCAGGTATAGAGCTGAATACTGAATATAAAGGGAAAGAAATGCATATATTGGGTTACTTCATCGATATATATCAAAAATGGTTTCAAGAATTGCTTGCTCATATAAAGGATGCAAGGGAGGCCAGAGCGCATAGAATATTGGACAAGCTTAAGACGTATTATGGTATGGATATACCTTGGGATTTAGTGCAGGCCATTGCCGGTTCGGCATCCATAGGCAGACCGCATATAGCCAGGGCTATGCTCCGGTTAGGTCTGATAAAAGATATGGGAGAAGCCTTCAACAATTATATATCACAGGATAGCCCGGCTTACGTGCCGCGGTATAAGATGATTCCAGAAGAGGCTATAGGGCATATAAGAAAATTGGGCGGTGTGGCAGTAGTGGCTCATCCGGGGCTTTTGGCAGACAAAAGCGCTATATTCCATGCTATAGACAATGGCGTGGATGGTCTGGAAGTGTATCATACAAAACACGACGGCAAAGATGAGCAATATCTGAAGGCCATTGCCGATAATTATAGGCTGATAGTTACTGGTGGCAGTGATTGCCATGGTGAACTGGTGGATGGGGATATAACGCTCGGTGCAGTTAAAGTGCCTGATGAAGTAATGTATAAACTGAAGGATTTGCATGTTAAGCGTTCAAAACCTGCATAAATAATTAAAGTATATGGATATTGGGCGGCTCATGTGATATAATTTGAATAATACAGCAACGCTGATATTCATTTTGATTACAGAAAAGGAGAAATTGTATATGATTTTATCACGAAAAGCCCAAACAATAACCGAATCGGCTACGTTGGCCATAAGCTCAAAGGCCAAGAAAATGAAGTCTGAAGGTATAGATGTAGTGGATTTTGGCGTAGGTGAGCCGGATTTCGATACGCCCGAACATATAAAAGCAGCGGCAATAGATGCAATAAAAAAAGGTTACACCAAATATACACCAGCTACCGGTATACCGCAGTTGAAGCAGGCTATAGCGGATAAACTGCAACAGGACAACGCTCTATCGTATAAGCCATCTGATATAGTAGTATCTAATGGCGCCAAACACGCCTTGTTTAATGCATTCTATGCTATCCTAAATCCCGGTGATGAAGTGCTTATGCCGGCCCCCTGTTGGGTAAGCTATCCGGAGCTGGTTAAATTGGCAGACGGAGTGCCTGTTATGGTGTCAGCCGATGAATCGAATGCATTTAAAACATCGGCTGATGTGCTGAGAAAATATATAAATGGCCGGACAAAGGCTATATTGATAAACAGCCCTAATAATCCAACTGGCGCCGTATACGCGGAAGATGAACTAAAAGCTATAGCAGATCTAGCCTGTGAATATGACCTGGTGGTGGTGTCGGATGAGATATATGAGAAACTCATTTACGATGATGCTAAGCATGTAAGCATAGCGTCGTTTAACGACGATATAAAGGCAAGGACCATTGTGATAAACGGGGTATCCAAAACATATGCCATGACAGGATGGAGGATAGGATATTCTGCTTCAAATGAAGAAATCGCTTCCATTATAGGCAATGTACAAAGTCAGGCCACATCCAACCCTAACTCTATAGCTCAGTATGCCGCCCTAGCGGCATTGCAAGGAACACAGCAGGCGGTAACTATCATGGTGGAGGAATTTAAAAAACGCAGGGATTATATTTATCAGCACATCAACGGAATAGAGGGATTGTCCTGTGTGAAGCCCGCTGGAGCGTTCTACATTATGATGAATATATCACAATATACAGGACAAAAAATAAATGGATGTGATATAATGGGCTCAATAGATTTCGCGCAAATGTTGCTGGACAAAGCCCATGTCGCAGTTGTGCCCGGTGAACCGTTCGGCGACGATCGCTTTGTACGGCTGTCATATGCCACTTCTATAGAACAAATAGAGAAAGGATTGGCGCGCATAGAACAATGCCTGAAATGAGAGATATATACGAAAATCCGCTTATAACGCGCTATGCCAGTAAGGAAATGGCGCAAAATTTTTCCGATGATAAAAAATTCAGAACGTGGCGGAAATTGTGGATAGCGTTGGCAGAAGCAGAAAAAGAGCTTGGTCTTGATATAAGCGACGAACAGATAGCCGAGATGAAGGCCCATCAGGACGACATAAACTATGACGTGGCTGAGGCGCGCGAAAAAGAAGTTAGGCATGATGTCATGGCTCATGTATATGCCTATGGTGTCCAATGCCCTACGGCAAAACCCATCATACATCTCGGGGCTACAAGCTGCTATGTAGGTGATAATACCGATATAATACTCATGAGAGACGGTCTTGATATCATAAAGTGCAAGCTCCTGAACTGTATAAATGTCTTAAGCCGTTTTGCCTTGCAATACAAAGACATGCCCACGCTGGGATTTACGCATTTTCAGCCGGCTCAGCCTACTACCATTGGAAAAAGGGCATGCCTTTGGATACAGGATCTGCTGATGGATCTGAACCAGTTGGATTTCATCATGGATAACCTTGTATTGCGCGGTGCTAAGGGTACTACCGGGACGCAGGCCAGCTTTCTGATACTTTTCGATGGGGACCATGAGAAGGTCAAAGCGCTCGACCGACTCATAGCAAAAAAGATGGGCTTTAAAGGCGCGTTTGCAGTTACGGGTCAAACCTACCCTCGAAAGCTGGACTCTAACGTGATCAACGTTTTAAGCGGAATAGCCCAAAGTGCATACAAATTCAGCAACGATATAAGACTGCTGCAGCATCTTAAGGAGATAGAAGAGCCATTCGAAGAAAAACAGATAGGTTCGTCGGCTATGGCATATAAACGCAACCCCATGCGCAGCGAACGTATAGGTTCGCTGGCACGGCATGTGTTGACCATGGCCTTGGATCCGGCCATCACGGCTTCTACCCAGTGGCTTGAACGCACGTTGGATGATTCTGCCAACCGACGTATAGTTATACCGCAATCATTTCTCGCTGTAGACGCCATATTGCTGCTTTATATCAACGTGGCCGACGGCCTTGTGGTATATCCGGCCATGATAGAGCGGCATTTGCGTGAGGAATTGCCTTTTATGGCCACCGAATACATATTGATGGAAGCGGTCAAACGCGGCGGCGACCGCCAGGAGCTTCATGAGCGCATAAGGCGATACTCTGTAGAAGCTGGCAGGCATGTCAAGGTAGAAGGCAAGGCCAACGACCTTGTAAATATGATAGCATCCGACCCGACGTTCTCTTTATCTCGACAAGAGATAGATGCCATAATGGACGCCAACAACTTCGTGGGCAGAGCGCCGCAGCAGGTCGAGGAATTTATCGGTGAAAATGTTCAACCGGTGCTTGAGAAATATGCCGCCATATTGGGGTTGAAAGCTGAAATCGAAGTGTAAAAAATATTTGACATCTTTTTAACAAAGTTGTACAATAAGATAAAGTGTTCGGTAGTGATACAAATATGCGCATACAGTGTACATTTATAGGAGAGGAGTTTCAGATTGATTATGGAAAGGGATAAATTATTGATGACGCCGGGGCCGACCATGATACCACCAAAGGTGTTGCAAGCTATGAGCCGGCAGATTATTCATCATCGCACCAAAGAATTTCAGGCCATATTTACGGAGTTTAATACGAAACTTAAGACGGTGTTCGATACCAAAAACGATGTACTTACGTTTGCCAGTTCGGGTACGGGTGCGATGGAAGCATCCATCGCCAATCTGTTCTCGCCAGGCGATAAGGTGCTGGTGGGCACGATAGGTGTGTTCGGCGATAGGTATGTCAAGATAGCCAAAGCTTACGGTTTGGACGTGGATGTCATATCGGTGCCGTGGGGACAGGCGCTGGATCCCGAGGATATTAAAAAGCGCTTGGATGAAGACGTGGACAATAAAATAAAGGCTGTTATAGTAACGCATAATGAAACATCCACTGGTGTAACCAATGATCTGGAAGCTATAGGGCAAGTATTAAAAGAGCGTCCGCAGCTTCTTGTTGTAGATGCTATAAGTTCTCTAGGTGGCATACCTCTTAAAACCGATGAATGGGGAATAGATGTGGTAGTCGCTGGTTCACAGAAGGCATTGATGGTTCCTCCGGGTTTATCATTTGCCAGCCTGAGCGACCGCGCGTGGGATGCCGTGAAACGGTCCAAGTTGCCGAAATTTTATTTCGATTTCCTGGCGTACAGAGAAAAACTGAACGATAACGATACACCTTACACTCCGGCAGTAACTCTCATAATAGGCACAAACGTAGCTCTCGATATGATACTGGATGAGGGCTTGGATAAGGTATATGCACGCAACCGTAGATTGGCTGAAGCGACCAGGGCTGCGGCCAAAGCCATGGGGCTTGAATTATTCGCCGAGCCAACTCACGCATCTGACATAATCACATCGATTAGAGGGCCAGAGGGCATAGATGTAGAAAAAGTCAGAAAGATAATGAATACTAAATACGATATTATGATAACAGGTGGTCAGGGCAAACTCAAAGGGCAGATATTGCGTATAGGGCATGTAGGGTATGTAGATCAATTCGATCTTTTAAAAACGCTTACGGGGTTGGAATACTCTCTAGCTGAAGCAGGTTATCCAGTGCAGATAGGCAGTGGCGTTACGGCGGCTGAGAAGATATTGAAAGAGGGTGTCTGACATATGCGCATATTAGTACCGGAAAAAATTGAAGAAAATGGTTTAGAGATACTCAAGCAAAAGGCCGATGTGGATGTAAGGCTGGATTTAACCAGAGAACAATTGCTCGAATGTATAGACCAATATGATGCACTCATAGTGAGAAGCGCTACCAAAGTAGATGCAGAGCTTATAAGCCGTGGAACTAATCTTAAGGTGATAGGTAGAGCCGGCACCGGCGTGGACAATATAGATGTCGATGCGGCCACCGAAAGGGGTATAATAGTAGTCAACACACCGGACAGTAATAATATGTCTGCGGCCGAACACTCGATAGCGCTGTTGTTGTCATTATGCCGCAATATACCCCGGGCTTATATGTCCCTTAAAGCGGGCAAATGGGAGAGAAGTAAGTTCAAGGGCGTCGAGCTTTATGATAAGACCGTCGCCGTACTGGGCCTTGGCCGCATAGGTTCTTTAGTGGCTAGTCGTCTCAAAGCCTTTGGCATGAACGTCATCGGTTATGACCCTTACATACCGCAGGAGCGTTTCGACAGCATGGGAGTGGAAAAGATCGATTCTATAGATGAAATTATGCAGCGGGCTGATTTTATAACAGTACATCTTCCTAAGACAAATGAGACCATGGGCATTATAGGCAAAAAAGAGTTTGATATGGCTAAGAAAGAACTGCGCATAGTCAATTGTGCTCGTGGCGGCATAGTGGATGAAAATGCTTTGTACGAAGCACTTAAGGCTAAGCGTATAGCAGGTGCAGCTATAGATGTTTTCACCAACGAGCCGAAAGAAGGTGCCGCTGGAGCGGGATTCAGTCATCCACTGCTCGAATTGGATAACATTGTGTTTACGCCGCATCTGGGGGCGTCGACTGTGGAAGCCCAGCGCAATGTTGGATTGGCTATAGCCCAGCAGGTGTTGAATGCACTAGAAGGCAATGTTGTGGAAGCCGTTAACCTGCACGGTCTCAATATGAAAGCCGCTACGCTCCTTGCTCCGTACCTTAATTTAGCTGAGAAGATGGGCCGTATATACTATCAAGTGGAAAGCCTGCCGACTGAACAGATAGAACTTGTATATAGCGGCGATATATCCAAAGAGGATACGAGGATAATAACCCTGTCGTATCTGACTGGCTTACTGCAACCTGTTACCGATGAACGCGTCAATTTTGTCAATATAGAGAAAATTATACATGAGAGAGGTATACAGGTTATCGAAAGCAAAAATTCACATGTGGATTATTTTGTTAACCTTATAACGGTCAATGTTAAAAATAAAGAGCGGACGATGACATTTGCAGGAACTATTTTTGGCAAAGAAGAACCAAGGATAGTCAATTTTGACGGGTTTGAAGTCGATTTTATGCCTACAGAACATATGCTGATGGTGCAAAATATCGACAGACCGGGTATAATAGGTCAGGTGTGTACGATTTTAGGCGATAATAGCATCAATATAGCCAATATGAAGGCTAGCCGCAATACCAAGCATGGCATAAACCTAATGGTGCTCGATGTTGACAGTGATATAAGCGATGAAGTGCTCGCCGCCGTAAAAAGGGTTGATGGCGTATTAAAGGCTAAGGAATTGAATTTGTAAGGGTTTATCGTATAAAAGGCTCGATTTTTAATCGAGCCTTTTTTGAATATTATGGCATAGTATGATATAATCAATTCAGAGAAATTTTTCATGGCATATGCAGTGATAGACATGGGGAATCTATAGTTATAATCCGCAAAAGGGAGGCAATATTATGACTATAGATCAACTGTGGAGGCTTTTTGAAGAAACGGGAGATATAGGCTATTATTTGTTTTACAAAGCTTTACAGCATGAGAAAGACGAGAACGAGAACATGCCTATACGCGATGATGTGCCGTTAAACGATATGAATTAGAAGTAAGAAATGGAGTAATACCGATTGAGCCTGATAAAGACAGAGGCAATTGTTTTGAAGCATATGGATTATCTCGAAGCCGATAGGATACTGGTCATGTTCTCTAAGGAGCTAGGAAAGATTCATGCCATAGCAAAGGGCAGCCGCAGGCCTAAGAGCCGATTTTTAATGGCTAGTGAGATTTTTGTTTTAGCCGATTATATGTTGTATGAGGGTAAAAACCTTTATACAGTAACTCAAAGCGAAGTAAAATGTACGTTCTTTGAATTGCGCCAAAACATGAATAACCTAGCTTATGCTGCTTATGCTACAAATCTATGCGATGCAGTCATACAAGATGCGGAACCGAATATAAGAGCGTATTACTTGCTTTTAAAAACACTACAATTTCTATCCGAGCTTAATACCGATGCTTCAGCCCTTGCGCTTATATTTGCCATAAAGCTCATGGACTTTATAGGGTACAGGCCATTGCTCGATCAGTGTTGCAATTGCGGTAAGGGCGATATAGATGGTTCGATATTATATTTCAGTCCCATATCGGGAGGAGTGTTATGTAAAGGCTGTGCTGCCAGCAGCGATGATGTTACTGCGGTAAATCAAGGCTTTATAAATACTGTATCTCATATATTATCTATGAGAATAAACGATATGAATCGCCTTAAAATGAGCGATGTCTTAAAAAAGCAGTTGTGGGATGTCTTTAACCAATATATTTTATCCAGGATAGATAAGCATATCGTGCCCATGAAGCTATAGAAACAGGCGTTACTGTTCAGGCACCTCATGGCCTTGGTAACTGATTAGCCTCTGGCTCATGTGTTTCGGATATCGGTGAAACTAAAGCTCGTTTCGGAAATTTCCAAAGCGCAGATAAATTCTTGTTATCTCCACAAAATCGCCTTGAGTCTAATCGTTACCGTAGCCTATACATAATGGTACCTGAACAGTCACAAACAGGCACTTTATATATATGATAAAATAATGTATAATGATATCAATACGGGCATTAAGCGCGTATAATAAAATGAAATATTTATGCTGACATTGGAGGCGATATGGGAAGATTATTTGGCACAGATGGCGTAAGAGGCGTCGCTAATACAGAATTAACCTGCGGTTTGGCATTTTCTTTGGGCCAAGCCGGAGCATATGTGCTGGCGGAGGAAAATCCAAGGCCTCGCATAGTAGTAGCCCGTGACACGCGTGTATCAGGCGATATGCTAGAGGCGGCTTTGGTGGCTGGCATTTGTTCTGTGGGCGGGGAAGCTCTATGTGTAGGAGTCATGCCCACGCCGTCAGTGGCTTATCTTACAAGGCTTTATGGAGCTGATGCAGGCGTAGTGATATCGGCTTCACATAATCCTATGGAATATAACGGCATCAAATTCTTCAACCGTGATGGCTATAAATTGCCTGATGAATTGGAGGATCGTATAGAATCTATAATATTGGATCAAACGCAGCAAATTCCCATGTGTGCGGGCGATGCCGTAGGGCGCAGGGTGGTGGTACAAAATGCCGCTGAGGACTATGTGAATTTTCTAAAATCCACCGTTTCTATAGACCTTAAAGGCTATAAGATAGCTGTCGATTGCGCTAATGGTGCTGCTTATAGAGTAGCGCCGCTTCTGCTATCCCAGCTCGGTGCCGAAACGATTTGTTTTTTTGACGATCCGGACGGTACCAATATAAATCGCAATTGCGGCTCCACCCATCCCAAAGCTTTGCAGGACTATGTGTTGGAAAATGAGGTGGATTTAGGATTGGCTTTTGATGGCGACGCCGATCGCTTGATCGCTGTAGATGAAAACGGTGTATTGGTCGACGGCGATAAGATAATGGCTATATGCGGTATAGATATGCATGAACGCGGCACCTTAAAAAAGGATACCGTAGTGGCCACTATTATGAGCAATATAGGTTTGGAAATAGCACTTAAAAACGCTGGTTGCCGTGTGGTCAGGACAGCGGTAGGGGATCGCTATGTGCTGGAGAAGATGCTGCAGGAGGATTATTCATTGGGAGGCGAACAATCGGGCCACGTTATATTTCTGGATCATAATACTACCGGCGATGGTTTGATAACGGCGCTACAGTTGCTGTCGGTCATGGTAAGAAAGAAAAAGAGATTGGCGCAGCTGTCGACTGTAATGAAACAATTCCCTCAGGTATTGGTCAACGCAAAAGTAAGCAATGATAAAAAAGAGGTGTATTTGCAATGCGGTGCCATAGCTGAAGAGATAAATAGGATAGAAAAAAAGTTCAATAGCATGGGACGGGTTGTAATAAGGCCGTCTGGTACCGAACCGCTGGTCAGGGTAATGATAGAAGGGCCTGATATAGACGAGCTGGAGCAGGAGGCCACGCGTTTGGCTGCTATAATAGAAGAATATCTAGCTTGATTTTATTTATATAATTGAGAGGGGTGATGTATTTGTAGAGATTATTTATATGATTGGATATAAAAGCGCCGGAACTCATTTTGAGTTGACGAGGTCAGGGTTTATCGATTTTTCGGCGGGTGCCCTGCGGCATACGGCTGCCGATAAAGGTCTCACAAAAGCAAAAAGCGATTTTTGCTACAAACGGGACTGGGCCAAAATATAGGTACAGCATTTCTAACAAACATTATCATACCATAAATATACATTTGTTTACCGCGTATATGACGAGCGCGTAATTAAGAATTTAATGGAACAGAAAGGAATAAATATATATGTGTGGAATAGTTGGATATATTGGCCATCAACAGGCTGTACCAATACTGCTGAATGGCTTAAAGAGATTAGAATATAGAGGTTATGATTCCGCCGGAGTGGCTGTCTATCAAGGCGATAGCATAGAGGTGATTAAAGCTAAAGGGCGATTGAATGTATTGGAATCGGCTTTAGCCGGCCGAGAACTTAGAGGTACACTGGGTATAGGGCATACCAGATGGGCTACGCATGGCGAGCCGTCTGATGTGAATTCGCATCCGCATACAGATGCATCAGGAGAAATCGCTGTGGTACACAATGGTATCATAGAGAATTATATGCGCATCAAGCAATGGCTTCAGGAACAAGGAACAGCTTTTGTATCGGATACCGATACTGAGGTTATAGCCCATCTCATACATCATTTTTGTGAAGACGATCTTTTGTCTGCGGTGCAGCGAGCAGTATCCTATCTAGAAGGTTCATATGCTTTGGCTGTGATGTGCAGGCGTGAACCCGATAAACTTATAGCGGTGCGCAAAGATAGCCCGCTGATAATCGGCCTTGGCGATGGTGAGAATTTTATAGCATCGGACATACCGGCTATACTTCCTTATACTAGAGAAGTGTATTTTTTGAACGATAAAGAACTAGCCGTCGTAACGTGCGATGGCGTATCTATAAAAGATGAATATGGTCGCGATATAAAACGCGATGTATATCATGTTACATGGGATATAGAGGCTGCGGAAAAGGGCGGTTTCGAACACTTTATGCTTAAAGAAATTCACGAACAGCCTAAAGCTTTAAGAGATACTATGGCCTCTAGGATAACGCATGATCTGTCAATAAACCTGCATGATTTGGACGACATAGATATAGAAAAAGCGGGTAAGCTTTTTATAGTGGCTTGCGGTACGGCATATCATGCCGGCGTTGTGGGCAAATACCTTATAGAACGCATGGCGCGTTTACCCGTGGAAGTGGATATAGCATCTGAATTCAGATACAGACAACCCATAATATCAAAGGGCGATCTGGCTATCGTTATAAGCCAATCGGGCGAAACGGCCGATACGTTGGCTGCGCTTCGGGAGCTTAAACGTCAGGGTGCTACCGTCATAGCTATTGCCAATGTAGTGGGCAGCACCATAACGCGTGAGGCGGATAAAGTGTTATATACGTGGGCTGGACCTGAGATAGCGGTAGCCTCCACCAAAGCGTATACAACACAACTATTGGTTATAACCATGATAGCGTTGTATATGGCTAAGCGCAGGGGTGCTATGGAACAGCGGAGCATAGATGATATTATAAGTGACATAATAAAGCTGCCCGATAAGGCACAAAGCATGTTAAATGCCAAAGAAGTGGTACAGCACTATGCGGCCCAACATTTCTCCGCACACAGTATATTTTTCATAGGACGTGGATTGGACTACGCATTGGCTATGGAAGGCTCGCTTAAGCTCAAGGAGATATCGTATATACATTCGGAGGCATATGCTGCCGGTGAGTTAAAGCATGGTACCATAGCCCTCATAGAACCGGGTACATTGGTGGTGGCGCTGGCTACTCAACCAGAGCTTTTTGATAAAATGCTCAGCAATATCAAAGAGGTAAAAGCCAGAGGAGCAGTGGTTATGGCTGTGGTACAAGAAGGAAATACAGCAATAGAGGATGTTGCCGATTACGCTATCTATCTGCCAGATACAAGTTCGTGGCTTGTGCCGATGTTGGGCGTCATACCCCTTCAATTATTTGCCTATTATACGGCGTTATATAAAGGGTGCGACGTTGACAAACCGAGGAATTTGGCCAAAAGCGTAACTGTGGAATAAATAATTCGATTATCGAGCGGTTCATAAAAAAATGTGAACCGCTCTTTTATATTTCATAGGGGCATAATATACTATCGATATGTACACAATACGTACTATAGATTTTGCACGATGAGGAGCCTGGTTAAGAGCGCTTAAAGAACATAAATAATCCACAGGGAGGTAAAACTTCCACACTATTATCCACAGGCAAGAAAGGGAAAGCTTATGGGACGAGGCGAAGTATGCTCATTTTTAGGGTTATAATAGACAAAAACGTGGTATAGAATACAGCTTAAGACAACAAAAAGGCGATTGTACGGATATAATAGGATGAGAATTGAGATAATGAAGCTAATATGCTTTTTTCTCAAGGAGAAAAAATGTGTACATCGCAAATAGCTCTTTGCAAAAAGTCCTTTTAATATGGGCGGTTTTGGTATATAATATTAACATCAATTAAATTGGACAAAAGTGGAGGGTGGAGTAAAAATAATGACGACTAACAAGACCATTGTATTACAGGATGTTTTCCTCAACCAGGTGCGCAAGGAACGCATACCGGTTACGATATATCTTACTAATGGATTCCAATTAAGAGGATTGGTTAAAGGTTTTGACAGTTTTACGGTTATATTGGATAATGAGGGTAGGCAGATGCTGGTCTATAAGCATGCGATATCGACCATTACTCCCGTACGAGGCGTGAGCTTTGCCCCTAACTATAACAATCCGACTATGCAGGCTAATTATTCGCCTGTGGCTCAGCCAAACGACGAAAAGGAAGAATGAGCATGCGGCTTACAGTATTGGGCAGATACGGTCCATTTCCAGCCGCCGATGGTGCTTGCTCCGGTTATCTGGTGGAAGCCGACGATATATGCGTACTGTTGGACTGTGGGAACGGCGTTATTTCACGCCTGCTTACATATAAACGCCTCCAGGATATCGATGCTGTAATACTCACGCACTTACATAGCGATCATGTATCGGACATGATGGTATTGAGGTATGCTATAGATATATTAAAAAAGCGAGGTCAATGGAACAGACTAATTAAGGTATATTCACCATCCTCGCCGGCGAGCGTATGGCAAGACCTTCAGTTTAACAACGTATTTGAATTGCACGATATAAAGCCAGGGATGGAAACGGATATAGGTGGCATAAAGATTTCACTTTCGCCTATGGTGCACCCAGTGCCTAGTTTTGCTGTTAAGTTGGAGGATAGTGCTGGCCATAAGCTGGTATATTCGGGCGATACATCGCAGGGCGATGATCTGGTCGGCTTTGCTAAGGGCTGTGATATGCTTTTATGTGATGGCGGATTGCTTGCATCGGAGAAAACTTCGCCCAATGTACCACATCTTACAGCTGTTGAGGCAGGTATGGTGGCTGCTTACGCTGATGCTAAGGCGTTCTTACTTACGCATTTATGGTTCGAGCATGATGAGGAGCTTTACTTGAAAGAAGCCAGGCAGCATTATCCAGCTGCTGAGGTGGCTCGGGAAAGATACACATATAATATATAACTTGAAATCATAGGGGGAAGAAAGGTGAGGTTTAAGAGACCTGCCATACTCGTATGCCTGTGTTATATAGGCGGCTTATTGCTGGGTTACACAGTTCCTTATGTGTCGAGTATAATTATATGGGCGGCTGCTGTTATCATGTTGTTAATGGCGGCTGCATTTTTTATGAAGCGGTCAAATATGGCTGTTATATCGGCCATATGCATCTTATTTGCGTTATTTGGTCTAATAAAATTCCAGTATAGCTTTTATGTTGTGAGCGATGGTTTGGAGCTGTTAGAAGGTAAAGACACCTCACTGACAGGGACAATTACAAATATATTTTCGGAGGATAAATCCAAGGCTGCTTATGCGCTGGCTGTTGATAATAGCCAAGCCAAAGTGCGTTTAACAATATACCATGATGATCAACAACAGTCATACCGTTGCGGCGACCGCATAATGGTAAAGGGTGAACTTCAGATACCATCCGGTCAGCGTAATCCCGGAGGTTTCGACTATAAAGCATACCTTAAGGGACAGGGTATATACCATATAATGTCGGCCAATAGCCGTGATGTTTCATATTTAGGTTCTAAAGGTGTTCATTCCATATCGGATCTTTTCATGAACATCAAGCAGCGCCTTATAGATAGCGTAGACGGATTTATGCCATATCCCGAAAATACATTGCTAAAAGGCATTCTATTCGGATATACGGCCGATATGCCCGATATGATAAGCGAGGCTTACAGTGCTACCGGTATGGCTCATATACTAGCCGTTTCAGGCATGAATGTGGCTTTTATACCGCTTATCATCTACTTTATAATTAAGCCTTTCAATAGCAAACCACGCCTCGCGGATAGCATAGCTATTGCTGCAATATGGGTATATGCTGTAATATCCGATCTTTCCCCATCGGTATTGCGAGCTGCCATAATGCTGTCCGTATTATTGGGAGGCAGGCTGCTGAATAGAAAAACAGATACGTTAAATAGCCTATCTATAGCCGCTATTATAATCCTCATCATAAACCCACTGGATATATACAATATCGGTTTTATGCTGTCCTTTGCTGCTACAGCAGCTCTCTTGAGCATATATAAACCAATAGAAGGTTTTTTAGCGAGGTTTATGCCAAAGGCTTTGGCCGAGATATGTGCGGCTACATTGGCGCCGCAAATCGCTACTTTGCCCATCATAGCATATTATTTCAATCAGATACCCACCTTATCGTTGCTGGCTAATATAGCCATAATACCTTTCAATGGTTTTATATTTTTAGCAGGACTGGTATTATCGGCGTTGGGGGCACTCCTGCCCGTCGTGGCATCTGCAATAGCTTACCCCTTATACATTATATTGCGATCAGTCAATATATTTACCTTAGCAATGGCCGGTATACCGTGGGTGGCTGTAAATGTGCCATCACCTTCAATTCCGCTCATAGTCGCTTATTACATAACTATATGCGCTGTTTTTTTATGGCGGCGTATGAGTAGACGTCAGGTAACATCGATTGCAGTTGCTTTGGCATTTATCATAGCTATAGAGTTGTTTACTGTATGGGCAAACGATAACAGGCTAAAAGTGGTATTTTTGGACGTGGGACAGGGCGACAGCATCTTTATAAGCACGCCGTCGCATAAAAATATACTTATAGACGGAGGCAACCGCGTGGATTATATGGAAGATGGATTTGATGCCGGCCAAAGTATAGTGCTGCCGTATCTTAAACATAACGGCATAATGCATTTGGATTTGATCGCGTATTCTCATCCGGATTCGGATCATATGGGCGGGTTAGTGTCTGTAATGAACGAATTAAGGGTGGACACCGTCCTATACAGCATATACGATGAAGAATTTTTAAGCACCGCTCTTAACAAAGGTGCACGCGTTGTAAAGCTGGCACAAGGCGATCGAATCGAGGTGGATGATGGTATCGTATTCGAGGTGCTGTATCCACTGGCACAACCATCTTTTGATGGTGGCAATAACGATTCGTTGGTGTTAAAATTAAAATACAGGAATTTTTCATTGTTATTGCCGGGAGATATAGAGGCTGATGCTGAAAATGAATTGATTCAAGATGCCGATTTAGAGAGCGCTGTTATAAAGGTGCCTCATCATGGTAGCGATACATCGAGTACCGATGGCTTTATAGCCGCTGTAAAGCCAGACGTAGCGGTTATATCGCTGGGTAATAATAATTTTGGACAGCCGAGCGATAATGTTATACGGCGATACTACGATATTGGAGCACAGGTATATCGGACTGATAAACATGGAGCCGTTAGCATAGTTACCGATGGTTGGAATATGAGCGTTGAAACGGTGATCGAAAGGTGATGATAGCATATGGATCATACAGAGTTTTTTAATAGCTTAAAGACTGGAGATATAGCGCGGCTTTATCTATTTTACGGCCAAGAGGAGTACGTAAAAGAGCAAGCGCTCGCACAACTAAAGGATACATTACTCGATGGGGCTGTGCGCGATATGAATATGACCGTTCTGGATGGGGAAACTGCCAGTACAGATGATATATTGGCTTGCGCGGATACGCTCCCTTTATTTGGGGGAAGAAGGCTTGTGGTGATCCGCAACTATGCGCCGCTCATGGGGCGTGGGGTGGATACGGCGGACCGCAAGCGCCTGGTCGATTACATTGCTCACATACCAGAGCATCTGTGCTTGGTATTCGTCTGCCGAGGCGATATACGTAAGAACACAGCGCTTTTTAAGGCTATAGGGAAATATGGGGCGGTTGTGGATTTTGCCCCGCTTAAGGATAAGGAACTTATATTATGGATACGGACGGCTTTTAAACGATTTGGTAAAGCTATCTCACCTCAAGATGCACAATATATGGCTATGATGGCCGGCAGCGAACTGGAGACACTGGTGCATGAGATACATAAAGTGGCGGATTATGCGGGCGAAGCCCATGTAATATGCGCACAAGATATAGACGCGGTGGTTGCGCGCATATCGTCGGCTAATATATTCAAGATGGTCGATGCTATCGGACAAAAAGATGTGGATAAGGCGCTATACCATATGAACGAGTTGTTGGAATCTGGACAATCTCCCATAGGTATGCTATCTATGATAGCTAGGCAATTCAGGATACTACTGCAATGCAGGCTTTTGCTGGATAAGGGGTACAGCGCCAGGGAAATATCATCTCAAGTAAAGCTGCCGATTTTTGCGGTTAACGGCTATATAAACCAGCTTAAAAAATTCGATAAGCGGCAAATCGCTGAGGCATTGAGACATTGTCTGCAAACCGATTTGGATATGAAGTCAACATCCTTTAATCAAGCTATGATATTAGAAAGATTGGTATTGAGCTTGAAAAATAATGGTATATAGGGTATGATATAAGCGTATAATTTGAGAGGGTGGGTAGATAATATGAGCAATGATGAACAAAAAACCATGAAATTTAATATCGAAGACGATAATAGTGCGCAAGCTAAAGCCGTACTAATGCAGGTATTTGCTGCGCTTGAAGAGAAAGGGTATGATCCGATAGTGCAGATGGTAGGTTATTTTATATCCGGCGATCCGAGTTATATAACCAGCCATAATAATGCCAGAGCGCTTATACATAAGCTGGACAGGGATGAACTGCTCAGCGAATTGCTTAGATTTTATATAGACGCTCATGAAGGCCAATAATCCTATCATGCGAATATTAGGGCTTGATGTAGGGGACAATACGATAGGTATAGCGCTCAGTGACGAATTGGGCTGGACGGCTCAGGGGCTGGAGACATGGAGGCGCAAGCAACCGGAGACCGATATGCAGCATATAGCTGATATATGTCAAAAGTCGGAGGTTCAGTGTATAGTGATAGGGTTGCCTAAGAACATGAATGGCAGTATAGGACCTCAAGGGAAAAAGGTGATAGCATTTAAACAAAGGCTGGCCGATTATATGACTGGTGATATCGATATAGTGTTGTGGGATGAGAGGCTGAGTACGGTAGCCGCCCAGCGTTCGTTGATAGAAGCCGATGTCAGTCGGGCGAAGCGCAAAAAGGTCATAGATAAAATGGCGGCCGTGTATATATTGCAAGGATATTTGGACAGCTTGCGCATAACCAAAAATAAAGATTGACAGGTAGATTACTTTAGTATAAAATGGCATCAAATTGATTAATGGAGGTATCGTTATGGTTGACGAAGAAAATATCGTAACCCTTATAGATGAGGATGATAATGAGGTCCAATTCGAGCATATACTTACACTGGAAATCGATGATAAAGAATATGTTCTGTTGTCTCCGTTGGAGCCTATGGAGGACCTTGACCAAGATGAGGCCATAGTATTGAGGATAGAACAAGATGAAAATGGCGAGGATATATACGTTTCTATAGACGACGAGGATGAAATGCAAGCAGTTTATGATGCTTATATGGAGATTATATCCGATGAAGAAGACGAGGATGAAAATTTCTATGGCGAAGATGATGACGATGATGATAAATGAAATAGCCTGATGATAAATGGCATATCGAAACGATGTGCCATTTATTTTTTTGTTCATGATATTGACAATGATTATCATTATGATTATACTATAGATAGAAATTGATAATAATTATCAATATTACATATAGAGAGAGGGTTTATGTCAATGGGCAAAAAAGCGAATAATAAAAATTGTCATACAAGCGGCAATGAGCGCATTGCGGGTCTGCCCAAGATAGCGTTGGTAGGTACCCCTAATGTGGGCAAAAGCGTAATATTCAACCGTTTGACTGGTAAATATGTTACAGTATCCAATTACCCTGGTACTACCGTAGAGATTTCAAGAGGGAAAGGGCACATAGGGCACTGTGAATTTGAAATAATGGATACGCCGGGCATGTACTCGCTGATGCCTATAACTGAAGAAGAAAGGGTGGCCAGAAGGCTCCTTTTGGAAGAAAAGCCGGATGTGGTATTGCATATTGTAGATGCTAAAAATATAAAACGCATGCTTCCATTTACTTTGCAGCTTATAGAAGCCGGTCTGCCAGTAATCCTCGTGCTGAATGTTATGGATGAGGCCGAAAGGTTAGGCATAAAAATAGATGCTTATAAGTTGAGACAGAAGTTGGGCATACCTGTTGTAGTTACCTCTGCGGCGTTGAATAAAGGGATAAAAGAGTTGAAGCAGGAGGTAGCGGATTATGTCGGCAGTATTGCAGCCTGAGACAGTAAAATATGATGAAACGATAGAAAAGGCTATAGAGGATATAATAGACTCGCTCAAAGGGGGGTATAATATATCAAAACGTTCTATAGCCGTTTTGTTGCTTCAGGGCGATGATGAAATTAAACATATGGTAAGTCGGCTTGAAGGCGACGGATGGCAGCGAATATCCGATATCCTAAGCGAGACACAGAAGACCTATAACGAACCTTTAAGCTATATAATGGCCATGGAAAGGCAAAAACTCGCTTGGTCTATAGCCGATGACATAGTTGAGGAGGATAAAGCGGCTGATAAAAGTATAAACGAGCGTTTAAGCCGCCTTACTATGAGTCCAATTACAGGTATTCCGATATTGTTAATTGTATTATATTTAGGTTTATATCAATTCGTCGGCGTATTCGGAGCTGGTGTGGTGGTGGACTTTATAGAAGGTACAATATTTGAGCAATATATAAATCCATGGATAAACGGTTTACTGATTCAATATGTGCCGTGGCCGGCACTTCGCGATCTGATAGGCATGGATTATGGCATCATCACTTTAGGTTTAAGATATGCTGTAGCTATAATCTTACCTATTGTGGGCACGTTTTTCTTCATGTTTTCCATAATAGAGGATTCTGGCTATTTACCTAGGATAGCCATGTTGCTGGATAGGGTATTTAAAAAGATAGGACTTAACGGTAGAGCGGTGATACCGATGACGCTGGGCTTTGGATGCGATACAATGGCCACATTGGTAACCAGAACGCTGGAAACAACACGCGAGCGGGTCATAGCTACACTGTTGCTTGCCCTGGCTATACCGTGTTCCGCGCAGTTGGGCGTTGTATTGGGGCTTTTGTCAGGTCATACAGCAGCCCTGGTAACATGGGTCGTAGTTGTTATAGGGGTATTGCTGCTGATCGGATACCTGGCAGCCAAAGTAATACCGGGAGAACGTCCAGCGTTCTTTATGGAAGTACCGCCGTTGCGTTGGCCTAGCCTCTCTAACGTATGGATGAAGACCTATACACGAATGCAATGGTACTTTATAGAAGTAATGCCGTTGTTTATACTTGCTAGCGTTATCATATGGTTGGGAAACCTAACCGGTTTATTTGGCCTTATAATAAGCTGGCTGGAGCCATTGATGCATGCTCTTGGTTTACCGTCAGAGGCTGCTGAAGCGTTCTTATTCGGTTTCTTCAGACGCGATTATGGAGCGGGAGGATTGTACGACCTACAAAAGGCCGGATTGTTAAACGGCAGGCAATTGGCGGTAGCGGCTTCTACTTTAACGCTGTTTGTGCCATGCATAGCGCAGTTTTCTATTATGTGGAAGGAACGTGGGGCAAAGACTACGCTAGGTATAGTGGCGTTTATAATCCCGTTCGCTTTTGCCGTTGGGTATGTGCTCAATAAGATACTTATATTGCTGGGGGTGTCATAATATGAGTCAATCGTTAAAATGTCCGTTTTGCGGCTATGAATTTGAAACGTTCGAGGCTGAAAAGGGATGCAAAGGGTGTCCTTTCAGCCGCACATGTCATAAAATAAAATGCCCGAATTGCGGTTATGAAATGGCTGAACCGATAAAGCTGCCGAAGTTTTTGAGCAAGGCTAGGAGGCAATACTTATGATGAATGTGGCCGATATGAAAACGGGGCAAAAAGCCACCATTATGGCGTTGGACATGAACAATCAGGATACCGTCCGCAAGTTGATGGCCCTGGGCATAGTGGTGGGCAGCGACGTGGAATTAATGCAGAGATTTCCTTCCTATGTTATAAAGGTGGGCTATACTCAAATAGCTATAGATAAGGATATAGCATCCAGTATATTTGTTAATTGAAAAGGCTTGGCCTCTATTGACTTATACATAATTTGCGCATATACTATATTATATTATTTCTAATTGAGAAGAAGGTGCGCGATTATGGATAATATAACAACATTAAAGGAGCAGTTGCAACAGAAGGGTTATAAATTTACTACTCAAAGGCGAGCTACATTGGACGCTATAGTGGAAAATGAAGGTAAGCATATGACCCCTGAAGAAATATATGAACAGGTTAAGAAGAAATATCCGGAGATAGGATTGGCCACGATATATAGGACGCTTCAATTGCTAGAAGAAATGGATGTTATATATAGGCTGGATTTTGACGATGGCAAGACGCGCTATGAGTTAAATCACCATAACGAGGATCATCAGCATCATCATTTGATATGCATTAAATGCGGTAAGGTTATAGAGGTTAAAGAGGATTTCTTAGAAAGATTGGAAAGACTCGTAGAGGAAGATTACGGTTTCGATATAACCGACCATATGTTGAAATTCTTCGGCTATTGCAGCGAATGTCGTAATAGCCAGAATGAAAATGAATGAATAAGCAGGAGGATATCCTGCTTATTCGTTTGTATGGCATGAAACAGGCAATTTTTCTGTGATACGTTCGGCTATATCCATATATATCTTTGCCGAATTATCGCCTTCCTTCAGTACCGTAGGTATGCCGTTATCACTATCCTGGCGTATCTCGATATCCAGCGGTATTTGGCCTAGAATTTCTGTATTTAATATCTTGGTTATTGCTTCGGTTTCGCCTTGGCCGAAAATGTAGTGTTTGGCTGAACAGTTAGGGCATATAAAGTATGACATATTTTCTATTATACCAAGTATGTCCACTTTGACTTTTTCAGCCATATTGCCCAAACGTCCTGCTACATGGGCAGCCGAAGATTGCGGTGTTGTTACTAATAGTAACTTTGAAGTGGGTATTCGTTGTAATACGCTGAGCGGTACATCACCTGTGCCCGGTGGCAGGTCTAGAACCAAGTAATCCAGATCACCCCAATAGACATCACTGAAGAACTGCTCCAGGATACCCCCTAGTATGGGTCCGCGCCATATCAGAGCTACATCTTCTTCGGACATGAAATTACCCATGGATATCGTCTTGATTCCGTGGGCTTCTATAGGCATTATAGTATGCTCGTCGATGGCAGTGGCCTGCTTGCCTTTGGTACCTAGCAGGCTGGGTATGCTATAGCCGAGTATATCAGTATCTATAAGCCCGACCTTGTATCCTAGCTTATGCAGTGCCAACGCCAGATTTGCGGTTATGGTTGATTTGCCTACGCCGCCTTTGCCACTGCCTACCGCTATTACATGAGTATTCTCAAACAATACCTCGCGCTTCTGCCCGAATCGCTTACTAAGAGCTTGTTTCTCATCGTTTGTCATTTCACCTATGTTAACTTTAACACTATTAACGCCGGGCAATGCCGAAATGGCAGCTATTACATCGTCGCGTATTTTGTTCTGCAACGGACACCCCTTTATGGTTAAGTGTATATCGACGACAACCTGCCCATCGCCTATATCTACATTATGGACCATACCCAGATCCACAATATCTTTGCCTATCTCTGGGTCTATTACCTTCCTCAGAGCATCCAATATCTGTTCTTTTGTAACCATAAAATCCTCCTGCGATTTAGTTTTCACCATTATACCACTTTCTTATCCTGACGGGTATTGTTAGTTTGCATAACCGCGATTCATAATATGTCAGAGTATAATTGATGACATTTTTACACATAATATAGCACATAAGCTGTCAATGTCACAGAATAATAACAATTCCGAAATTACCTAAGGTTTATCAGAAAGCCTTGATACTTGTGACAGGGATGAATGCTTAAGTTTGACTGGAAAATAAGTACTGTACCCACTTGCATAATAAACACTTTTGTTATATAATCATATTATAAATTAGGGATTTAGACTCAATGTCTTAAGCTATTGCCAATACACCGTTGGGTGTATAGATAGTAAAGTCTATTGAAACAGGTCAGTACCTGCATGTTATAAGGCTTATGCCTGAGAGTGCGGGAGAAGCTTGGAAGTAAATAGGACCCTCGTTGCTTGTGGCGGGGAGAAGTCAGCACTTGATAAATCATAAAAATAGTGTATAATAATAAACGAGAGAGAGAAGTATCATATGGGGTTATAGCTCAGCTGGTTAGAGCGCCACGTTGACATCGTGGAGGTCACAGGTTCGATCCCTGTTAATCCCACCAATACTTCTTTTTTTATTATCAAAGATTAGAGGAGAGAATAACTTGACTGACATACGAGTGAGATTTGCACCAAGCCCTACCGGATATTTACATATAGGCGGTGCCAGAACTGCTCTTTTTAATTGGTTGTTTGCTCGCCATAACAACGGCAGGTTTATATTGCGTATAGAAGATACCGACAGAGGACGCCTTAAAGAGGATTCGGTAGAACAGATAATAAGCAGTATGAAATGGCTAGGTTTAGACTGGGATGAAGGTCCTGATGTAGGAGGGGATTATGGTCCATACTTTCAGTCACAGCGTTTAGATCTTTATTCAAAAGAAATACGAAGGTTGTTGGACGAAGATAAAGCTTATTACTGCTATTGTACTCAGGAAGAATTGGAGCAACGACGCCAGCAGGCTATAAAAGAGGGTAAAGCGCCGCGCTATGACGGGCGCTGCCGTAGTCTTACCGTTGAGGAACAGCAGTCTTTGCAGAAGCAGGGGCGCAAGCCGGTAGTAAGATTAAAAGTGCCCTCTGAAGGGGTAACAGTGGTTGAGGATGTGATACGAGGTACCGTTACATTTGACAATGCATTGCTGGATGATTTTATAATACAAAAATCGGACGGTATGCCGACGTATAATTTCGTATGTGCTGTAGACGACCATGCTATGGAAATAAGCCATGTTATAAGGGCGGAGGAACATTTGTCTAATACACCCAAGCAATTGCTGGTATACCAGGCGTTAGGGCATGATGCACCGGTGTTTGCACACGTTCCTATGATTCTGGCGCCGGACAGAAGCAAATTGAGCAAACGCCACGGTGCCACTTCAGTAGAAGAATTTCGCGATCAAGGCTATCTACCTGAAGCTATAGTAAATTATTTAGCATTACTAGGATGGTCTCCAGAAGGCGATCAGGAAATGATATCCATAGAAGAATGCGTAAAGCAGTTTGATCTGGCCAAAGTATCCAAGAACGCCGCCGTATATGATACCAAAAAACTTACGTGGCTAAATGGCAATTATATACGTTCTATCAACATAGATAGCCTTGTGGATCTATCTATACCGTTTATGTGGCAAAAAGGCTTATTGCCAGAGCAAATATCGCCTGATATGCGCGATTATCTAAAGCGCGTAGTAGCTGCTGTCAGAGAAAGAACCCGTACACTGGTGGAACTGGCTGATGCCTGTTCATACTTTTTGACAAACGATTTTGAGTTTGATGCTGCTGGCGTGAAAAAACATTTTTTGAAAGAAGGAGTAGCCGAACTGTTGGAAAAAGGTCGGTCGGCATTGCAAAGCGTGGATAAATTCGACGCGGCTTCTACTGAAGCGGCTTATAGGTCACTAATAGACGAACTTGGTATAAAAGGATCGGATATCATTCATCCCACAAGGCTTGCTATATCAGGGCGCACTGTAGGGCCAGGGCTTTTCGACATAATGGAACTGTTGGGTAAGGAAAGAACATTGGATCGCATGGCTCGTGCTATAGAATATATAAAAAAGTTGGCATAGCCTATTGCATTTTGCATTGGCTTATGCTAAAATAACAATTGCTGATGAGTTGCGGGATTGTGTAACGGTAGCACTCATGACTCTGGATCATGCTGTCTAGGTTCGAATCCTAGTCCCGCAGCCATAAAATATGGCCCTATGGTCTAGCGGCCTAGGACGCCGCCCTCTCACGGCGGTAACAGGGGTTCGAATCCCCTTAGGGCTACCATTTGTTTATCTGTAAACGGCTTCTTTTTGCAAAAATATGCCAGCAAAAGGAAGCCGTTTGTTCTTCTATAAGCTTGCAAACATGTCATTGCCGGGCATTCGGATGATAATTCCATCGGCTTGACATAAATGCTTCAAACGTTATAAAATAATATTGTAGCCATAGAAGCATAATAAGAAGCAAGAATATGAAAGGAAAGGTACTTTTTAATATGAAGAATGACTAATTTGGAATATATATTGAATCTTATATCTATACGTATTTCGCATGTGCGTTATACGCAAATATCAATGTTATGTGTTCCAGATTGGTTGTTTTTCGGTTTTAGTTTACATGTATCTTTATATCGCAAAAAGAGCTTTTGTTGAATATAAGCCCCCACAATTTATAGTACTAGTCAGCCAGAATGATCCTTTATACTAAGGAACACTCCTGCGTATAAGAATAATGTATTGTCGCAATACGGCTTTTATATGGCTGCAAACCGAAATCGAAGTTGACAAACCTCTCTGGAATAAGATTAGGGAGGTTTTTTATGTTATTGCTACATGCACAAAATGTTAAAAAATACTATGGCGATAGGCTCATATTGGAGTTTGATGATTTGAAAGTATACTATGGCGATAGGATAGGCATAGTAGGGCTCAACGGAGCAGGCAAGACTACGCTTATGGAGATACTTACTGGTAATATAACTCCTGATGAGGGGAATGTAAGACGCTTTACTGATTTAGCATATATAAAGCAATTCGGGACAACCGATAATAAGGCGGATGGTTATATGGTGAAGGAATTTGGCATCAAAGATAAAGACATACGCTATTTGAGCGGTGGAGAACGAACGAGATTAAAGATTGCCAATCAACTGAACAAAACTACTGGCCTGCTGTTTGCCGACGAGCCAACCTCTAACCTGGATATAGACGGCATATCGCTTATAGAGAAAAAGTTCATGAAATATAATGGCGCTTTGCTTTTAATATCACATGACCGTGAATTACTCGACAAGCTGTGCAACAGTATCCTAGAGATTGAAAATGGCAAAGTAAAATGTTACTTGGGTAATTATAGCAGCTATAAACAGCAAAAGGATGCCGAGAGAGAAAGACAGGAATTCGAATATGAGCAGTATGTGAATGAAAAGAAAAAACTTGAGACAACGATAAATGCTCTGAGCAATAAAGCAGGGAGTATAAAAAAAGCTCCAAAAAGGATGGGCAATTCCGAAGCGCGATTGCATAAAAGAAACGCAACTGAGAAGCAGGAAAAGCTGTATAAATCAGTTAAGGATATGCAAACACGTCTTGAAAAATTAGAGATTAAAGATAAGCCTAGAGCATTGGAAAGTATAAAAATAGAATTTAATCCTGTTAGCCGTCCGGGAGGCAAGATCCTTATCAAAGGAGAAGATATTAGTTTGAGTTTTGGGAACCGAGTATTATTCAATAAGTTGAATTTTGAAGTGGCTAATGATTCCAAAACAGCTTTAATTGGTAAGAACGGCGTGGGTAAGACTACACTCATAAAGATGATAATATCAGGACATCCGAAGATAAAAGTTGCTGCTGGAGCGCAGATAGCATATTTTAGCCAAGAGATGGAAATGTTGGATCCTAATCAGACCATTTTAGAAAATGTTATGAAAGGAAGCCGTTGTTCGCAATGGATGGCAAGGACGATTTTAGCTCGGTTATTATTTAAGAGGGATGATGTATATAAAAAAGTAGCTGTATTAAGTGGCGGAGAAAGGGTTAAATTATCAATCGCAAAATTGCTTTTGTCCGATGCCAACCTACTCATATTAGACGAACCGACTAATTACCTCGATCTATTTTCAATGGAAACATTGCAATCGGTACTCAAAGAGTATGAAGGCACAATGCTGTTTACATCACATGACAGGCGGTTTGTGGATAGCATAGCGGATAGAATAATTATTATCGACAATGGGACGGCTAAAATGTTTGATGGCAATTATACGGAGTACTTGAATGAATCGGAACGCGCTATGTCCAGCAAAAACACAGAGGGGAATATAAAGCGTCAAGAGGAGGAATTGATATTGCGGATGAGACTGGCATCGATAGCTGGGAAGCTTTCTAAGCCTGGAAAGAACGATAATGTCGAGCAACTGGATGCCGAGTTTAAACGCATAGTTTCACAATTAAAGGATCTCAATGGTAAAACATTATAATTGTTACCAAGCCGGCGTTGCATAGTCACATGAGTTCATGTTTGTGTCATAAAAAATGATTGTAAGGTACTTGAATGTAAATAAAAGTTCATGTATAATATAAAAGGATTGAGAAGTTCCGCCATCTATGCTAATGCACAGGTGGCGGATATATGATTCTGTATAATCGGGATGTGGCGCAGCTTGGTAGCGCGCATGGTTCGGGACCATGAGGTCGCAGGTTCGAATCCTGTCATCCCGACCATTAAAAATGGCTTGAAGCAGCGGTTTGCGAGCATTGATGCAAACTGCTATATTTTTATTTTTAATGTGTTTGCAAACGAAACGCTAGCGTTCTACTATTTGGAAAGCATATCATCAATTTTTTGAGCGGCTTCCTGCTGTAAATTGGGCACAAGATGAGAATAAGTATCCAAAGTAATTGTAATGCTTGAATGTCCAATGCGTTCCTGTACTACTTCTGGATGGACACCTTGTTCTAGAAGTAGCGTAGCATGAGTGTGGCGTAAGTCGTGGAATCTCACATTAGGCAATTCAAGTTTTGCTAATATTTTTTTGAAAGCATGGGTTATATAATCCGGCTTGAAGGGTTCACCATTATCCCAGCAACACACAAATCCATGATAATGAAGCTAATATGCTTTTTTCTTAAGGGGAAAAATGTGTACATCGCAAATAGCTCCCGTTAGAGCTAATTGCGATGTCCGGAGATAGAGATAAATAGCACGTTTGCAGGCGCAATAAAAAACATTTTACCCCACGCACATGCCTGAAAATAGCTGAT
>JASGMM010000085.1 GCA_030156435.1 Clostridiales bacterium | reverse complement strand
AGGCACTAATGCCAGCATTATCGCATAGATCCAATGCACGCCGTCCAACATATCCAGATCGAATATGTTTCGCAAAAATGGCACGAATATGATGACAAGCTGCATCGCAGCCGATAAAAGCAGCGCCAGTATCATAAACCTGTTGTCCGACCACTTCATGGTGAATATCGATTTATCCTGGGAGCGCATATTCACCGAATGGGCCAACTGGGATAAGCCCAGCACCAGAAAAGCCATGGTACGGCCGGCTTCCGGGCTTACCGTCAGCCCTGTCTGGAAAGCCGTCAGCGTCGTTATGCTGATGATCAAGCCCTGCCACAATATGTTGATAAACATGGGCAGCGGTATGACGCTCTCTTTGGGGTCGCGCGGCGGACGGCGCATGATGTCCTTCTCGCCGCGTTCCATGCCCAGCCCTATGGCCGGCAGGCTGTCGGTGACCAGGTTTATCCACAGGATATGCACCGGCAGCAAGGGCTGCACCCAGTTCAGCATGGTGGCTATGAACAATACGAATATCTCGCCTATGTTGCATGACAGCAGAAAGTGTATGGCTTTGATGATATTGGAGTATATGATGCGCCCTTCCTCCACCGCCGCCACGATGGTGGCGAAGTTGTCGTCGGTCAGCACCATATCGGCGGCGCCCTTAGCCACATCGGTGCCCACCTTGCCCATGGCCGCCCCTATATCGGCGCTCTTTAATGCGGGCGCATCGTTTACGCCGTCGCCGGTCATGGCCACCACGTCGCCGCGGCGCTGCCATGCTTTGACTATCTTAACCTTATGTTCGGGCGATACCCTGGCGTATACCGAATAATGCGGCACCCTCTCGGTCATGGCATCGTCGTCTATGTCGTCCAGCTCGGAGCCGGTTATGGCCTCATCACCCTCCTGCAATATGCCTAAATCTTTGGCTATGGCTACAGCCGTCAACTTGTGATCGCCGGTTATCATAACCGGTTTTATGCCGGCCGTGCGGCACAGCGCCACCGCATCCCTGGCCTCGGGGCGAGGCGGGTCTATCATGCCCGTCATGCCTAAAAATACCAGGTTGGATTCCAAATCACTCTGTTTATCGCTGTATACGAGGTCATCCATATCTTTATATGCCATGGCCAGTACGCGCAGCGCATTGCCGGCCATCTCTTCGTTTACCGCCGATACGCGCTCCATATCGTCAGGGGTGAGCTCCCTCACCGTTTGGCCATCGTGTATGTATGCGCAACGTTTAAGCAGCTCATCCGGCGCACCTTTCGTGAATACCACATATTTGCCTTTATACTCATGCACGGTGCTCATGAGCTTTCTTACCGAGTCAAACGGTATCTCATCTACGCGCGGCATCTTATTTTCAATGTCGCCCTTATGTAATGCCAGCTTTATGCCGAGGTCCAATAATGCTGCTTCGGTCGGATCGCCTATGGTTTTTCCATTATCGGTATCCTCTACGGCATCGTTGCACAATATTGCTGCTTTGAGCAGCATATCCACCGGGCTGCCCTCTTCTGCCTCTATACGCTCGGCTGTATCGTGCATCTCGCCTGCGGCATATACGCGCTGCACTGTCATACGGTTTTGCGTAAGGGTACCGGTCTTATCCGAGCATATGACGGTGGCCGCGCCCAGCGTCTCCACTGCGGGCAGCCGCCTTATTATGGCGTTGCGCCTGGCCATGCGTTGCACGCCTATGGCTAGCACTATGGTGACGATAGCCGGCAGGCCCTCGGGTATGGCCGCCACCGCCAGGCTGACCGCCGTCATGAACATATCCAGCCAATCTCTGCCGTATAATATGCCGGCCAAAAAGATTATGGCGCATATGGCCAATGCTGCTATGGCCAGCCACTTGCCCAACTGCTCCAGCCTCTTTTGCAGCGGTGTCTGGTTGTCATCCTGCTGGCCTATCATCTCGGCTATCCTGCCTACCTCGGTATTCATGCCAGTAGCCACCACTATGCCTCTACCGCGGCCGTATGTGATGGCCGACGTCATGTAGGCCATATTTATCCTGTCGCCCAGCGCTATATCGTCGCCGCTTAAAGCATCGGTAACCTTGTCCACCGGCACCGACTCGCCGGTCAGCGACGATTCTTCTATTTTCAGGTTTGAGGTTTCTATGAGGCGAAGGTCGGCTGGCACAAAATCTCCGGCCTCCAGTACTACTACATCGCCAGGCACCAGTTGAGCGGCCGGTATGATGCTGAGCTTGCCGCCGCGTATGACCTTGGCATTGGGAGCGGCCATTTTCTTCAATGCCGCCAGCGCCTGCTCCGCTCTGGACTCCTGTACCACGCCCAATATGGCATTGAGCACCACCACTACGATGATGACGATAGCATCTACCCATTCGCTGAGTATCGCCGATACGATTGCGGCTACGAACAACACTATTATCATAAAATCCTTAAACTGTTCGGCGAACATCTGCCATATGGTGCGCTTGCGCTCTTCAGCCAGCTCATTGGCCCCATACTGCTCGAGCCGCTTTTGCACCTCCTGCTCGGATAATCCATTTTGCACGGAGGTATTCAGCTGCTGAGCTGCCTGCTCAGCAGCGATGCGATACCAGTCCATCGTCACAAATCGATCCTTTCCAATATTTCTTCTCTCAGCCTCTGCTGCACGGCTTCTGTTTCCAGGCTGCCATCCAGCGTTATAAAGCCGTATTCCTGAGCCAGATTATCGAACTGATCCTTGAGCATGGCCTGATACTGTTTGAAGCTTTTGAACATATCGGGAGATATGCCGAGGTCCATGCCCGATTCCCAGTAATCCAGATGACCGTATTGCATGAACGCCCTGTGAAGCAGCACATCTGGCGATACTTGCAGGTAAAATATGATGTCGGGTATGAGCGCGAAGCCAAACATCTCTTTAAGCCACGCCCTTCTGGCACCGCGTACCATGTCCCTGGCCATCAGCGTAAATATATATCTGTCGGCCAGCACGATAAACCCGGCCTCCAGAGCCGGTATTATGTTGTTCTCCAGCCGGTCGCCGAAATCGGTCGCATATAAAAGGCTTAATGTGGTCTTGCCGAGCAGATTTCCCCTCTTGGCCTCATCTATGGTACCGCCGACCAATGTCGAGCGTTTAAGGCCGGTATCCAGGACAGCATGGCCCCTGCCCTCCAGCCAGTCCTTCAGAAGGGTTATCTGCGTGGAACGCCCGGAACCGTCCGCCCCCTCTATAACTATGAGGTAACCGGGCAATTTATCCATTTTAAGATAGGGCAGCCCGCTGCCATAAAAAAGTTTATCCTTTTGTATCATTTATCGTTCACCTCTTCACTGTTTGCCGATGAGCGCCCGTATGTGACGAACGGCGGTTTGTACCGTCTGAGCATGGCCTTGGCTATCGCCCTCATCTGCTGCTGTTGTTCCTCTATGGGCAAAGTGCCGTCTATAATGTGAAACCCTTCTTTGTCGGCCATGGCATCGTACTGATTCTTTATTATGCCCTGGAACAGCTTAAAGCTCTCGACCGGGTCATTGCTGAGCCCAAGGTCCATGCCGGCCTCATGATATTTCAGGGCGGTCCTGCCCCGCAGTATGCGCGATACCCCTACCTCCACCGGTACCTGGAAATAAAATGCGGCTGTGGGTTTGACAGCAAAGCTGTATATATTCCTCACCCAATCCGGGTCTACGCCGCGCGCTATATCCCGGGCATAGGCCGTGTATATATACCGATCAGCCAATACTATATAGCCTGCCTTGAGATGAGGCCATATCAGGCGCTCATACCTGTCGGCGAAATCCGCGGCATGTATCAGGCTGAAGGTGGTAGGCGTCAGCATATTCTTCTTTTTGGCCTTGCGCGTCGCATCTTTAACCAGATCCGACGAGTTCCATTCTGTAAAGAATACCGTATATCCCTGTTGTTCCAGCCAGCGCTTGAGCAGATATATCTGCGTGCTCTTGCCCGAGCCATCTATGCCCTCGACTATAAAGAGCTTACCGGGATACGTTTTGTTAATCCCTAATTCCTTTACCTTTCTCATCGCCATAACATATCTCTCCTTTATGATTTTGCAATGCGTATGTCTTTGCCATATACCTTCTTAAAGTAGCTGCTGTGATTGCCGGCATCGGCTAATTCCAATGCCCCATCGCCGTTCACCGTTGCCTCCAGTTTCACGTAGTCATCGCTTATAGTGCATACTATATCCTTTACCACGCCGGATTCGCTGCGGTCCATGCTCTCGGCCAGGCGCAGTATGGCGCTCATGCGCTGCACTTTCCCGGCATCATCTTTGTATAATATATCCTCATAATGTCTGGCATAAACTTTTACCATATCCTTGTGATGAGAGGCCGCAGTAAGGGCGCACAACACCAGTTCGCGGTGGGTAAGGCCGTAGATCTGGGAATTTAGTATTATATACAGCGTGTGCTGGGCATGATTATAATAATTGATCGCTGTGCCCACATCGTGTAACAGGGCCGCCGCATATAATATTCTTTTAAAATCGCTGCCGCAGCCGTGCAGCGTAGCCAACTGATCGAAAAGCTTTATGCTCAGCTCCATCACGTGCCGCGCATGGCGCGCATTGATGCCGTATACTTTCAATATATTGTCCATGCTGGTATCCAACACATCGCGATCGCCTCCGCGCCAGCCCAGCGCCTCTTTGTAAAAGGCGCCTTCCCTTACGCCGTTTCCGCTTATCACGACGTTATCGATATGGGAAAACTCCAACACATTGATTAGAACAGCCATTCCTCCGAGGAATATATCGGCTCTGTCATCGGATAAACCACGCATTTTCATGCGCTGAGAAATCGTGGTATTGCGCAGATCCTCCCATAGCGATTTTATATCAGCGCCTGGCATAGCATAGCCGTGAAGCAGCGGCAGCCTGTAGTTCGATCTTGCCTGGTGTATCTTGGCCGCGTTGCGTATGGTGCCGCCCACGCCTATCAAAGCGGCGCCCGGAAAGGCCGCCCATGCATGCTCCCTCAGTTTGCCCTGAATGAACGCGTTCACTCTGTCTACATCATCGGGCTTCGGTTTACTTCTGCCCAGGAAAGAATCGGTGAGTGTGATAGCTCCAAATGGCAGGCTGGTGGCATGGACGAGGCGCCTGTGTTCAAATCGCACCAGCTCAGTGCTGCCACCGCCTATATCGACGATCAATCCATCCTCTATGCTAGTGGAATTTATAACGCCGATATAATCGTATTCGGCCTCCTGCATACCGCTTATAACCGAGAACGACACGCCGGTCTGCTGTTGCACTAGATCTATAAATCGCTGTTTGTTCTGGGCCTTACGAACGGCTGCCGTAGCCAGGCCAATTATGCGGGTTACGCCGTTTACATCGCATAATCTTTTAAAAAGGCGTATGGTGTCCACGGCATGCTCCACCGCCGGCCCTTCCAGCAAGCCGCTGATCTCGACCGAGGCGTCCAGCCTGACCGTCTCTTTCTGCTCATCCAATAACGTGTAGGCCCCATCCGCGGTTATCTTCATTATGACCAGGCGCACGGTATTGGATCCTAAATCTATAATGCCTACCTTTTGCTCCATAATTTTTATCTCGCTTTCGTTTTCCTGCATATTATAAATGCGCGGTCGAGCTGCTCGGGATCGGGTACGTCCTCAAACATATCGTTTTTAACGTTGACGTCTGCAAAACCGATCTCATACAGAGTATTGACCACCCTATCTATGGGAAAGGCCACCTCGGCGACCGTTTCTTCATACCCGTCGAAAAGCCCGTCGCCGCGTTGCACGAAAGCCGTAAATGTAACGGCCGCCGATGCTTTATCGCGGAAGGCTATGCTCTTGCTTATGATATAATTGCCTTTTGCATCCTTGCGCACATGTATATTATCCCAATTCTCGCTCAAATCTTTCACTGTGTTCATATCGAATACGAACAAGCCGTTATCGTCCAAATGGGCAAGGGCGCATCGAAAGGTATCCTCCCAGTCGTCGTACGCTGAAAGATGATTTATAGCGTCGAACGTGCACGTTATGATGTCGTAATGCCTGTTCATGCAAAAATGGCTCATATCGCCGCATATGTAAGAAACCTCTATATTGGCCTGTCTGGCATTGTATTCGGCCTTTTCCAGCATAGCCTCGGATATATCCAGCCCGTGAGCCTCCACACCATGCTGTGCGGCTTTTATGGTCAAAATGCCGGTACCACAGGCCAAATCCAGCAAGCTGCGCGGCTTAAAGCCTATCGAGTCGAGATATTTATTCAGCCTATCCCATACGACGGCTGCATATTTGCTCCATCCCAGTTCGTCATAAAATCTCGCGAATTGTTCATACATGAATGATTTCTCCTACTATATTTTACTAGATTATTATATATCATAATCTCTATCGTGGCAATTATTAATTAAACTATCGTGTCGAAAATGCCGAATAAAAAGAAGGATTTATAAATTTTATGCCGAATAAATACATAATACAGCAAATGGAGGAAGAATTTATGAGAAAAATGAATGTCAATATGTCATCTATTGCCACCAGGCTTATAGCAGCCTTCCTAATATTAATACTTATACCTATCATATTCATAGGGTACATAGCCACTACAAGCGCATCCGATGCCATCACCGATGAGGTGAGCAAAGGTACTGTCAATACCGTCGAGCAGCTTAACAGGACTATGGATACCGTGCTGGCAATGGTCAACGGCACGTCCATGGAAGTATTTGGTAATACGCAGCTTCAGGGGTTGCTTGCGGCGGACAAAAGCAAATTATCGGACTATGACAGGTTCCAGAATGCTCAAAACATAAACGATATACTCGGATCGATAATACGTTCCAATGACTACATAAGCCTTCTGTCCATAGTATGCGAGGATGGTTCATCCTACGGCGTGCCAGCCGCCCCAATAATGGATGACGTCGAAGCGGTAAAGAAATCGAACTTTTATCAGAAAGCGGTAGAAGCCGGCGGTTCTCCAGTATGGTTGGATGAGCGCGATCTTAAAATATCGTCGTCGGCTGGCAGCGATCTTTATGCAGTCTCTCTGGTACGGGCTTATAAGGACTTAACCGCAAATAAGCTTATAGGCGTGTTGATTGTAGATGTAAAATTGAAACCCATACAGGATATGTTGAATAGCATTAAATTGGGTGATACCGGCAAGGTTTATCTTATAACCCCCGGCGGTAAAATCATAAGCGGCGCAGATATGGATGAAAAGGCCGTATCGGATCTTAAGAACGCATCGTATATGAAAAGCATAATATCATCTTCTGAAAAATCCGGCACGTTGCATGAAACTCAAAACGGTCAGCCTCTGCTAATAAGCTACAGCAAGTCCGAGGACACCGGATGGACGGTGGTAGGCACAGTACCTGAGGCTGAATTGACATCATCGGTGGGTGCGCTGAGAAACACTGTGGTTATAGCCGCCGTTGCATTTGCCATAATAGCCATAATAGTAGCTGTATTCATAGCGCTGTCGATGTCAAAGCGGCTGAATAAGGCCATGCAGGCAGCGGCCGTTGTGGAAAGCGGTGATCTTACCGTCGATACCGGCATAACCGGCAATGATGAAATAGGTCAGCTCGGCAGAAGCCTGGACTCTATGATACACAAGATAAAAGGGCTTATACAAAAGGGTATGGATTTGACTCGCGAGGTATCGGCATCGGCCGACAATGTGGCTGCCGTATCCGAAGAAGCCACTGCTGCCTCTTCCGAGATAGCCACTGCCATACAAGAGATAGCTAAAGGGGCTTCCGAACAAGCAAACGACGCTACCATAGGCGCCCAAAAGGCGAGCGAACTGGCGCAGCAGATAGATGATGTAGCCGAAAATGCTAAGACTATGAATACTATATCCCAGCAAACACTGGGGGCGGCATCTGATGGATTGAATGCGGTCGATACGCTCAAACAAAAGAGCAGTCAGGTAAACGACGTGACCCAATCCATGGTAGAGGCCATACAACAACTGGGCCAAGAATCCAGAAATATAAACAACATAATAAAGGTGATAGACGCCATATCCGATCAAACCAACCTTCTGGCATTGAACGCGGCTATAGAAGCGGCCCGCGCCGGTGAGGCAGGCAAAGGATTTGCGGTAGTGGCCAATGAGATACGCAAACTGGCCGAGCAATCGCAAACATCGACGCGCAATATAAACGATATAATAAAGCGCATAACCAGCATGACACAGAACACCGTGAGCAATACAGAGGTAATGGCCGATATCGTATCGCAGCAAAATGCCGCGGTAGACAGCGCCGCTCAATCCTTCCAGAATATAGCTCAATCGGTGCGAAAGCTGTCTGAACAGATAAAATCCATAGATGTTGCAGTAGAGGCAATGAACGCAAATAAGAATGGCGTGCTCAACGCTATAGAGAATATATCGGCCGTATCCGAACAATCGGCGGCCTCAGCTCAAGAGGTATCGGCCTCGGCTCAAGAACAGTTAGCAGCCATGGATGAGCTGAGCAACGCTGCTCAAAAGCTGAACGAACTGGCCACAGACCTGTTAAATGCGATGTCAGTATTTAAAATAAGTTAGACAACCCTTTACACCTCCAAAATAGAGGGTATCCTCCGCTATATTAAGCTGCGGTAGATGCCCTCTATTTTTTTTACCATGGTGGATGTATCGAAGTGTCCGTCTAAACGCCGGCGTGCTCTTAGTCCCATGTCAATCGCATCCTTCTTATGCTCAATAAGGTATTCCAAGTACATCGCCAGCGCTCCGCTATCGCCCGGTGGAAATAAAAGCCCGGTTCGGCCATGATCTATTATCTCCGGCACACCGCCTGTCGACGATGCTATAACAGGCCTTGCACAGGCCATGGCCTCCAACACCGATATGCCAAAGCCTTCGGATAACGACGGCAGCACGAATACGTCCAGCCGCCGCATAAAAGCGTTTATATCATCGATATAACCCAAAAAGCTGACCCTGTCGGCTATGTTCATTTCCCAGCACCAACGCTCGAGCTCCATACGCGATGGACCATCGCCTGCTATAACAAGCTTGACACTATTGCATTCACGCAGCAACATATAGAATGCTTCGAGCAGAACATCTATGCCTTTTTGGGGTATGAGCCTGGCTACCGTACCTATAACAAAGCTTCCTACTCTATGATATTCTCCGGTGGCGTTATCGTCGTAATACTTGAGATCTACGCCGTTATGTACCACGGCTATTTTATCCCGCGATATGCCGCATGAACAAAGGTATTCAGCCAGTGCGTCGCTTACAGCTATTATCCTGGCCGTACGCGCCGCCAGCATTTTATATGAAGCCTTC
>JASGMM010000084.1 GCA_030156435.1 Clostridiales bacterium | reverse complement strand
GTATACACCGATGTCGACGAGGCTATGGAGGTGGTCAATAATGCGCAGAAGGAATTCGCCGCCATGCCCATATCGAAACGCGATGAAATTATAAGTGCTATAAGAGTGGCCGGCTTAGAAAATGCCGAGCATCTGGCCAGAATAGCGCATGAGGTTACGGGTTATGGTCGTGTTGAAGATAAGACGGTAAAGAACAAAAACGCCGCCATGTTGACGCCGGGCATAGAGGACCTTCAAAAAGAATTTTTAAGTGGGGATGGTGGCTCTGTCATAATAGAGTATGGGCCTATGGGCGTCATAGCATCGCTCATGCCTTCCACGCATCCGACCGCCTTTGTCATAAACCATGCCATAGCTATGTTAGCAGCCGGTAACGCCATATTTATATGCCCTCATCCCAAAGCCCAGGCCGCTACCTTGGAAGCCATGAAGCTGCTCAATAAGGCTATAGTCAAAGCCGGCGGGCCTGAATATCTCATGGTGGCTGTAGATAAAGCGGATATGGAGACCTCTAACAAAGTATACGCTCATCCTTATGTAAAGATGGTGGCGGCGGCCGGCGGAGAAGGCGTGATAAGAGCGGCGTTAAAAAGCGGTAAAAAGGCCGTAACAGGTGGACCGGGCAATCCGCCTGTAGTGGTAGATGAGACGGCCGACATAGCCAAAGCGGCCAAGGATATAATAGACGGCGAAAGCTATGATAATAATGTGTTATGCATAGCTGAAAAAGAAGTATTTGTGGTAGAATCTGTAGCCGATAGGCTTATTGCTGAAATGCAAAAAAATCACGCATATCTTATAAAAGGTCAAGATATAGCTGTTTTAACAAATGTTACCATAAAAGATGGCAAGCCGAACGGCCAACTTATAGGTAAAAATCCATCGGTGATATTAAAAGAGATAGGCATAGAAGTAGGCGATGACGTGCGTACCGTCATATTCGAAGCGCCGCCGGAACACCCACTGGTGATGATAGAACAGCTTATGCCCGTCTTACCTGTAGTGCGGGTCAAGGATTTCGATGAAGCTCTAAAATGGGCTGTTAAAGCAGAACATGGAGACGGGCATACGGCCATACTGCATTCCAATGATATAAACCGTATAACCGAATATGCGCGTGCCATGCAGGTGACAGTGCTGGTGGTAAATGCTCCTTCTTATTCATGCATGGATCCTCAATCCAAAACATTGGTATACGCTCATACTTTGACCGGACCGACTGGGGAGGGATTCTGTACTCCACGCCACTTTACGCGTCAGGAACGCATCGTGTTAGGCGGCGCCTTTCACTTCGTTTAGAAGGGGAAAACGATGAATATTCTGGTATTAAATTGCGGTGGTTCATCGGTTAAGTTTCAGGTATTCGATATGCCAAGCGCGCAGGTGATAGCCAAAGGTATGGTGGAACGCATAGGCAAAACCGATGCTGTATTGCATTACAGTTCTATTCGCCATGAAGCGTGGCAAAAAGAGATGCCCATATCGGATCATAAAGAGGCTATAAGCACGGCGCTGAGTACTTTGACAGATGACGACTCTATAGGAAGCATAAATGCTGTCGGTCACAGATTGGTGCATGGCGGGGAAAGATATACAGGTGCAGTGTTCATAGACGACGAGGTTTTGTCTACGTTGAAAGAATATGCACCTCTGGCACCATTACATAATCCGCCCAATGCTCTTGGCATAGAAGCCTGTAAGCAGTTGATGCCTGACATAGTACAGGTGGGCTTGTTCGATACTGCATTGCATCAGAGATTACCGGATTATGCTTATACCTATGCGCTACCATATAAGTACTATGAGAAATATCATGTGCGGCGTTATGGCTTCCATGGCATAGCCTTTACTGATATAACTGAACGCACCGCGCGAATTATGGGGAAACCTCTAAATGAATTGCGCATAATATCGCTTATGCTGGGCAGCGGTACCACGGCTAATGCTATGGAGTACGGACGCTCGGTAGATGTGAGCACGGGGCTTACGCCATTACAGGGTTTGGTTCAATCCACGCGCAGCGGCGATATAGATCCGGCGGCGGTCACCTTCATAATGAAACAAGAGGATTTATCGCCCGATCAGATGGATGATGTGTTAAACAGGCAAAGCGGTTGGCTGGGCATATCCGGTATCAGCAATGACTTAAGAGAGGTGGAGCAGGCTGCAGCTGCGGGCAATGAGCGTGCCCGGCTGGCGATAGATACATTTGTATATAGTTGTAAAAAGTATGTCGGGGCCTATGCTGCTGCTATGGGAGGCTTTGATGTTTTGGCTTTTTCTGGTGGTATAGGTGAAAAGTCATCATATATACGTCAGAAGGTGTGCCAGGGGCTTGACTTTTTGGGGATAGAATTAGATCAGGAGAAAAATAATGCCGGAGTTGGCCCGCGTTTTATAACCACCGAGGTTTCCAGAACAAAAGCTGTAGTAGTGCCCGTGGATGAAGAGCTGGTTATAGCGCAGCAAACGTATGATCTGATCCATGGAGAGGGGAGGTGAGGGCTGTGAATTATGCACTGGGCGTAGTGGAAGTTGTAGGATTTGCTGCCGCCATGCAGGCTGCTGATACGGCGGTCAAGGCGGCTAATGTAACTTTATTGGGGTATGAGCCGTCTAAGGGTAGCGGTATGGTTACCGTCAGATTTATAGGAGATGTAGGGGCGGTAAATGCCGCTGTGGATTCGGCTGCAGAGGCTGCAAATCGCGTAAGCAGCGTATATAGCAAGCTGGTTATACCCAAACCGGCTGAAGAGGTCGATAGACTTCTCAAAGCAAAGCAAACCGAAGGCGTAGATTGATGTTTTATTTTAAGAAAGGAAAGATGAACTATGAATAATGATGCATTGGGCATGGTGGAAACCAAAGGGTTAACGGCGGCGATAGAGGCGGCTGATGCCATGGTAAAAGCGGCCAGCGTAACGCTGGTGGGCGTAGAGAAAATAGGTTCAGGCTTGGTGACAGTGTTCGTTACCGGCGACGTAGGGGCTGTTAAGGCAGCTACAGAGGTAGGAGGCCAGGCTGCCAAGAGACTGGGAGAACTTATAGCTGTTCACGTCATACCCAGGCCTCACAGCGATATAGCCAAGATATTGCCGTCTATAAAGTAAAGCTCTCAATGGCGTAGTGGCTATAAATATTTAGGAGGTGATGATAGTGCCATTGATGACGCTCAAGCAGATTTTAGCCGATGCTGATCAGCGCAGGTACGGCGTCGGTATGTTCAATGTTATAAATCTTGAAATGTTAAAAGCTATCGTAGAAGCGGCTGAAGAAGAAAATTCTCCGGTGATATTGGGCTTTGAAGAGGTGCACAAAGCCTACATGGATATAGAAACACTGGCACCCATGATGGTCAAAGCCGCTAAAGAGGCGGCTGTCCCGGTAGCGGTGCATTATGACCATGGCCAGAGTTTCGAAGGCATAGTAAAGGCTATGCACTACGGCTTTACCTCGGTTATGTATGATGGTTCCATGTTACCTTATGAGCAAAATGTGCGCAATACACAAGAGGTGGTACGGATAGCTAAGATTTTGGATGTGTCGGTAGAAGCCGAATTAGGTCATGTAGGCGGTGCGGATGGCGGACAGGAAGGCCAAAATGATCCATCAGCTTTTTATACCGATGTGAATCAGGCTGCTGATTTTGTTCTGCGCACTGGTATAGATGCATTGGCTGTAGCTATACACGGCGTTTATCGTTCGCAGCCCAAGCTGGATCTTGATAGGCTGAAAGCTATTAAAAAACGCGTAAATATACCGTTGGTATTGCATGTCGGCTCAGGTTTGAGTGATCAGGATTTTCGCAACGCGATAGCCGGCGGTATATCCAAAATAAATATATTTACGGATATGTCATTGGCGGCGGTTAACACGCTTCAAGGAAATGTATGCCAGTGTGATAAACCTAACTGTACAGGCGCTTTTTCAGATGAGTGTCTGATCGAAAGGGATAAAGTAAACCAGCATCATGATAATAGTCAAGAGGCTATAGTACAGCGCGTGGTACAAAGGGTCTTACTGCAGTTGAAAGAAGGTCAGGGCGCACATAATGCACCCGAGCTGAATTATCCGGACGTTATAGCAGCGACTATAAACGGTATAAAGGCTGAAGTCAGGCATAAGATTGAGATATTCGGCAGCAACGGTAAGGCGTGTGCATCTTCCTGCACGCATTCAGGCGGTTGCAGTTGCGGTTGCCAAAAAGATTAAATTTGGTAGGTGAGTATTAGGATGGCTGAAGGCGATATATTGCAGGGTCAACAAAACGATGTGTTGGATGAGAGCGAGACGGCTGCGCAGCGTGAACAGGATACGCTTCCTTCCGATAACGGTTATAAACGGCGGGGCCGACCCAGAAAATCTGATAGCGAAAAGAAGAATGAGGAGGCTATAATCATGATAAACGAAGCATTGGGCATGGTGGAAACCAAAGGGTTAACAGCGGCGATAGAGGCGGCTGATGCCATGGTAAAGGCGGCCAGCGTAACGCTGGTGGGCATAGAGAAAATAGGTTCAGGCTTGGTGACGGTGTTCGTTACCGGCGACGTAGGGGCTGTTAAGGCAGCTACAGAGGTAGGAGGCCAAGCTGCTAAAAATTTAGGAGAACTTATAGCTGTTCATGTTATACCCAGACCTCATGAAGATATAGCCAAGATATTGCCGCAGATGAAATAAATGCTGCTGCTTTTGAGGTCTATTTCTTTATGGAGGTGAATATTCGATGGACAGGGATAAATTATTGGAATTGATAACCAAAGCTGTTATAGAGGAATTACAATACCAAAAACGCCGTGTGCCAGTAGGGGTATCGGCGCGTCATATACATGTTTCAAGGCAGGATTTAGACACACTGTTCGGCAAGGGATATCAATTGCATAAGTTAAAACCGCTAATGGCCGACGATTTTGCATCGGAGGAAACGGTAACATTAGTAGGACCCAATTTGAGGACGATAGAACGAGTGCGCATACTAGGTCCTGAACGCAAACGAACGCAGATCGAGATTGCGCGTACCGATGCTGTAAGATTGGGCGTTAATCCGCCTGTACGCCCATCAGGCGACGTTGATGGTTCGGCTGGTATAGTTGTGGTAGGGCCTAAAGGTGCTCTAAATCTAAAAGAAGGATGCATTCTGGCCAATAGACATATACACATGACGCCATCCGACGCTGAACCCATAGGATTAAAGGATAACGATTACGTTACTGTCAGGGCAGGGGGAGAAAAGGGAGCGATTTTGTACAATGTACAGGTACGCGTCAATGAGAAATTCGACACCGAGATGCACATAGATACCGATGATGCCAACGCCATAGGGGTACGCTGCGGAGACCTCGTCGAGATAATGTTGTAAGGAGAGATGATATGATCATATGCAAGGTTGTCGGCAATGTGGTATCTACCAGAAAGCATGAACAGTTGGTGGGCTCAAAGTTGCTTATAGTTGAGCCGCTGAGCAGCAGCGGCGATAGGCCTATGGTAGCCGTGGATAATGTAGGCGCCGGCGTGGGTGAAACAGTATTAGTGGCAGTAGGCGGTGCTGCCAGGATAGCTATGGGTAAACGAGAGGCTCCTATAGATGCGGCTATAGTAGGTATTGTGGATAACGCGGATTCATTACAATTATGAGAGAGGTTTGCATATTATGAATGGAAATGCATTAGGGATGGTTGAAACCAAAGGGCTGGTAGCAGCTATAGAGGCGGCCGATGCTATGGCTAAAGCAGCTAACGTGGAAATCGTCGGCAACGTACGCGTGGGATCAGGGTTTATATGTATATTGATCCGCGGCGACGTAGGAGCCGTTACTGCTGCCGTAGATGTCGGCGCTCAAGCCGCTGAACCATTAGGACAGCTTATAGCTGCGGTGGTTATACCAAGACCGCATCCCGACGTCGAAACCATGCTCCCGGTCGGTAAATGAAGGGATGCAATTTATAGTGCAAGAAGATAAAATAGCCGGTATAGTGGCTGCTGGCGGATATGAGTATGGAAAAACGCAAGCAGATTATAGCGTCTATGCGTGAGATATGCATGAAAAATGCTGAAAAATTGGCAGAGATAGCGTGGGAAGAGACGCGATTGGGCCGATATCAGTATAAGATAATAAAGAATAGGAATGCAGTATTTGGGGGTCGTTCAGTATAAAATGACTGATAAGCAGATACAAGACATGGTTTTCGATGCGGGTGTAGTTGGTGCCGGTGGAGCCGGCTTTCCCACTCATATAAAGATAAATGCTAACGCAGACGTGGTCATAGTCAACGGAGCCGAGTGTGAGCCATTGATCAGGGTAGATCAACAGCTTATGGCAGCCAAGGCCGATGAGATAATGCAGGCACTTCAGGCCGTGATGATATCCTGTCACGCTTCAAAGGCTTATATAGGTCTTAAGCCTAAATATAAAGATGCTATATATGCTGTGGAGCAGTTGCTACCGCATTATGATAATATAGAGATAAGCATATTGCGCGATGTCTATCCGGCCGGAGATGAGCAGATATTGGTATATGATATAACCGGCCGATTGGTACCTGAAGGCGGTATACCGCTGATGGTTGGCGTAGTGGTCGTGAATGTGGAAACGCTTTTTAATATATATAACGCCATACATGGTTTGTCGCTTACTGAAAAATTCGTTACCGTAACCGGTGCAGTGCGCGATCCTATAACAGTAAGAGTACCTATAGGGACATCGGCTAGAGATGCTATATCATTTGCTGGCGGCCCTTTAGTTGAGCCTTTTGTCGTTATAGACGGCGGACCGATGATGGGTAAACTGGTCCCATATAGTAGCGCTGTCGTTACCAAGACTACCAAGAGCTTTATAGTATTGCCGCCTATGCATCGCCTTGCCATTGTTAAGCGAGAACGGCCAGGCCTGGCTGTTAAACGCGGTATGGCATCGTGTTGCCAATGCCAGGAATGTACGGACTTATGTCCGCGCCATCTTATAGGCCACAGCATAGAGCCGCACAGGACCATAAGGACGGTATCGCATGGCGTTACCACTGATAGCGTGGCCATAACCACGGCGCTTTTATGCAGTGAATGCGGCATATGCGATATGTTTGCGTGCCCGTTGGATCTTTCGCCGAGGCGCATAAACATGGCTATAAAAGAGGAACTAGCTAAGAGAGGATTTAAAAATCCTCATCATAACGCAGATCTGATGGCGCATCCATTTCGTGATGGCCGGCTGATACCAGTGGAAAGGTTAATAGCCAGATTAGGGCTCAACCAATATAATAAGCCGGCACCGTTGATAATGGATGAACAGATTGTAAAAAAGGTAACATTACCTCTTAAGCAGAGCACTGGCGTACCTGTAACGCCTTTGGTTAAAACTGGCGATCAGGTGGAAAAAGGCCAGCTTATCGGCTCGGTACCCAAGGGTCAGCTTGGAGCAAATCTGCATGCCAGTATAACTGGCGTGGTTAAAGCCATAGACCAAGAAATAGTTATAGAGGGGATCGACTAGTATGAATGGGAAAAAAGCTATAGGTCTTGTGGAATTCAAAAGTATAGCCATGGGGTTAGTAGCTGCCGATAATATGATAAAAACGGCAAACGTCGATGTAATAGAAGCCACTGTTTTATGTCCCGGTAAGTATATATTGCTTATATCTGGTGACGTTGGTTCGATACAAAGCGCTGTAGATAGAGGCGTAAACGATTTTGCTGAAAATGTCATAGACAGTTTTGTTTTGGCCAATGTGCATGATGATGTGTTTCCTGCCCTGAATGGAGCGACTCCTATAGATGATCTGGAATCGTTGGGGATAATAGAAACCTTCTCTGTGGCGTCGGCTATAGTGGCGGCTGATGCGTCAGCCAAAGCAGCAGCGGTAGAATTGTTGGAGGTTAGAATAGCTCGGGGAATGGGAGGCAAATCATTTGTACTTATGACCGGTGATGTAGGAGCTGTTACGGCAGCGGTTGAAGCCGGTGCGGCATCGGTCAAAGAGGATGGATTCCTAGTAAGCACGGCCGTTATACCGAATCCTGATCCAAAGCTTTGGGAGATGACGGTATGAAAATATTGTGCCTAAATGAATACACCCTGAGCCATACTTAATTATATAGCAGAAAATGGTTGTATAGGCGGATATATGCTGTGGATCGTAAATAAGTGATAAAAAAAGAAAATATTTAATTGAGAGAGGATTATATATGCGTATTGTTATTCCCATCAAACAGGTACCGGAGACAGGCAACGTGAAAATGGACGAAGAAACCGGCACCATGATACGAGAAGGTGTGGAGAGTATAATAAATCCTTTAGACCTTTATGCTATAGAAGTCGGTATAAGAATAAAAGAGCAGTTTGGCGGTGAAATAATTGTATTGTCGATGGGTCCGCAAAAGGCAATGGAAGCCATAAGAGAGGCTATAGCCATGGGCTGTGACCAAGGAGTGCTGATATCGGACAGGAAGTTTGGCGGTGCCGATACATGGGCCACGTCGTATACGTTATCGCAGGCTGTGAAGAAGATAGGCAAATTTGATCTTATATTATGCGGCGAAAGGGCTACCGATGGCGATACAGGGCAGGTCGGACCAGGTATAGCCTCATTTTTGGACTTGCCGCTTTCCACATTTACCAGTGAGATAGTTTATATCGATGAACGCATGGCGCAGATAAAGCGATTGGTAGAGGGTGGCTATGAGCTATTGGAACTGCCGTTGCCATGTTTATTGACAGTGGTTAAAGAAATAAGCGATCCAAGGTTGCCTACGCTAAGGGGTAAACAAAAGGCGAAAAAAATCGATATACCAATATGGGGGCCGGATGATATAGAGGCGGATCCATCTAATATTGGATTAAAAGGCTCTCCAACGCGTGTTGTAAAGACCTTTCATCCTCAAGTATCCCGCAACGGTAAAAAGCTGGTAGCCAGGGATGCCGAATCCATCAATAAGGCAGTGGGTGAATTGGTAGAATTTCTTAAGGATAGGCAGCTTATATGAGGGGGAATGAGCCATGAGCTTAAATGAGGTATGGACTTTAGCCGAGCAAAGGAATGGCATTATACAAGCAGTATCATATGAATTGTTAAACCGCGCACGAGCATTGGCCGATAAGCTGAATGTGCCATTGGCTGCTGTGTTGATGGGTTATGATATACCTGCGAATGAAGTGCAAGAATTGATATACCGAGGGGCTGACAAAGTATATCTCATAGAACATGAGATGATAAAAGATTTTTTAGTGGAGCCTTATTCGAGCGTGCTATGTTGTATGATAGATATGTATAGCCCGCAAATAGTTATAGCCGCGGCTACATCTACGGGCCGTACAGTGCTGCCGCATGTGGCCATGAGAAAGCGCGCTGGCCTTACGGCGGACTGTACCATACTT
>JASGMM010000009.1 GCA_030156435.1 Clostridiales bacterium | reverse complement strand
TACCTGTTGTATTTGCTGTCGATCGGGCCGGGCTGGTAGGTGAAGATGGGCCCACACATCATGGCGTGTTCGATATATCTTACTTACGGGGTATGCCTAATATGTGCGTGCTCGCGCCTAAAGATGGTCAAGAACTGGATAAAATGCTGCAGTTTGCCTTATATGCTGATGGGCCGGTAGCCATACGTTATCCTAGGGGAGCGACTTGCTATGGCCACGATGCGCATCAAACCGATATCGATGTAATGAACTGGGAGTGCTTGCAGTTTGGAACTGATGTTGCTATATTAGCAGTCGGGCGTATGGTCGATATAGCATTAAATGCCGCGGCCATATTAAAGACGATGAGCGTAAATGCAGCAGTGTATAATGCGCGGTGTATTAAGCCATTACCGTCATCGACACTAGCAGATATTTTGATCAACACCAAGCGGCTGGTTACCATAGAAGACAATATAGAAAAAGGTGGCTTCGGCAGCGGCATAGCTGAATTTATCTTCGATAATGATATAAAGGATGTTGATCTGGATATCATAGCCATGCCGGACAGTTTTGTGCCTCATGGCAGCATTGATAAATTATTGAATCAGCTCAAAATGACTCCGCAAGGCATAGCTTCTCGTATATATGAACGTATTAACGGCAATATGACAGTTAGAAACAGGGGTTAGCAATGATCAAAAAAATCGCCGTATTTCCCAATGCCAATAAAGATGCAGGGCTTGATATAACCAGACAGTTGGTACAATGGCTGGAGATGCGCGGCGTGTCGGTTATGCTCAACGAAAGCACGGCCTCAAAAATAGAACGGCCGGATCTTGCATATTCGGGCCATAGCATGTATAGCGAACCCGACATAATAATAGCATTGGGTGGCGATGGTACTTTGTTGAGCATAGCAAGGCAGGTATGCTTATATCAAATACCGATATTATGCATCAATCTTGGCCATCTCGGCTTCTTGACGGAAGTGGAGGTATCGGATATGTATCCGGCATTGGAGAAAGTGCTGGAAGGCGGATATTCTATAGAAAACCGCATGATGCTACAGATAGCCGTTATCAGGGACGATATGGAGGTGGAAGCGTTCTATGCGCTCAATGATGCCGTTATATCAAAGGGGTCGTTCTCCAGATTGATACGCCTGAAGGCGTATATAGACGATGAATTCGTTAATAATTATATAGCGGACGGGCTTATCATAGCGACGCCTACCGGCTCTACGGCTTATTCGCTTTCAGCGGGAGGACCTATAGTGAGCCCCAACCTTGAATCTATCCTGCTTACGCCGATATGCCCGCATAGCCTTAATTCCCGTTCGCTGGTTATATCCGATAAAGAGGTTATAAGAATATACATTGATGATCCTTCCAGTGATATAATAATGACTATAGATGGACAAGAGGGCTTTCGTGTGACTAACGGTGATATAGTTATGCTGAAGAAAGCAGGTATTTATACGCATTTGGTCAGAGTCAGCGGCAAAAGTTTTTATAAGCTGCTGCACGAAAAATTGTATGATATCGATGCCCAGCGGCTTCGGGATTAAAGGTAGAGAGGTGTTTTAATGAAGATAGATAGGCAATCGAAAATACTGGAGATCATAAAAGATAAAGAAATAGAAACACAAGAAGAACTTACAGACGAGTTAAAAAAAGCCGGTTTTGATGTTACCCAGTCCACTATTTCCCGGGATATAAAGGAGTTAGGGCTGATAAAGGTGTTAGCCCATGATGGCAGATATAAGTACGCTGCCATGGATAAAGATACTGTATCGCCGGTAGATCGACTATTGCGCGTATTTTCGGAAGCTATATTGAGTATAGATTATACAGGCAATCTGATCGTTCTGAAAACGCTGCAAGGCTCGGCCCAAGTAACAGCGGCGGCGGTAGATGCTATGAGTTGGCCAGGCGTTTTGGGGACTATAGCTGGAGACGATACGGTGCTTATCATTGCGAGAAATGAAAAAACGGTAGAAACGCTCATAAGGGGATTCAACGATATACGATCCCGATAAGGGGGTAAATCATGCTCAAAGAGCTTATTATAGAGAATCTGGTTCTGATAGACTATGCGCATATAGCATTTGACCGTGGACTTAATATATTGACAGGTGAAACGGGCGCAGGTAAATCTGTCATAATAGATGCTATAGCGCTTTTATTAGGCGAACGGGCGGATAAGGATGCCATACGTTCGGGTTGCGATAAAGGGCGTATAGAAGGGTTGTTTGATATAACTGGCTATACAGAAGTAAAGGATCTGTTAGACCTGTACGGTATAGACTTAAGCGACGATGAGTATCTGATATTAAGCCGAGAACTCAACGCGTCGGGTAAAAACGTGTGTCGCATAAACGGCGCGGCTGTTCCACTGTCCATGCTTAAAGATATCAGCAGCCGATTGATCAATCTTCACAGCCAGGCTTCTCATTACGCATTGCTGGACACGCAAAACCATGGCTTGTTTTTGGATAGGTTTGCGGGCGTCGAAGTGGAAGAGCTAAAAGCTGAAATCAGCAAATATTATAATAAATGGCAAAAATTGAATGCAGAATTATCCAAATGGTCGGCTGATCCTCAAATTCGCCAACGTGAAATGGATCTTTTATCTTATCAGATAAATGAAATCGAGGCCGCGCGTTTGAGGCCTGGAGAAGATGCGGAATTGGAACAGCAGAGGACCATATACAATAATTATCAAAGGATAATGGATGTTCTGTTGGAGGCTTATACCAGCTTGTATAACGGTGAGGAAGAGCGACCGCCGCTTATAGATGTGCTGGGAGACTTGCAAAAGGGATTGAAGGGTATATCAGATATAGATCCAAAGCTCGCTAAAATAAGCGATGATATAGACAGTATAATCTATGACGTTGAAGAACTGATATCCTCTGTGAGCAATTATATGGATACTATGGAATACAATCCGGCACAAGCCGATGAAATCGAAGAAAGGCTCAATACTATAAACAACCTTAAGCGAAAATATGGAGATACCATAGAAGATATATCGGCCTATAAAAATAAATTAATAGAAAAACTTGAGATTTATCAAAATAGCCAACAATATATACAAAACCTGGAGGAGGATAAATGCGAGACTGAAAGGGAATTATATAGTATATGTTCGGTATTATCCGAGAAGAGAAAAATGGCGGCAGCACAGCTCGAATCCCAAGTGATGGCTGAATTGAAGGATATAGCTATGGAAAATGCGATATTCAAAGTTTCGATAATTTCGCCTGAAAATATGGAAGATGCGCGGTACACTCAAAACGGCTTCGATGATATAAGTTTTTTGATGACGTCTAACCCCGGTGAACCATTAAGACCGCTTGCCAAAGTAGCCTCGGGAGGCGAAATGTCGCGCATAATGCTGGCGTTAAACGCTGTACTCGGCCATATCGATCGCGTGCCGACCATGATATTCGATGAAATAGATGCCGGCATCAGCGGCAAAACAGCCCATAAAGTGGCACAAAAACTGGCTCGTATATCTAGAGAGCACCAGCTTATATGTGTGACCCACTTAGCTCAAATAGCCTCGATGGCTGATGCACATTATTTGATAAAAAAAGAAAATAAAGGTCAAAGGACATATACCAGGACATATTTGCTTGACCCTAATCAGAGACTCAAAGAGATCGCCCGCTTGCTGGGAGGCATCGAACTAAGTTCTGCCAGCATGAGCTATGCCAGAGAGATGATGGATACCAGCGCTGCTTTTAAAGCAAATACTGCAGCATCGTAAACAAGTTGCCATACTCATCATAAATGCCCTCGTATAAATCGTTTTTAAGGCGGTTAATTTATATGATATCGCCGATGCGATATAAAAAATACGAGGGGTGAAGTTTTTGAAAAGATGGCACATTAAGCAAATTATAGGTATTTTATTATCGCTGTTGGTATTTGCGATATATTATTCGCCAGTAGTACAGGATATAATTAAATTTCCGTCTGAATTGGAAATGTCGGAAGGACAATACCAGATTATACCGTTCCGTTTGCCAATGGAGGTAAAAATTCAGGCTGATGACAAAAATGTGTTAAAAATAAACGGTCAATCATTAGAGGAAGCTATAATAGAACAAAAAGTAGACAGTCCTCTTATAATACAGCCCCAGCAACAAGGCAAGGCGGCGTTACAGTTTAGATTATTCGGAATCATACCTATAAAAGATATGTCGGTGAGAGTGGTATCACCTGTGAAAGTGCTGCCTGGAGGCCAGGCCATCGGTGTTACGCTGTATACAGAGGGTGCGTTAGTGGTGGGCGTATCGGAATTTAGAGGAGAAGACGGGCTTATACATCATCCGGCTAACGACTCTGGCTTGATGCCAGGTGATATAATAGAAAAAGCAAATGATATGATTATAAAAGATGCTGACCATCTGGCCGAGATTGTTAATTCAATAAATGGGAGCCCCGTCAAACTAGATATATTGAGAAATGATAAGCATATATCGTTATCCATAAAGCCTGTAAAGGATATGGAGGAACATAAATATAAGTTGGGCATATGGGTAAGAGATAGTACGGCCGGCGTGGGTACCATGACGTTTTATGAGCCTAACAATCGTATATACGGGGCCTTGGAACACCCTATAACCGATATGGATACCGGCACGCTTTTATCTATAAAAAATGGTGAAATAGTGCATTCGGAGGTTATAGCGGTTAAAGAAGGGGAAAAAGGTAAACCTGGCGAATTGCAAGGTGTATTTTTAAACGATGAAAAAAGAATAGGAAACATAGAGGCTAATACAGAATATGGTATATTCGGCCATATATATGCCGACAGCATGGTAACCAATAGATTATATAAAGAGCCTATACCTGTGGCGTTGCAAAGCGAGGTAAAAGAAGGGCCGGCCAGTATCCTGGCTACTGTAGATGACCAGGGCGTTAAAGCTTATGATGTCAGAATCATACGCGTAAATCGGCAAAGCCGGCCCAACGGAAAAGGTTTGGTGGTAGAGATAACCGATCCTACATTATTGAAATTAACCGGTGGTATAGTCCAAGGGATGAGCGGCAGTCCCATTATTCAGAACGGTAAACTGGTAGGCGCTGTAACACACGTGTTTATCAATGATCCTAAGCGCGGTTACGGTGTATTTGCCAAGTGGATGCTGGAGGAGATAGGCATAGAGACAGATGATGAGGTGGTTAGCCCATATAAAGAAGCTGTTGGCATGTGAGAGCCTACTTGATATAGTTTCTTTATGGTGTATAATTATATTGTAAATGATATTTATACTGAAGGGAACAATGCGGTACGGTGGAGATGCCTGAGATAGATTTGCATCCGGAATTTGTGGATTTTGAGGATGCGGAGCATGAATTACGGTATTTTATAAGAAGGTGCCGTAATCAAAGAAATGTAAAGAAGATAAGGATAATACATGGATTTGGCAATGGAAGTATGGAGCGATTGGTAAAACGGGTAATAGAAGAAGAGGGATACAGCGCCGGGGATTACCACTACGATTGGGATAACTGGGGCGCCACTATATTACATTTATGAGGACGGAGGGTTTATGTATATAATAGTGGGATTAGGTAACCCCGGCGATAGATATAAATATACGCGCCATAACGTCGGGTTTATGGTAATAGACATATTGGCGCAGCGCAACGGTATAAAACTAAATAAGCTGGATTATAAAGCACTGTGGGGTGAAGCATGGATAGGCGCGGAGAAGGTTATTTTTGCCAAGCCTCAAACGTTTATGAATGCCAGTGGTGAAAGCGTTTATGATATTGTGCGTTATTTTAAGCCTCCTTTAGAGCATCTTATAGTAATATATGATGATATCGATTTGCCTCTGGGACGTATTCGTATACGCACTAAAGGCAGCGCAGGCACGCATAACGGTATGCGCTCTATAATATATATGCTGAATAGCGATGCTTTTCCGCGCATACGCGTCGGCATAGATAGGCCTGGTCCGAGCATGGACTTGGTAAATTATGTATTATCTGGTTTTGATGAACAAGAACAGCCGATTATATATAAGGCTATGGAGAGAGCGGCCGATGCTGCTGAAGCGATAGTTAAAGATGGCATAGAGATAGCCATGAGCAAATATAACGGCGATGTCTAATCTTATATTTATAGCTGACATAGTGTTTGCCGCAGCTGCAACATTGTTCATAAACAAATGTATGCTAAAATTAATGGGACCAGACGCCAGTATATGGACAGGGCCCATTGCTGAAGAGTGTATGAAAACGTTGCCGGCTTTTTTATTAGGCTTATCTGTGTTGAGCGTTCATGTATGTTTTGGCATAGTGGAGGCAATGTATGAGGTATGGCAATCTCATTCACGGCAAGCTGCTATGGCAGGCGTATTGGCTATTGTGACTCACGCTGTTTTTGGCGTTATTACAGTGTGTATATATAAGTTTAGTGGTGAAATAATTTTGGCATTGATCTCGGCTACATTGCTGCATATGGCATGGAACCGGGCAATTTTGTATTTTTCGATAGGTGGTTCTGCATGAGTGATTTATTAACGAGGGTTTTTGAACGTTCCGATATATCAAAACGTATTCATGATTCTTTGAGAAACGATTCGGACCGGTTGGAGATATATGGCGTACCGGATGAGGGTAGAGCCTATCTGATGTATGCATTGGTAAATATTATTAATGCTAAATCGGCCATTGTTATTACGCACAACGAAGTGCGTGCCAAGCATTTATATGACGATATGTCATCGATATTCAAAGATATACCGGTTTATCTTTTTCCGGCCGCTGAAACCATTTTATATGACGTAAGCGGTAAAAGCAATGAGGTGTTATTTCAGAGGCTGGAAATAGAAAATCGTCTGGCTTTTAAAGAAAATATGATAGTTATAGCTTCGATAGATGCATTGCTGCCCAGACTTATGCCATTTGAGGAATTTAACAAATACTTCCATGAAATATCGATAGGGCAGATAATAGGACGCGATGTTATGGAAAGATGGTTGTTAGAAGCAGGCTATCAAAGAGAAGAATTGGTAGAGGCCAAAGGGCAATTTGCCATAAGAGGGGATATAGTTGATTTTTATCCTATCGTCGGTGAAGAGGCATACCGGATAGAATTTTTCGACGACGAAGTGGATTCTATCAGAAGGTTTGATGCCGATACACAGCGTTCCACTGATAAAGTGGACAAAGCCGTAATATCGCCTGTAAAGGAACTGGTATATGACAGCGGTACAGCCGATAGAGCAGCTAAAGCTATGCGTTCGGAATTTGAACGCATAAATGGCAACGATCAGATGGGCGGTGATATTGAACTGCTAAGCCAAAACGCCCGATTTGAGAACGTAGAGCGATACATGCCGTTTTTTTACAATAAAGCGGCTAGCTTATTAGATTATATGCCTAGCGGAACATTGTTTTTTATGGAAGAAGAGGAGCGTATAAGACAAAGAAACCATACGCTTCATGAAGAATTTGAGCAGGTGTTTAAGGCTCTACTTATTAAAGGACAGGTATTGCCTTCGCAAGCTTATTTGCTAAGCGATTATGACGCATTGTGTTCGTGCTTGAATAGATACCGCACTGTTATGTTGGAAACATTTCATCAAGCTGGCGCGAAACCGTCTATAAAAATAGACGCTAAAAAGATACCGTCTTTCCAGGGGAATATGGATATTATAGTCGATGAGTTGCGCCAGTGGAAGTCTGCTGGGTATACTATAATAATAGCGACTTTGAGCGATAACAGAGGGCTGCGCATCCAGGATATGCTTCAACAAAGCGGCATAGAAGCATGGTTCACGAGGCGTCTGGATATCGATATGCGACCGGGGCAGATATGTATAATAGATATGCCGTTGAGCAGTGGTACTGAATGGCCAGATATTAAATGCGTGATACTTACGGATCAAGAGCTGTTCGGCATGCAAAGGCGGCGCTCGAAGGTTAAAGCCCGGAAAGCGGGCCAGAGGGTAACGGCATTTTCGGATCTCAATATAGGCGATTATGTGGTCCATGAAAATTATGGGATAGGCCAATACATGGGCATCAAAAAACTTACGGTGGAAGGTAAATCGAGGGATTATCTCTTTATACGCTATGCTGATGGCGATAATCTGTATGTGCCCACCGATCGAATGTCGTTGGTGCAGCGTTATATCGGCGGAGATGGAGCATCGCCCAGGTTATCCAAACTGGGCGGCAGCGAATGGTCCAAGACCAAGGCTAAGGTAAGAGAATCGGTTAGGGAAATGGCTGGCGAGTTATTGAAGCTGTACGCCTCGCGATATACCACTAAGGGCCATGCATTTAGCCCTGATACTGTTTGGCAGGCTCAACTGGAGGAATCGTTTCCATATCAGGAAACGCCTGATCAGTTACAGGCTATAGAAGAGATAAAGGCCGATATGGAAAGCGATAAACCTATGGACAGACTGCTGTGCGGTGATGTCGGTTACGGTAAGACTGAAGTTGCGTTAAGAGCAGCTTTTAAGGCTGTAATGGATGGCAAGCAGGTGGCCGTATTAGTGCCTACAACGGTCTTAGCCCAACAACATTACAATACCTTTACCAATAGATTGGCTGGTTTTCCTATAAAGGTGGATGTTATAAGCCGATTTAGAAGCGCTCAGGAACAGAAGGATATAATAAAGGGGCTTAAAAGCGGCGATATCGATATAATAATAGGAACTCATGCTTTGCTGAGCAGCAATGTTAAATTCCACGATTTAGGACTTCTTATAGTCGATGAGGAACAGAGGTTTGGGGTAAGCCATAAAGAAGCCATAAAGAGATTTAAAAACAATGTAGACGTGCTCACGCTTACTGCTACACCTATACCAAGGACACTGCACATGTCATTATCCGGTATAAGGGATATAAGCATAATAGAAACGCCTCCGGAAGATAGATACCCTGTGCAGACTTATGTTGTGGAATATGACGAAAATATTATAAGGGATGCTATATTAAAAGAGCTTGGCAGAGGAGGGCAGGTATATTTCGTATATAATAGAATCAATTCCATAGATGTCATGGCTATGCATTTACAGGAGCTGGTTCCTGAAGCCCGTATAGCCGTTGCTCATGGACGTATGGGGGATGATAAGCTGGAGCGCGTTATGATGGATTTTATGGATGGATATTATGACGTGCTGCTCTGCACCACTATAATAGAGACGGGTTTGGATATACCCAATGTCAATACCCTTATAGTCTACGATGCCGATCATTTCGGATTAGCGCAACTGTATCAATTGCGCGGAAGGGTGGGGCGCAGCAACAGGCTAGCGTATGCGTATTTTACTTATAAGAAAGACCGTGTATTGACCGAAGAAGCCGAAAAACGTTTGCATGCTATTACGGAGTTTACCGAATTCGGTTCCGGGTTTAAGATAGCTTTGCGAGATCTTGAGATAAGAGGTGCCGGTAATCTGCTGGGAGCCGAACAACATGGCCATATGGCGGCTGTCGGATACGACATGTACTGCAAGCTCTTAGAAGAGGCCATATCTCAGCTAAAAGGAGAGACTCCTGAAGAAGAGACGGACACGTCTATAGAAATAAAGCTGGATGCTTATATACCGGATGATTATGTACCATCAGAAGCACAACGCATAGAGATATATAAGCGTATAATGTCCATAAGCGACATAGAAGAGGAATATGATGTGGAGGAAGAGATAGAAGACAGGTTTGGCGATATACCGCAGAGCGTCAGGAATCTATTGTCGATAATGCATATAAAACTATTATCCAAGAAGATAGGTATTGTATCTATCGAACAAAAAGGCACTGATATCGTTTTTATGCTTAAAAACGATAAAGATGTCGACCTAAGCGGCCTTATAAGGGTTATGGATGAATATAAAGGCCGCGTTAGATTTGCGGCTACTGATCAACCGTCATTTTATTTCAAAATCGGCAATGAGACCTCTGAGGGTATATTAAAGGATATACAGGAATTACTAGAGAAAACTATAGGTTTACAAGCGGTGGCGTGTTAAGTTATAATAATTATGTAGCCTTATCAAATGGGAGGAGATAAATAATAATGAAACGTTTTGTAAGGATGACCGCGCTGGCAATGGTAGCTATTTTTATTTTTGCAGGCTGTTCGCTGGTAACAGTGGATCCAGAAAAAGAAAAACAACTGCCAGTAGCAGAGGTCAACGGCGATAAGATACTCAAAGCTGATTATATGGAGCAATACGACATATTTGTAAGTACTATGGAACAGCAGTACGGTATAACCAAAGAAGTATTGGAAACTGGCGCTGATTATGCTGACATGTTGGCACAAACCAAAGAAGATATAATAGAATGGCTTATAGAACAGAAACTTATAGATGAACAAGTAAAGAAAAATAACATCGTTCTTACTGATGATGATAAGCAGCAGATTAAAGACACGCTGCAGCAGTACAAGGATGCATACGGCGAAGAAGCTTTTGCCGATATGCTTAAACAGCAGCAGATGACCGAGACGGAATTCGAGCAATTGCTGCAGGAGGATGCTGTGCAGCAGAAACTGTTCGAAGGGCTAACGGCCGATGTTACAGTGACTGACGACGAGGTAAAAAAGTATTATGACGAGAACAAAGATACCGAGTTTACCGTTCCAGAGATGGTAACAGTGAGCCACATATTGATAAGCATTCCTGAAGACAAGTATTCAGCCGATGAGGCCACTAAAAAGGCGGAGTACGATAAGATAAAGCCCGAGGCCGAACAGGTTCTGGCTAAAGCCAAAGCCGGGGATGATTTTGCTGAGCTGGTTAAGCAGTATTCGGACGATGCAGGTACAAAGGATCAAGGCGGCACGCTTACATTTTCGCGCGAAGATCAAATAGAACCGGCTTTTATAGAAGCCTCGTTTGCATTAAAGAATAAGGGCGATATAAGCGGCCTTGTCCAAACGTCCTATGGGTACCATATAATCAAATTGGAAGAAAAGATACCTTCAAAAGTTCACACGTTTGAAGAGAAGAAACAGGAGATACACGATACGTTACTACAACAGAAGAAGAATGATAAGATAACAGCACTTATAGAGGAATGGAAAAAAGGATCGGATATAAAGAAATACGAGAAAAATTATAAATAATATATAAGCCTCCTTGGTCTGTGTATCATTGGTGAAAAATAGTGAATAAAACTTGCCCATTGGTAAGATAATAAATGCGGTAAGGATGGTTTTGTAAAACAATACAGATTAAGGAGGCTTATATATGAAGGCTACAGGTATTGTTAGACGTATAGACGACCTGGGCAGGGTAGTTATACCTAAGGAGATACGTAGGACTTTGAGGATACGAGAAGGCGATCCGCTGGAGATTTTCACCGATAAAGAAGGCGGGGTGATTCTGAGAAAGTATTCGTTTATAGGCGAATTAAATGATTTCGCCAAAGAATATGCCGATACGATCTCTCAGATATTGGGGTATATAGTGTGCATAGCTGATAAAGATAACATAATAGCCGTATCAGGTGCTGCCATAAAAAAGGATCTTCAAGATAAACGTATCAGCAGTGAGTTGGAGCAAGTAATAACTGGTAAAGAAATCTTTATAGCTGATAAGAATACTGATAGGAAACCTTGCAGCATCGTTGCCGATGATGATGAGGCTAAATATACAGCTGAGCTTATCGTTCCCATCGTCACGCCGTTTGACGGCAAAGGAGTAGGAGCGGTCATACTATTGTCCAAAGAACCGAATACAGTTATCGGAGAGTCGGACATCAAAGTGGCGCGGTCTGCGGCAGACTTTTTGGCTAAGCAGATGCAAGGCTGACATCAAACTATGAGATACCGGTGATCATTAGATTGCCGGTATTTTATTTATATGGCAAGCGGTGTTGCAAAAAATGCTATCTTATCGTAAAATTAAATAAGTCTTTGAAATGAATAATATAGATGGAGAGCTGTATGACCAAACAAACGTTTTTAAAAGGTGCTGCCATATTGGGTTTGGCTGGCCTTTTAGTTAAGATAATAGGTGCATTTTATAGAATTCCGCTGGCCTACATAATAGGTCCTGAAGGCATGGGCTTATATCAGATGGCTTATCCAATATATACTACGTTGCTTTATATATCGGTAGCCGGCATACCTACCGCTATATCCAAGATGGTGGCTGAACGCATCGCTTTAGGGCACCGAAGAGATGCTCATCGAGTTTTTATGATATCATTCAAGCTGTTGTTGATCTTAGGTATTATTACAACTGTATTATTGCTGCTAGCTACGCCTTTGCTGGCTTTGTACCTTAAGAATCAGAAGTCGCTGTATCCGCTTTTGGCCATAGCGCCATCATTATTTTTTGTCTCAATGATATCGGCTTACAGAGGCTATTTTCAAGGAATGCAGCAGATGGTGCCCACTGCATTGTCCCAGATAATCGAACAATTAGGAAAACTGATATTCGGATTGTGGTTAGCCAGCCTCTGGATGCCCAAGGGCGTGCAGTATGGGGCTATGGGCGCTGTGCTGGGTGTGACTATAAGCGAAGTACTGGCCTTTGTAATGCTTGTGATAACATACAATATTAAGCGCCATGATATAAGAGTAGCTGTGCAGCGAGACTTTAACAGGCGATATCGTGAGAGCAAAGAATCGATATTACAAGAATTATTGAGAATAGCGATTCCTATAACCATAGGAGGATTGGTTATACCATTGGTCAATATTACTGATCTTATGATAATACCCAGGCGACTAGCTGGATTGGGGTTATCGACACAGCAAAGCACCGAGTTATATGGCTATCTAACAGGCTATGCCAATACTTTGGTCAATTTTCCTCAAGTCATAACTGTAGCACTATCGGCAAGCTTGGTACCGGCTATATCAGAAGCCGTTATATTAAAAGATATAAATGGTTTGCAAGAAAAAGCTAATATTGCTATACGATTAACCATACTTTTAGGCCTGCCTTCAGCGCTTGGCATGGCTGTATTAGCCCAGCCTATATTACAACTGCTATATCAAACATTGACAGCAGAACAATTAGCTATAAGCAGTCAGATACTCGAGATATTAGCGTTCTCTATAATATTTCTTACATTAGTGCAGACATCGGCTGGTATACTTCAAGGAGTGGGTAAAGTGGGTATACCGGTTATAAATCTTTTTTGGGGGGCGCTGCTTAAGATAGTGATGAATTATGTATTAGTGGGTATACCGGCGCTCAATATAAGAGGCGCTGCTTTCGGTACCATAGCATGTTATGGGCTGGCGGCTGTCTTGGATTTGTTAGCGGTTGCGCGGTATACGCATATAAAATTCAATGCGACATCATTTCTGGTAAAGCCTGCTATATCCGCCGGTGTCATGATAGCAGCGGTATGGGTGTCGTATAGATGGTTATATGTGTTTTTGGACAGCAGTAGTATGGCTACTCTGCTGGCCATTCTGGTAGGTATAATAGTATACAGTTTGATGCTTATGGCTATAGGAGCGGTGACTTATAATGATCTCCGTCAGATAGATCGTTTAAAGGGAATGGCTGATAAACTTTATAGAATGGGGATGTTACGATGAGCGACAAAGAGCAACGTTTTAATTTTAAGGATTTATTGGATATTATGGCTAAATTGCGCGGCGAGGGAGGTTGCCCGTGGGATAGGGAACAGACCCATGAAAGCCTTCGGCAGTATATGTTAGAAGAAAGCTATGAGGTAGTAGATGCTATAAACCATAAAGATGACGATGAATTGAAAGAAGAACTTGGCGATGTGCTACTTCAGGTAGTATTCCACGCTCAAATAGCTGCCGAGCAAAACAGATTTACCATCCAAGATGTTATAGATAATATATGCCGTAAGATGATAAGCAGGCATACGCATATATTTGGCGACGATACTGCCGATACGGTGGCGCAGGTACTGGATAATTGGGAGAGGATTAAGTCCGATGAAAAGGGTTTTGATACTCATACAGAAAGGATGAAAGCTATACCATCTATATTGCCGGCGCTCATGAGGAGCTATAAAGTTCAAAAAAAAGCTGCAGCGGTGGGCTTCGACTGGGATGATGTGAAAGATGCTATTAGTAAAGTGGATGAAGAACTCCAGGAATTTAAGGATGTATATTTGAGTGAAAATTATGGTAAAATAGTAGAAGAACTCGGTGATCTGCTGTTTGCCATAGTAAATGTGGCTCGCTTTTTGGATATACAGCCTGAGTTAGCGCTTAATGAAGCTACGGAGAAATTTATAAAGCGATTTGAATATATTGAGAATAGCGCTAAAGGAGCCGGTAAGAGGCTGGAAGATATGTCGCTGAAGGAGATGGACGAGCTTTGGGAGCAGGCTAAATTGTAAAATTTAATAAAAGTATTGATTTTTGGCTCAAAATCTGCAAAAATAATGGTAAAAGCAAGACTAATTAAACAAAGGAGGAAAAACCCATTGAATAAAGCAGAACTGATAGCAAAGATGGCAGAGAAAGGCGAGATGACCAAAAAGGATGCTGAAAAAGCATTGAACGCTTTTGTGGATACGGTTACCGAGGCATTGGTTAATGGTGATACAGTCCAATTAGTAGGGTTTGGGACATTTAGAGTTAGCCCTCGCAGTGCTCGAAAGGGCCGTGATCCTCAAACGCAAAAGGAGATAATGATACCAGCATCCAAAGCTCCGGTATTTAAAGCTGGAAAAGCCTTAAAAGATGCCGTCAAGGGTTAATGTACCGAAAGCTGCGAGTAATTCGCAGCTTTACTTTTATTCAGAGGGGAAATGTCGATGCGTTTAGACAAGTTCTTAAAAGTTTCACGCATTATAAAAAGGCGTACCATTGCTAATCAAGCATGTGATCAAGGAAGGGTTAAAATAAACGGTCGTGTGGCTAAGGCTGCTGCTGAGGTTAAGGTCGGCGATGTACTGGAAATACAGTTTGGCGACAGAGTCATGCGTTATCAAATATTGCAGGTAGTGGAATCGCCGTCTAAAGAACAGGTTTCAGAATTATATAAAGTGATATAGCATTTATAATTTGTGTTTAATAGATTGCGTTTATTGAGATACTATGATCGTATATATCATGAGGAGGATTGTAGTATGTTCAAAAAACGCAATTTTGTTATAATAGCAGTTGTATTATTGGTTCTTACATCATGTGCTCGCCCTGGGCCCGAGCCTCTTACGCAGCCGAAGCAACCCGATAAGCCTGCTATACCGACTAAAATAAGCACGGGAAACAATGCAGAGCCAATTTTAAGGGTTTATGATAAAGATAAAGGTATAGTTGACGAGATGAAGTTTGAAGATTATATAGCAGCGGTCGTGGCAGGCGAGATGAAAAATGATTGGCCGCTACAAGCATTAGCAGCTCAAGCCATTATAGCGCGCAGCTTCGTCTTGAATTTTATCGTTGAAAAAGGCGGTTCAAGGTATGGAAACGCCGATGTATCTACGGATATAGAAGAAGCTCAAGCGTGGAATCCTTCTGCTGTGAATGATCATATAAAACAAGCTGTCAGAAGCACACGTGGTCAGGTTATCGTATACGATGGGCATTTCGCCAATACATGGTTTCATGCGCATTCTGGCGGTATGACCGCTACAGCCAAAGAAGGGCTTAACTATAAAGAGAAGGAGCCGCCGTATATACAGGTAGTAAGATCGCAGGAGTCGGATAAAGCACCCGCCAATAGTAAAGCCTGGGAAGCTACATTTTCTGAAAATGAGGTGCTGAGAGCTTTGCATAGCTTAAATGTAAACATAAATGATTTTGATACCGCCAAAGTAGTTGCCAGAGGCCCGTCAGGCAGGGCTACAGCTATAAAATTTGATAACGCCGTTGTATCAGTGCCCGAGCTGCGTCTGGTGTTAGGCAGTACAAAGATGCGGTCTACCCTGCTCACATCGTTGGTATACAAAAATGGGGAGTTGATCATAAAAGGTAAAGGGTATGGCCACGGAGTGGGTATGTCCCAATGGGGCGCATATAAAATGGCTGAAGATGGTCAGACTGCCTCAGAAATAATAAAGTATTACTATAAGGGGATAGACATCGTTAAAATGTGGGATTAGGGCACGCAATAGTTCTAAATATTTTGGTACAGGCATATCATTTATCGATAATATAAATTGGCTATGAAGGGAGAGAACTAATTTGCCCGCTAAAGAACTAGAGCCTAAAAAGATCGTGAAAGATATGCCTCATACCGTTGTAATGCAAAATAGAGAGAGGCTGACTATTACTGGAGTGAATGATGTGGAAAGCTTTAACGAGGAAATTATAAGCGTTTCCACCAGCGGTGGTTATGTAATAGTAAAAGGAACCGGTCTTCATATTAACAAACTGAGCCTGGACGATGGCGAGCTGATGGTAGAGGGTTACATAGATGGGCTCAATTATACAGATAAAATAGATAGTCACGGTAAAACATCCGGTTTTTTAGGTAAGATGTTCAAGTGAATATAGAGCAGACATATGTTTTTGGTATTATGATCATATGCGGTTTCCTAGTAGGTATTGTGTATGACCTATACAGAGTATTCCGGTGGAAATGCAGGCCGTCTAAGGTGATAATAGGTTTACTGGATCTGCTATTTTGGCTGGTAACCGCGTTGTTTTGTTTCTATGTGCTTTTTAAGATTAATTATGCAGAAATACGATTTTATCTATTCCTTGCTTTCGGGGGAGGTTGGATGTGTTATCTTCTCGTTGTAAGCCGATATTTTATTGCGCTGTTTACCAAAATAATGGAAGTAATAGCAACTATATCTAAAAGCTTAACTAATTTGTTACTGTTGCCTTATAAATTTGTTCACAGTAGGCATAAAAATTTTAAATAATAGAAGGATTTTTGAGATTTGTGGCGAATATATTAATATATAAACATTAGACAAGCTGGAGAGGAAAATGAAAAAGCGAAAGAAGTTTTTGCGCATAGGCTTGTTGCTTTTGTTTATAGGGTATGTGTCTGCGATGTTGATAAATCAACAAACGCAGTTCAATTACATACGTTCACAAAAGCAGCAGATCTCTGAGCAGATAGCAGAGCTTAAGGAAGAAAACCAACGATTAGAACGCCAAATCGATCTATCCAATACCGACGAGTATATTGAAAAAGTAGCGCGGGAGCAGCTTGGCATGGTTAAAGATGGAGAAGTGAGATACCTAGATGATTCTGAATTGGACAAATAAGTTCCTTAGGTCGATGCAAGACGATGCCCCATTATAGAGCTGGTTATTTTTATATTGTATATAAAACATTAGTGTTAAATAAAAAAGGAGGATAATCTCATTTTATGGCCTTACAAGTGGGGAATATAGTTGATGGCACAGTGTCTGGAATAACCAAGTTTGGAGCCTTTATTAAATTACCCGATGGTAGTACAGGTTTGGTCCATATATCTGAAATAGCGGATTTTTACGTTGCTGATATAAAGGATCAATTAAAAGAAAACGATAGGGTTAGGGTAAAGGTATTGTCGATAGGCGATGACGGCAAGATCCGTTTATCTATAAAAAAAGCCAAACAGCCAGAGAATGTATCAATGAATAACCAAAATAAAGAACAAGCGCTATCCTTTGAGGATAGGCTGGCCCAATTCTTAAAAGATAGCGAAGAACGGTTGAATGATTTGAAGCAGAATCAAGAGGCCAAGCAACGCGGCGGATATAGCAGGCGTTATGTATAATGGGGAGGATACCAATAAGTATAACGATAAATTTTTAAGGATCGCTTAAGCGGTCCTTTTTATATTGTACTGTGAATTGGTTAAATTATTGTTAAGTTATTGCCAATTTATGCGGATTGTACTATACTGATTAAGGTTAAAGGTTAAACAGGAGGCAGAATTATATGGATTGTGAAATTATAAGCGTGGGGACCGAGTTGCTTTTAGGCCAGATTGCCAACACCGATGCCCAGTATATATCACAGAGATTATCTGAGTTAGGGATAAACGTATACTATCATACGGTCGTGGGAGATAACAAGCAACGTTTGCTGGATGCCTTGAATGTAGCTGTAAAGAGGGCCGATCTCATTATTACTACTGGTGGGCTTGGCCCAACGGTCGATGATCTAACGAAAGAAACAGTGGCCGAATTTCTAGGTTTAGAGCTACAAATGCATGAGCCTAGCTTGCAACATATTAAGGAACATTTTAATCGCACTGGTCGACAAGTAAGCGATAATAATATAAAACAGGCTTTGCTGCCGAAAGGAAGCATACCGATACCCAATCCCAACGGTACGGCACCCGGTGTAATAATAGAGCATGAGAAAGGTATATTTATAGTATTGCCTGGGCCGCCTTTGGAACTTCAACCTATGTTTGAAGAAACTGTAGTGCCGTTTTTACAGAAATGCTCGGATTATACCATCGTGTCCAAGGTGGTCCGCATATTCGGTATAGGTGAGTCAAAAGTGGAAGAAATGGTCAAGGATTTACTGGATGAACAGGACAATCCTACGATAGCCCCTTTGGTTGGTCATGGCGATGTTACATTGCGTATCACCGCGCGGGTGCGTAAAGGCGAGGATGCTTATGCGTTGATAGATCCCGTCGAGCGGCAAATAAGACAGCGTTTGGGTGATGCTGTATATGGTGTGGATGATGACACGCTGAGCAAAGTGGTAGGCCGTATGCTTATAGAACGTGAGCTTAAACTCGCGTTGGCTGAATCTTGTACAGGTGGACTTATATCCGATAAATTGACAGATGTACCTGGCATATCCATGGCGTTTGATAGGGGCTTTGTTACTTATAGTAATGAAGCCAAAATGGAGTTATTGGGCGTGTCGAATGATACATTGAATCGTTTTGGAGCAGTAAGTCCACAGACTGCTGAGGAGATGGCATTAGGGGCGTTGGCTCACAGCCATGCTGATATAGCATTAGCCGTTACAGGTATAGCCGGTCCTGATGGCGGTACGCCGTCCAAACCGGTCGGTTTGGCATATATGGCTATAGCGGATAGCTATGGAGCATATAGCAGCAAACATGTGTTTAACGGCAATCGCAGGCGGATAAAAGAAATAGGTGCGCTTACAGCACTGAACCTATTGCGCCTGCATTTGCTCAAAAATAACGATTGACGCTGGAAGAACTAAGGGGTATAATAGAAAGGTGAACAAACGTTCGGTATATTGACTGTTCGAAAGGATTGATAAACTGATGATGGAAAAAGAACATGCCCTGGAAACAGCGTTGAGCCAGATAGAAAAGCGATTCGGCAAAGGTTCTATCATGAAGTTAGGTGATGATACCGCTCGGCTTAATGTTGAAGCAATACCTACCGGTTCACTTAGTCTCGATATAGCATTGGGGGTCGGTGGTGTACCAAGAGGTCGCGTGGTAGAAATATTTGGGCCGGAGTCATCCGGGAAGACCACCGTAGCATTGCATATAGTAGCTCAAGCACAAAAAATCGGTGGAACAGCGGCCTTTATAGACGCTGAGCATGCGCTGGATCCGGCCTATGCGAAACGATTGGGTGTAAATATAGATGATCTTTTAGTATCGCAGCCGGATACCGGTGAGCAAGCCCTTGAGATAGCCGAAGCATTGGTCAGAAGCGGTGCCGTGGATGTGGTTGTCATCGATTCAGTAGCTGCATTGGTACCACAGGCCGAGATAGACGGGGAGATGGGGGATGCCCATGTCGGTTTACAGGCCAGGCTAATGTCTCAGGCTCTTCGCAAATTGACCGGTGCTATAAGCAAGTCTAAATCGGTAGCCATATTTATAAATCAATTGCGCGAAAAAGTAGGCGTTATTTACGGTAATCCAGAAACCACACCAGGGGGAAGGGCGCTCAAGTTCTATGCATCAGTACGCCTGGATGTGCGCAAAGCCGATACTATTAAAAACGGTGCCGATGTAATAGGTACCCATACCAGGGTAAAGGTAGTTAAAAATAAGGTTGCGCCACCGTTTAAGCAAGCCGAATTCGATATAATATACGGCGAAGGCATATCGCGCGAAAGCGACATACTGGATCTGGCTGTAGACCAGGACATTATATCAAAAAGCGGGTCGTGGTATTCGTACAATGATAATAGGATAGGGCAGGGCAAAGAGAATGCCAAGCAGTTTCTTAAAGATAATCCCGAGGTATGCCGCGATATAGAAGAGAAAATAAGGGAACAATATAAATTGGGTAAGGTAAAGCTTATATCGGCTGTCGATGAAGTCGAAGAGCCGGCCGAATAATTATTGCTGATATGCAAAAACGTTCTCAACCGCCGAGCGCCGAAGCGCTTCTGCTCAAATTTTTATCCTATAGGCAACGCAGCCGTCATGAAATAGAGCAGTATCTTCGTAATAAAGGCTGTAAGGATGAAGATATATCCGATCTCATAAATAAATATCAGGATATGGGCTATATAAATGACTCGGCATTTGCCGACATGTGGATAAGAGAACGCATGAGATTTAACCCGAAGGGTTATGCGGCTATATGCGCTGAGCTTTATGCCAAGGGAGTAGATAGGGATATTATAGATCAAGCTTGGCGCGAGGCTCAGATCGATGAGCGCGGTATAGCTCGTGAGCTTATAGAAAAACGTTTCGATAAACATGATAAAAAGGCCATGCCCAAAGCTATGGCCTTTTTGATTCGCCGAGGTTTTAATAGATCGATGGCGTATGCTATAGTGAAAAATTTTTTTGTTGAAGGTGCAGAGGGCGATAAATGAGATTTCTCTTTTTGACCGATACACATATACGCGGTACTGCTCCGAGGGGCAGGCTAGACGATGTATATGATACGTTAAAGAACAAATTGAATGAAGTAAGCGATATCGTGCATGAGCAGCATGTGGATGTAGTGCTTCACGGCGGGGATTTTTTTGACCGCCCGGATATTTCGCCTTCCATAGTCAGGGAATTCGCTGCCATATTTCAGAAATTTGACAAACCTATATACGGGGTGGCTGGCAATCACGATATATACGGCCATAATCCGGCCACCATAGGCCGTACCATGGTAGGATTATTGGACGGCGTAAATGTTGTAAGGTTAATAGAACCCTCAAATCCTGTTATATTCGAGGATGCTTCAGTGCGAATACAATTGACGGGACAACCTTATACGTATGATATAGATTATAAAGATCGGCGCAAACAATATTATACTGTGTCCAAGCCGGCTGACGTTGATTTCGCCGTCCATATGGTGCATGGAATGTTGTTGGAAAAGAGGATATTTGAAGGAGCAGCTTACACCCTTATAGACGATATAGCCGATACCGAAGCCGATGTAACGCTTAGCGGGCATTTTCATACCGGATTCGGCATAAAGCGGGTAAATGATAAATATTTTATAAATCCCGGCAGCCTTATACGCATGACCAGCAGCATGGCAGAAATGGAGCGATGGCCAGCAGTACTGATTTTGGATATAGATAAAGCTGAGGGGATATCAGTAAAGCTTGAATGCCTTAAAAGCGCCAAGCCTGCTATGGAAGTGTTGGATAGAACATACATAGAGCAGGAGCAGATGAAAAAACAGAAACTGGCTACATTCTTTCAGGAAATAGGGGCGGCGGGCGAGTTCAAACGCCTTGATCTGTCGGCTATAGTGCAACAGGTAGCCGATAATGAGCATATAGGCGATGAAGTAAAAAAAGAGGCATTGAGGCGTATATCGGCAGCCGAACAATATGCGGAGATGTAATGATGGCAGTTAATTATATTGAAAAGATACTATTAGAGAATTTTCAATCGCATGAACATACAGAATTAGATTTAACACCAGGGCTTAATATATTTGTAGGTCCTTCTGACAGCGGTAAAACGGCGATTATAAGGGCCATAAAGTGGGTGCTGTATAATGAACCGCGCGGCATGGAATTTATGAGACAGGGAGCATCTTTCTGCCGGGTAACGCTGAGCATGTCTAATGGTTATACTATAGTGAGGGAGCGTTCCTCCTCATATAACCGATATATTTTAATAGCTCAGGATGGCCAGAAACAGGTGTTTGAAGGTTTTGGCAATGAAATACCGGCTGAGATATTGAATGCTCATGGCATACGCAAAGTAGTATTGGATGAGAACAACGCTGTTAGCATAAATATAGGGCAGCAGCTTGAAGGGCCTTTCATGCTGACTGAAACAGGGGCTACGAGAGCCAAGGCCCTTGGCCGTCTGGTGGGCGTACACATAATAGATCGGGCCATGCAAAGTACTGTTACTGATATAACGAGGCTGTCGCAACAGGTAAAACAATGGGATCGCGATATAGATAATCTGAGCCAGTCTATAGAGCGATTCGATTACCTTACACAGTTAGAGCAAGCTATAGAGCAAGAAGGTCGATGTATAGACCGCCTAGACCAGTTAACCGCGCGTTTGGATCGCCTTGCTGAAATAAATCGGAATTTAAAGTCCATAGAAATGGAATCACTCCAGAATCAAGCGATTCTAAGCGGGCTCGATGTTATACCTGTTATGGAGAAGCATATACATAATGTAGAGGCATTGACGGCCAATCTTAAAGTGTTGAAAAATATAAATCGAAGATGGCTGGCCATCGAGAGCGATATTGCCCATGATATAGCGATAATAAAAAGTATGCAAGGTTTACCTCAAGCACAGGTCGGCGTGGAGAAAGCATTGGCATCCAACCGTCTGCTCAATAAATATATTCAGATAAACCTGGCTTTAACGACTGTATATAGCGATATAAAAAAACAGCAAGAAGTTTTGCATAAGGTGGAGATGTTAGATGATTGTCAGCGTTGGCTCAATTCGGCATCGAATGCGCTTATGAATCTAAAGCGCTTAGAAACATTAAAAAAACGCCTTGAAACATCGAATGCCGAATTAAGCAAGGCTGCAACGCTTAAAGATGCATTACAGCAAGTCGACAAATGTCGAGCTATGCTATCGGAAACCGAACGATATATGGCATTGATGAACAGAATACGGGATTTATCCAGCCATCTCAAAGATGTAGATAAGCATGTAGTGGAGGGACAGCGCTATATAACGCAGATTGAGCAAGAAATAAATGAGAAAGCCGAGCGCTATGGAGAAATATTGATGAAAGTTGGACGGTGTCCTGTATGTATGTCTAAGATAGATGTTTCCACTGTGGAAGATATAGTGTCGGCATATAAAAGATGATGGAGGTAAAGAAACATGGATGATAATGAAAGGGTATTGGCGTTATTGAAAGAAGATTTGGAAAGGGCCAAGACCATGAAGGTAAAGGCGGAAACCAGATTAGAACAACTTCAAAAACAGCGCGATGAGCTTATAAAAGAATTGGCGGAACTTGGTATAGAACCCGAGCAATTAGATGATGAGATAAAGCGACTGCAAAATGAAATAGATATGTTGATAAAGCAGGCTCGAGAACTTTTGCCGCCAGACTTATTAAAGCATTGAGGTAATGCATATTATGGATGCGAATAAGCAGCAGCTTGACGATATAAAACAACTATACAGGCGAGCCCAGGACGTCTACATGACAGAAAAGTCTAAATGCGATCAACTGCTAGCCATGAGGCAGCAAGTTCAAAAGCAAAAGGACGAAGCGCAAAAGCAGTTGGATATACTTGAAAAGGCCAGAATTTTACTCGATCATGCTGCAGACTTTGCGAGGCAGCAGGCCAAAAATCAGATAGAGAGGTTGGTTACCAGTTGCCTGCAATTTATATTTCAAAGCGATATACGTTTTGAAATAGAGCTTTCAGAACTGCGCAAGCGTCCTGAAGCCGAGTTTTATGTTATTTCAAGCTATCAAGGCGATACGATGAAGGTACGACCACAGGAATCGCGCGGCGGCGGAGTGGTAGATATTATATCATTAGCTATACGTATAGCCATGCTCCAATCCTATAATCCGCCTATTGCCGGTCCATTGGTATTGGATGAGCCTGCCAAACATGTCAGTGAAGAATACATAAACAACGTATCTGAATTCTTGAAAGAGATAAGCAGGACGTTTGGCCGTCAAGTGATAATGGTGACGCATAACCGTGTGCTGAGCGAGGTGGCCGATCGTATATATACCGTAGATTATGATGAAAACGCCAGTAAAGTATCTATAACCGACTATTGATAAATCCATTGCTCAATACTAAAATATATAGAGACTGTTGTATTAATGTATCAATTTCATAAAATACATACTTTGGAGGTGTTATCGTGGATCTTTTGTTGTTAGCCCCTATCGGTTCTATCCTGGCCTTGCTGTTTGCGGCTTATATGGCTTATACGGTAATGAAACACGGCGAGGGTACCGAGGATATGCAACGCATAGCGCGGGCTGTCAGAGAGGGCGCCAATGCTTATCTTAAGCGGCAGTATACGGGCGTGGCCATATTTTTCGCTGTCATGTTCGTGGTATTGCTCATACTGGCACTCAGCGGTTTCTTGACTATATTCGTTCCATTTGCCTTTTTGACAGGCGGTTTCTTTTCGGGCTTGTCGGGGTTCCTCGGCATGAAGATGGCCACTAACGCCAATGCCAGAACAACCAACGCTGCAAAGCAGAGCCTTAATGCAGGTTTGCGAGTAGCTTTTTCGGCCGGTACCGTTATGGGCATGGTGGTGGTTGGTCTCGGCCTTTTAGATTTAAGTTTTTGGTATTATTTCTTAACGTGGGTTTATAGGGATTTGGATGCGGCTGTCCGCATACAGAATGTCACCAGCGCTATGCTGACATTCGGCATGGGTGCCAGCTCGATGGCGCTATTTGCCAGGGTGGGCGGTGGCATATACACCAAGGCGGCGGATGTCGGCGCTGACCTTGTAGGCAAGGTGGAAGCCGGAATTCCCGAAGATGACCCGCGCAACCCGGCCGTCATAGCCGATAATGTCGGCGATAATGTCGGCGATGTGGCCGGTATGGGCGCTGACCTGTACGAATCGTACGTGGGATCTATCGTATCGACCAGCGCGCTGGCGGTGGCGGCAGGGCTTGGCGTCGACGGTGTCAGTATACCTATGACAATGGCTGCTATCGGTGTTATAGCGTCGATAATAGGTACGTTTTTCGTTCATGCCGAAGAGGACGCAAAGCAGAGCGTATTGCTCGCTGCATTGCGTCGGGGTACCTACATAAGCGCAGCGCTTATAGCTGTCATATCGTTTTTCTTGGTGTGGCAGGTGCTGGGCATGGAGCACATAGGCGTCTATTTCGCCATATTGAGCGGCCTGTTGGCCGGCGTCATAATAGGATACTCTACAGAATACTTTACGTCCGATTCATATAAGCCGACGCGTGATTTGGCGGGCACATCCACTACCGGTCCGGCTACTGTCATTATAGGGGGTCTATCGCTGGGCATGCGTTCCACATCTGTGCCTGTTATAGTAGTGGGCGCGGCGGTATTGGCCAGTTACTTTTTGGCAGGCGGCGCAAAGGATTTCAATATGGGCTTGTACGGTGTGGCTATAGCGGCAGTAGGCATGCTCAGCACATTGGGCATAACGCTTGCTACCGATGCTTATGGTCCGGTGGCCGATAATGCCGGCGGTATAGCCGAAATGTCTCATCAGGATCCCGAGGTTCGCCGTCGCACCGATGCGTTGGATTCACTCGGCAATACTACAGCCGCTACTGGCAAGGGATTTGCCATAGGCTCGGCAGCTCTGACAGCTCTGGCCCTGATAGCGTCGTTTACCGATGAAGTTGCGCGTATAGTGCAGACCCAGGGATTGGACTTTAAGCTGGATATATCGATACTCAATCCGCCTACGCTTGTGGGACTGTTTGTGGGCGGCATGTTACCGTTTCTGTTCTCGTCCATGACCATGAGTGCTGTCGGCAGAGCAGCACAAAGCATAGTTATGGAAGTACGTCGTCAGTTTAAGGAGATAAGAGGGCTTATGGAGGGCAAAGCCGAACCCGATTACGCGCGGTGCGTCGATATATGCACGCGCAACGCCCAAAAGGAAATGATAGCGCCTGCCTTAACGGCTATCACAGCTCCTCTCCTGATAGGATTTTTGCTCGGTATAAACGGTGTAGCCGGTATGCTTGCCGGCGCTACAGTCAGTGGATTTATACTGGCGGTTATGATGGCCAATTCGGGCGGCGCATGGGATAATGCCAAGAAATATATCGAAAGCGGCGAATACGGTGGCAAGGGGTCTGACAGCCATAAGGCGGCTGTGGTCGGAGATACTGTGGGTGATCCGTTTAAGGATACATCCGGTCCGTCAATTAATATACTGATAAAGTTGCTGTCTATGGTATCGGTTGTATTTGCGGCATTTATATTGCAGATATCGTTGTTTTGAAGTTTGAATAAAGCCTCCTATAAAAGAGAGTTAGTCATAGGGATTTACGAAAACAAGTAAATTTTGACCGGCACTCTTCAAGCGGAGACAGCAAAGAAAGGACTGCACTGAAGGATAAAACCTTTAGCGCAGTCTTTCTCGTTGATAAGTAATATTATACGTCCGACAGTATTGCTTACACATAGAAGTCTGTTACAACTTCAAGTAACCCTGCTTGAAAGCATCTGGGAATAAGAAGAGTTTTTCCCCAACTGCAAACTTCACACGAATGTGTTTCCCAGCTTTATCGAGTTTTGTAACTATACCATCACCGAAGCTCTTATGCTTAACCGCATCGCCTTCCGAAATCTCCGGTATAACAAACTCTTCCATTTCCTCATCGGCTTGCGTGCTTGTGCTATAAGGTTTCTTATGCTCGGCTGCTTTCGACAGCGGAGGCTTAATTCCAAACTGCCCCGTAACATATGTTGTAGCAGATGGTTTTGGATCAGGCTTTGGCACATCTGCAACGGGCTTAACATCTTTTTCAATTGCTTCTTCGAACGCCGAGTTTATGGATTCCATTGTAGCCTGTTGATTGTAAAACAGTCTATCATATTCTTCGCGTTTGATGACGGTATCCCAGCCACCGACATCCTTACCTTCGTGCTTGTCGATACCGGTATAGGAAAGGCTGCTGTCTTCGTAACGCTTGAACTTGAAAATGGCATCGTTCATCAGGCTTGCATTAAATACCCCAAGGCTGCAAAGAAGTTCAAAATCCTTTACGTTTAAGCCCGTTACCTTTTTAAACAATCCCGGCTCAAGCTGAGTTATAACATCTCTGAGTGACCGCTCGCGATAATCAGTGAGATACATAAATATCGGAATACGGGTAGCAAACTTGATGAGCTTTTCCTGAATCTGCTTCCGAAGAGACTTATATTCCTTTTCCTCTTCTGAGATTTCCTTTTTCTCCTTCGGAGTCATCTTCTCGGATTCTTTCTTGGCTTTCTTTACCGCTTCTGACTTGTTGATAATAGTCTGAATATCTTGATTCAACGAGCGGAAACCTTCTATGCTCATAAGAGCGTCGAGAGCTTCTTTGTTATTCATTAGGCGTTGCAGAGTGTCATTATCAACATTAACCAGTAGCGCAGATTCCCAGCGCTTTGCAAGCAGAGTAGCAGAAGTTCCAGCCATTGCGATGTCGAGAATGTCCTGCGCATTAATCTGCCGCATGGTGCTGCCGTCATAGGCCAACACCGGCAGGAAATTAATGAACTCTGCTACCTTCTTTTCGGGATTGCTTTCATCAACATTCAAACGGCAAGAGTAGTCAGCTATCTGTCGCAGCGCCCTGTCCAAAGCAAAGTCAAAGACATAGCATTCTTCTTTCATAATCAGGTCTTTACCTTCTTCATCTTTAACTACCCACGGAGATTGGACACGAAATGCTGCTTGGAAATAGGTCTCTGGGCTCTTAAGGTTACGCAGCATGAATATGCCTGTCCACGGCTTTACGGTAACACCCGTAGTTAGCTTGCCACAGGTGAGGGTGATGGTGTATGTCTCCAATGGATTTCCCATAGCGTGAAGAACAGGATAGAGGGCATCCAAGCCTATGCCGGCTTCTGTTCCAGCGCAAACGATAATTTTATATTTCTGGTTATAATACCCGTTCTGCTTTTGCATCATCAGGTTATACATAGCCTGGCAGGATGCCACATTTGGTAAAAACCAAATTGTGTGATTCAGAACATTCAAAAGTCGTGTATCGGAGAAAGGCATCGGAGGACGCTTGTCCTGCCCGAGCTTCATATCATCAACATTGGATGGAAGATAAGAACCACGAATCAGATCAAGCCATTTCTGCACTTCATTCTCGTAAACAAACCGCGCATCTTTGCCTTTACCCTTGGCAGAAAAGAATACATTTAAGTCGAACTCGTTAAACTCGCCTTGCATGGCAATCTGGCGAATGCTATCAGGTATCCGGTAAGTGAGCATGACCATTCTCGGCAACGATAAATAGGGATTGCCAGGGCCTTTCCAGCTTTCCTTTGCACGTTGCTCGTCAGAATATGTCCAGTTATAGATCTGATCCTCTATAAATTCGCCGCTATTAATGGCGCGGAAAGGTGTGCCGGAAAGGTACAAATAATAACCGGCAGTGATGGGAAGGAAGGTTTCGTTATAGGCGTTATCAGCCTCGTCCTTCTTGTACTTCTCTATATCAAAGTCGACTATTTCTTCCTCATCGGGATTCTCAAAGAGCTTTTTGGCATTTTCTCGCCATGCGCCAAAGTGATACTCATCAAAAATAACCAAGTCCCAGTTTTCCGCATGGATAAATTCATTCTTAGCTTTTATGCCACCATTCTCATTGGTACCCAACAAGTCTTGAAAGGAACCAAAAACGACGATAGGCTTCTTTTTATCACACTTTGCGTAGGCCTGATCGATATTAACGTTATTGTTGTGCGCATCCTTATTGGAAACAAACTGCCAGCCTTCGAAATCAATATGAGAAAGCAAATCATCTCGCCATGCGGATTCGACAGCGGGCTTAAAGGTAAGCACCAGCACGCGTTTAAAGCCCATCTTTTTTGCAAGCTGATAGGCTGCAAAGGTTTTGCCAAAACGCATTTTGGCATTCCAAAGAAATTTCGGCGCTCTGTCCGGCTCGTCGTATTTGGCCTTGGTAAAGTACTCGACCGTGCGTTTTACAGCCGCCTGCTGCTCCGGACGCATACGGAATGCAGCTGTCCGGCTGTCGGCAGTGATTTTTCCGGTTTTAAGCTCAACAATAGCCGCCTTGACATCATTTAGGGTGCAGTTGTACCACTCGTTATCGTCAGCGACTGCATTGAGCTGTCTGAAGCCTCGTCGCTCTAAGATTCGATGTATATCCTTATCAGTAAAGACAGAGCCATCCTCCCTCATGGCGCTCTCTTGATAGAGGATTTTAAAAGGAACAGCAGCAGTGTGCAGCTGCTCCTTGATGCGGGTAGCCGCATCCCGTTCAGTATATCCGATTTTTATGTACCCCTTGTGAGAGGCCACGCCAATGAGTTCATACACATAGATGGTTGGTGTGATCGCAGGCCGTTGAATAAAGAATTCAGTTGCCATTATCGTCACCTCCATCTAAGTCCATCGGTTTAATCATTGATTCGATGAAGTCTATTTCTTCTTGAGTTAAGCCATATTTAGCATATAGTTCGTCGTCTGTCCAAGGTTTTGAGAAGTCTTGAATCGGAACAAATGAGTATGTACTCCGAGTCATATTTTTGTTTTTTCTAGCACCTACTAATAGACGAAAAAATTTGGTTTGCATATAATCTCTAACATTATTAGTTTCTTCTTCTGTACTGAAAGGCCCAACACGTAAAAATGTCTCTGTACATACCATATTGGGTTTTGCTACTACTGGCTTTCCTATGATTCGCGCTGGAATAGGATAACCAATCTGTCCTGCAGCTCCATCTGCTTTAGAAATGAAGAGTCTGTATTGTTTAATTTCATCAAAGTTTCTTTGAACAATGCTATAAGGTAAATGCTTTATTACTCTTTTATTGTTTTCAATGCCTAATACAGAGTAGCATTGATTGCTATTTTGAGATTTCATTTTTTTAAAGTCCGCACTATTAATTCCATATGGGTTTCTTGTGCTTACTATTTGAGAAAAACTTTTTTCTTTATGTGATTTTACTTTTCTTATAATTGAAATCACTTCATTGTATCTTATAAATACATCGGTACCTTCTTCTAAAAGTGGTCGTTCGGAAACGGCAACTATTTCATTATTTGCATAAGAAACCACTTTGCATAATCCTTTATTATCCCGATCCCACAAAAAATAGCAGACTCCACCTTCTATTGCAACCCCAGGGAAACAATCTCCTGCATTTATAAAATCATGTATTTCTCTAATTCTCTCATCATTAAGCATTTTACTTCGAAAATCGTCCAATCCTTTACCGCCTGTAAACCAGCGTGATGGTATTATCATTGTTAAATAACGGGGATTTAATTGTATACTTTTTTCAACAAAGTAATGATAGAGGGGTATAGCACTAGATCCTGTTCCACCACCATCATTCAACTGATAAGGCGGGTTGCTAATAATCACATCAAACTTCATATTAAAAATCTCCTCTGGCTTATTAGTATGTATCCATTCGTAGGCGTGCGTCTCCAAATCGTCGCTACGATCGTATTGGCTTTGAGATGCACCGCAATAAACACACTTTCCGTCACGCCAAGTATGCTTAATTCTTCTAAACCGAATATTACCTTGTTCATCATCAAAAAGCGATACCGAGAATTCAGTGTTTGGGAACTTCGAACAATAAACGCTCCGACGGGATAAAAAACCTGTCAGTTCCGTAATTGCAATACCAAAGAGCTGCTTATGGAAGATGTGGTCTATACGCTCCTGTAAGTCCGGGAACTGCGGCTCCAGTCCTTTGATAAGCCTTTTGGCAATTTCCCTGAGAAAAACACCGGTTTTGCAGGCGGGATCAAGAAAGGTGGTATCCGGGTTTTGAAAGAGTTCCTGCGGCAACATATCAAGCATATCGTTTACTACGTCCGGCGGAGTAAAAACCTCATCGTTTGAGAGATTTGCAAGGCAGGACAGCACGTCCGGATTGTATACATTATTAAATAATCCTGTATCAGCCATTTTCCTGTATCCTCCTATAATGTGATATGCATTTCTTCAGGAACACTCCTTCATCCGAGGGCGCCTCTCTTATATCTTCATCGAGCATGAGTGATATTTGCTCAGGCTCGTCTTTTTTCTTTTTACGTTTAGGCCTTTCCTCTTCAGTAGCCAGCAGTTCGGCAAAGGTATAATCGCTGCGCTGCATCAGAGCATTGTTAAACGGAAAAGTCCATTCGGAAAAAACAATGGGTTCATTCGTATCCTTTCCATTTTCATCGACACATTTGAGTGTCAGCGCATTGCCGCAAACGATGTTACGGGAAAGAATAAACTTGGCGGCCTCGCGGGTGTCATCATTGCACTCTTTTTTACATATAGCCTTATATTCCTTATCCCACATTTCAAATAGCCGCTGCCTACATTCGATGCAGTTGTCGATCAGTAAATCCACTCCATATAAGCTGCCCAGCGCCAGAAGTGAATTGCGTTCCCAATCATAAGGGCTTTTTTTATATTTTTTCCTCACAACAGCCAGTTTCCTTGAAAGTATTTCTGCAAGGAAGTTTCCATTACCGCAGGCAGGCTCCAAAAATCGTGAGTCAATTCTTTCAGTTTCCTGTTTCACCAAGTCGCACATGGCTTTAACCTCGCGTTCGGCTGTAAAAACCTCGCCATGCTCAGCAACGCGCTTCTTGGATTTTACCTGTTTCGTCATTTTTTCATCTGCTCCTCGTCCGGAACAAACTCCAAAATATCATTAGGTGTACAGCACATTGCCAAACAAATGCTTTCCACTTTATCTAACGCTATATATTGGCCTGTTCTAATTTTCGTGATTATATTTGCTGATATGTTTGCTCTACGCATAAGTTCAGCATTAGATATATTTCTATCAATCATTAAGTGTTGCAACTTCTTATAACTTACAGCCATAAGTTATACCTCCAATTAAGAGAAGTTATACAAAGGATATCACATTTCAATTAAATTTTCAATAAATACATGAATAAGTTTTAATCCGAAAGCATTTGCAACGCCACACTCGTACCCTGCATGGTAGCGAGTTTAATTTTTATTCCTTGTTTTCTACTTCCTTCGCCTTCTTCCGAGCATAGCTCGCTCGCCTGTTTCTGCGATTACGCTCGGCCTGGCAGTCCCAGTTATTACAATATAGCTGGCGGCTTGAATGCCGCACAAAGTATTTGCCGCAGGCAAGGCATGACAGTATCGAGCCTTGCGATTCGAAATAGTTTAGATCTTCATCCACCGGCGGCGCAACGTCAGCTACCATTCTGGAAAAGGTGTACCAGCAAATATCAAATACCGATTGAATGTCGGCGCCGTACATCACTTTCCCGGTTTTCTTATCCAATTTCAGTCTCATACGGAAGTCCGGGAACATATCAATCACTTGGGATATATGTTCATTGTAATTCTCTAATATACGGGCCTTGTATTCCTCATCATCCTCGTATTGTCGGTATCTTTCAAGAAAAGCGTGGCTGTCGCAAAGCCTGCCTTCATAATAAAGATTCCTTGCGTAGTCAATCTCTCCGTAGTATTTAACCCTTCTCAAGGCAAAGTAAAACTCAAATACAGTACCCAGACTGCATAAATCCTTTATGAATTGATTTACATAGAATGCGGCATCTTTCTGAATCAAATCCATGTAAGTTATATGCGCAAACTTCTCGCTATCCAGCATTTCATAAAGACTGTCTATGTTGTAGGGGTGAATATTGTTTCTGCACCAATCCCAGACGGCATCTGTAACCGGAACAGTGCTGTCTGGGTTATTTAATTTTCCGTAAAGATTACATAGGCTGACCAATAGCTCCTGTCCGGTAAGCGAATAATCAGTACCGCTTTCCGGAGCATGGCCCCCAGTGAAGATAGGTTTAATTATTTCGCCGTCATTGTCATAGTCCGTGATATACTCGGGAAATCGCACAGCCCTATATATCATCTCGCCAACTCCCCCAATTTCAACAAAGCCGAGGTTTTCTACCGGCAGTTTTTTCATGGCAATCATCCTTTGACTGTAATCGTTATTGTAAGCGTTGAAAATTTAACATCACTTACATTGTATTATACAATGGCATTGAAAACAAGAACAAATTGTAAAACCACTTAAATTCCGGTTCCTTGACAACTGAATAGTCCACCCGCAAGAGATACTTTTGCAGCGTAGCCGCCACGATGGTGAAAGCCGGAGCGCTTCTGCTGCAATCGGATACGGGGAGACCACGAGCAGGTGGCTGCCTTAGGAACGGTAGCGAATGGTGGATGTGGAAACCGAAACAACTATCAAGATAAGGAGGAAAGAGTATATGGAAAAGACGACCATGAGTGTGCAGGAACTGTCGGCGCAGATGGGCATTAGTTTGCCGAAGGCCTACGAACTTGTAAAAAAGCCGGGATTTCCAGTCATACGGGTTGGTACGAGAATCCTGATTCCGGTTGAAGCTTTTAAGGAGTGGCTGGTCATAAACTCGGCGCACGAATAATGGCAGCACAAAATGCAGTGGAGAGGAGGTGGACAAGACGGCAAACGCAATGCAGGAACTGATGGATATGAAGATATGGATGCTATGGCGATGGGGAACAGATCAAAAAGGCAAGCCGACGAAGAAACCTTTTGCGGCTGGAGGTGGCCCAACCGGAACAGATGATAAATGGTCTCATACATGGGTCACATACAATGAGGCAGTAAAAGCAAAGGAGCATAATCCTGTTGCCGCCGGTATCGGTTTCAAGATACCGAAAGGCTATTACTTCATAGACATCGACCATAAAGCGATTACAGACCCGCTTGTGCAGACGATTTTAGCAAGGCATGACTCTTATGCAGAATACTCGGTCAGCGGCACAGGCATACATCAATATGGCAAATGTGACTTTACACAAATTCCTACCTACATTGATAAAAACGGAAATTTAAAACTCGATCGGCAGTTCTATACGAAGAATCCCCATAACAATTTGGAACTGTATATCGGCGGCATTACAAACCGCTTTGCCGCCTTTACCGGCAATATCATTAATGATAAGCCTCTGCGCGAATGTACCGCGGCAGTCCTTACGACGCTTGATAAAAATATGCGCCGCAAAGAAAAAGCCAAGTACAGCGCCAAGCGTGACGGTGACCGCGCCTATTTCGATATTGTCTGCAACTTACGCAAGCAGAAAAACGGAGAGAAATTCAAGAAGCTGTATGACGATGGAGATATCTCCGGATATGGCTCTCACTCCGAGGCTGACGCGGCGCTGTGCTCCATGATTGCATTCCGTACCGGGCCTGATCCTGCGGCTATTGATGAAATCTTCCGCAGTTCTGCCCTCTATCGCGAAAAATGGGAGCGTGACGATTACAGAGAAGCCACCATCAATGCCGGTATCGATGCCTGTCATGGCATTTTCCATAAATCCAGGATGGAGCATCCGTACTTCATCAAATTTCACGAACAGACCGGTGAACCCTATGTCAGCGTTCCGCTCCTTGCAAAGTACGTACGCGAGCACCTCCGCTATGTGCTTGTAAGGGATAACGGAAAGCAGGGCCTTTTGAAATATGTCTACGAAAACGGCTGTTATCGGCTCTATGCCGACAATATGCTGATGGGCATTATCAAGCAGTACATCGCAGATTATGACGAGGAACTTGTGAGAATGGGCATCGTCAGCGAAACTTTACAGCATATCACCACTGACCTTAATTATGTTAGCCAGGATGAATTGAACGCCGATGAGGATTTAATCAACTTCAGAAATGGCCTGCTCCGTATCACTGCAGATAACGCCATTCTTGTACCACACTCCCCGGATATCCTCTCCACCATTCAAATTCCGTGCAACTGGACAGGAAGGGAAACGCCTACGCCGGTCTTCGACAGGTATATGCACACCCTCACAGACGGAGACAAGGCCATAGAACACCTGCTCCTTGAGTTTATCGGTGTATGCATCTCCAACATCAAGGGATGGCGAATGAAAAAAGCGCTTTTCCTCGTAGGCGATGGCGACACCGGCAAATCTCAGCTAAAGAGTCTTGTAGAGCGGTTGCTCGGCAAGGGTAACTTCATAGGAATCGACCTTAAGGAGATTGAAGCGCGTTTCGGCACCGGCGCGATATATGGCACACGCCTTGCCGGTAGCTCGGATATGAGTTTCCTATCCGTAGATGAGTTGAAAACATTTAAGAAAATTACCGGCGGCGACAGCCTATATGCCGAGTTCAAAGGACAGCAGGCTTTTGAGTTCACCTACAACGGGCTGCTCTGGTTTTGCATGAACAGACTTCCCAAGTTTGGCGGCGATGATGGCAAATGGGTCTATGACCGCATCATGGTGGTGCGCTGTCCTAATGTCATTCCAAAGGACAAGCAGGACAAAACACTTCTTGACAAAATGTATGCCGAGCGTGATGGCATCGTCTACAAGGCTGTTAAGGCGCTGCAGACGGTTATTGCAAACGGGTACAGCTTTTCCGAGCCGGACAGTGTAAGCCTTGCAAGAGAGCAATATATGTCAGAGAACAATACTGTGATCTCCTTCTATGAGGAATGTATGTGCGAGCGGTCAGAAGGCAAGTTTAATGATTCCGCTACAACGAGCCGCATCTATGATGTTTACAGGGCATGGTGCCATGACAACAATAACGGCTTTGCCAAGACAGCCAAAGAGTTCAGAGAGACATTGGCATCCCATCTCGGCTGCACCTTTAAGGAGATGACCGTTCATACCAATAAAGGCACCTATTATAAAAACCTCACCCTCACTATTGAGGCAAAGGAGCAGTACAAGAAGGCTTATGGTTATGACAGCACGGATTTTCTTGCTTAAAAGTGACAGAAGTGACAGTCGAGTGACAGTTCTCACAGGCAACTGTCACCGCGAAAACGCCCATATATCAAGGGTTTCCAGCCGCAAGTGACAGAAGTGACAGTCTTTCAAACTTCTTGGCGGGGAAAATAAAGTTTGGAATTGTACAGAAAACAAGGAAAAGATTATGAGCTGTTGTGAGTATGAAATGAAAAGTTCTGTCACTTTCGTCACTGAAGCTTTAAAAGCCTTGCTACGAGCCGCTTTTCAGCGTGACAGTTCATCAAAACTACTGTCACTGAACTGTCACTTCTGTCACCGGAAGTATCACTGGAGGGAGGAACAGCTATAGTGATACGTCATGATCAGCGCTCAGCAATTAGATCTACAGGAAATATCATCAACCACATTCAAACATCTTAATTTTGAGGAGGGAAAAAACATGAATTATCCGCTTATGAAAATGAACAAGGAAGGCACTCTGCTGCGGCCGCAGCACACTTATTATTCCGATGAGTATGCCCATGCCATGTGCGACCTGCATCTTTCCGATGTTGTCATCGAAGACGATAAAGGAAAGTTAAAAATGCGATACCGCCTCCATGCAAAGCATCCTCATACCATTGAAGGTGCTATGGCATATAACATTCTGTGTCCGAAATGCCACCACCACTTGAAACAGGTAGGAAGATCGCTCAGCTACCATGACCTCGGTCTCTATGCCTGTCCATTCTGCGATAAGATTTAAGGAGGGGAACGCCATGAATTATACTGAAGTCAGAGTATATACCGGTCAGCCGGAATACAGCAGGCACTTCTGGAACGCCATGCGCGGCCAGGAAAGCGATTATTCCGGACTTTCCGAAGGCCGCAGCAGCGAGACGGGCACTTATGTCATGCCAAATGCCACAAATAACAAATATGAAGCAGCCGTCATAAACGAGAGCCTGTTCCGTAAAATCGGCACAACCTTTAACGTATATGAAGGCAGTTATCACATCCTTGCAAAGGAATATGATGACCTTGCGCAGTTTGTACCGGAAGGCGGCACTATCCCTGTTTTTAACGGACTAAATGAGTTCATTCAGTACACCGTTGAAAGCCATAAACTCGCTGCTCTTGTAAAAATGAATTCGGACTTTGTCCGCGATGCCGCATTCGACATCGAAAGCTACCTTGTAAAGCGCCTTGCCAGGAACTTTGCCAGAGCTGAGGACAACGCCTTTATTAACGGTACCGGCGTACAGATGCCGACAGGTATCTTAAACGGTGCAAACGGCGCTGAGGTTGCCTATGCTGTCGATAAAATCACCTATGATGATATAATCCGCCTGTACTTCTCTGTGAAGCCGGAATACCGCAAAAATGCCGTATGGCTCATGAACGATAAGACAGCCCTTGCCTTGCGTACGTTGAAAGACGAAGCCGGAAACTACCTCTGGCGCAGCAGCGATGATACCATCCTCGGTAAAAAGGTATTTATATCAGAGTTTATGCCGGATATGGAGTCTGATTCAAAGCCTATAGCCTTCGGTGATTTTAGCTACTACTGGATCATCTGCAGAAGCCCTGTCAGCGTGAGGGCACTCTCAGAGAAGTTTGCCCTGCTCGACCAGATGGGTTACCTTGCCTTTGAATTTGTTGACGGAAAACTTATCCGCCCGGAGGCAGTGAAGGTAATTCAGATGAATACCGAGACCAACAGTTAAAACATACGAGAAAAGGCACAGTGGAATATCCTGCTGTGCCTTTTCTCTAAAGAATAAACTTTCCCAAGATGAAATACACACCAAGTTTATTTCAATTATTCGCATTTTATCCCGGTTGTTCCCTTAATACCCCGTTTGAATCCGCGTTTTTTTGCGCGAAACCCCACGCCCGTTGCACGATCGAAAGGGTGTAAGGATTTGTTACCCCCTACCCCCAATGTCAGAAAGGAGAAGTGCCTTATGGCTGAAAAAACCATCTGCGTTACCGAAAAGGTAATCGGTGATACGCTCTACATTATAGAATCGGCAGTCAGCAGCACTGCCAAAGAAACTGCTTATGACAAGCTGAAACGAATGATACTTAACGGCACAGCAAATCTTGAATTAAATAAGGCTTTTTAAACAAATAACTTGACTTCTTCGCGGCAGTACGGGAACATAGAGTACCGCTTGAAGACTGTCGGAAAGGAGGTAAACATGAATAGCAGGCAGTCTTATACTGCTGTGAAGAATAACGATAAAATAACCGCTCTGTATTGCCGTCTTTCACGAGATGACGAGCTGCAGGGTGATTCTAACAGCATTAAAAATCAGAAGGCCATTTTACAGAAGTACGCTGATGACAACGGTTTTACAAACACTGAGTTCTTTGTGGATGATGGCTATAGCGGTACGAACTTCGACCGCCCGGATTGGCAGCGCCTTATCTCCCTAGTGGAAGAAGGCAGGATTGGCACCATCATTGTAAAGGACATGAGCCGTCTCGGAAGAGATTATCTAAAGGTCGGCTATTATACCGAAGTGCTCTTTCCCGGCTCCGACATTCGCTTCATAGCAATAAACAATAATGTTGACAGTGCCAACCAGCAGGACAGCGATTTTACACCGTTTCTTAATATCATCAACGAATGGTATGCCAAAGATACGAGCAAGAAGATACGCGCAGTTTTCAAGTCGAAAGGGGAGTCCGGCAAACCGCTCTGCACCAATCCGCCTTACGGCTATATCAAAGACCCGGTAGACAAGACACACTGGATAGTCGATGAAGAAGCCGCCGAAGTGGTACGCGAGGCGTTCCGCTTGTGTATGCAAGGGTATGGCCCTTCGCAGATAGCCAAGGAATTTACAAGGCGCAGAATTATGAATCCAACGGCTCACGCCAGGAAAAACGGAATCAATATTCCGGACAACAGAGGCCATGACGATGATTATGTCTGGCGAGGCAGCACAATAGTTCATATGCTTTCAAGGCAGGAGTATTTGGGACATACGGTTAATTTCAAAACTTACCGCAAGTCCTATAAGCAGAAAAAGCAGATGAAAAATGACCCGTCGGAGTGGATGATCTTCAAGAATACCCACGAAGCAATTATTGAGGAATCCGTATTCGAAGTAGTGCAGAGAATCAGGGATGGCAGACGCAGGCTCACACCGATGGGTGAAATGCCGCTTCTCTCCGGCATGATGTTCTGTGCGGATTGCGGAAACAAGCTGTATCAGGTGCGTGGGCGGGGTTGGGAACATGAAAAAGAGTATTTTGTATGCGCTACCTACCGCAAGATAAAAGGCGGATGCAGTTCTCACCAGATACGCAATGCGGTCGTTGAGGAACTGCTCCTTGACGGCATCCGCCGCGTAACGGCTTTTGCCAGAGACTGTGAGGAAGAATTCGTGGAGATGGTAACTAAGAAAACAAGGTCAGAGCTTGACAAAAGTATGCGTGACAGCAGACGCGAATTGGAACAGGCACAGGCCCGCATCGCCAAGCTGGACGAGATTATTCAAAGGCTCTATGAAGATAACATAGAGGGCAAGATATCCGATGAGCGTTTTACAAAGATGACCGCAAACTATGAAGCCGAGCAGCAGACTCTTGAGAAGCGAGTAACGGAACTGAAATCCATTATGACAGAGGAAAAAGAAAGCGCTCTCAATGTCGACCACTTCCTCTCCCTGGTAAGAAAGTATACGGACATAAAGGAACTCACAGCCGAGATTATCCGGGAATTCGTTGAAAAAATCTATGTTTACAAGGCAGAGCGCATTGATGGCAGGCGGGTACAGCGTATCAAAATCGTATGGAACTGCATTGGCGAGTTTGAGCCACCGGTTTCTACATCCACCACAAAGAATGAAAAATCGGCATAGCCGGTAAATACATACCAAACTATGCCGATATTTTTCCGGGATTGAAAATCCCTAAGACGCACCCTCAAAATAGGGGGCTTTTATTATATGTCAAATACAACAAAAATACAACATAATTATGATAAAATCAAAAAATAAGCTTGACTATATATACTTTAATTGATAAAATGAAGCATATAAGATGTAAAGGATGTAGCGCAGATGAAAACCCGTTTCTTATATGGGAAAACAGGTATAAATGTGGATATACCCGACAAGAATCTTGCAGGAATAGTACGCAAGCATACTATGCCGATCATAGATAACGCAGACAAGGCCATTGAAGAATCGATCTTCAATCCTATAGCAGGCTTGCCGTTATATGAATTGGTTAAAGGCAAGCGCACAGCCTGCATAGTGGTGTCGGATATTACAAGGCCAGTACCGAATAAATTGCTTTTGCCGCCTATACTACGCTGCCTTGAAACAGCGGGCATATCAAAGGATGATATAACTGTACTGATAGCCACAGGCATACATAGACCTAATTTGGGCGATGAAATGATAGAGCTCATGGGACAAGACATTGTGGATAATTATCGCGTCATCAACCATTATTCGCAGAAGATGGACGATATGCTCTATTTAGGGCAAACGTCTATAAACAATATACCCATTTACGTTAACAAGTACTATGTACAAAGCGATCTAAAGATTATAACCGGTCTTATAGAACCTCATTTTATGGCCGGCTACTCCGGAGGTCGAAAGTCTATATGTCCGGGCATATCCTCTATAGAAACGGTCAAATACATGCATATGCCTGGTATATTAGAACACCCTAAAGCTGACAATTGTATTGTCGAAGGCAATCCATTTCACATAGAAGCAACCGAAATAGCAAAAAAAGCAGGTGTAGATTTCGTAGCAAACGT
>JASGMM010000083.1 GCA_030156435.1 Clostridiales bacterium | reverse complement strand
ATAGTGCTGCGCAACGATAATATCGATATTATGCGCAGCTCAGGCGTCATGGTATGCCTCGACGCGTCGGTTGATACCATTATGCGCAATGTCGGCAGCGGCAAGGGGCGTCCTGTGCTCGATGGCGGGGACCTGCGCCGAAATATAATCGAACTTATGGATAAACGGCGACAGTTCTACTGCCAGGCCGATATCATCGTGAATATAGACGATAAAACGCTTGAAACGATAAGCGATAAGATAATAGCTTTATTGAAACAAAGAGGATTTTTTGCATGATATTTATAAACGAATTATTAAAAGAAACAGTGGCGCGCAAAGCGTCCGACCTTCATATCACCGTCCGTATGCCGCCCATCATAAGAGTTAACGGCGCGCTTACGCCGCTACCCGGCGAAGCGTTGTCGCCTGAAGATACCGAGAATCTGGTGCATCAGATGATGGGGCAGAGGCAATTGGAACAGTTGGCCGAGGAAGGCGAATGTGACTTTTCATTCTCGGTGGCAGGATTGGGGCGATTTCGGGTAAATGTCTATAAGCAAAGGGGCACGTACAGTGCGGCCATACGCGCGCTGCCGGCCCAGCCGCCAGCCATAGACAGCTTGGGATTGCCCGGTGTCGTAAGGCAACTGGCCGAGACCAACGTCGGCATAGTATTGGTTACCGGTCCCACTGGCAGCGGGAAGTCAACAACGCTGGCCGCAATGATAGATTACATAAACGAGTACAGAAGCTGCCATATACTTACGATGGAGGACCCTATAGAGTACCTGCACAAGCATAAAAAGAGCATAGTGAATCAGCGAGAGATAGGTAGCGATACAAAAAGCTATGCTGCGGCTTTAAGGGCGGCCTTGAGGGAGGACCCGGATGTTATATTGGTGGGTGAGATGCGCGACCTTGAGACCATATCCATTGCTATAACGGCGGCCGAGACCGGCCATCTCGTGCTCTCGACGCTGCACACCATAGGCGCGGCCAGGACCATAGACCGCATTGTAGACGTTTTTCCACCCCATCAGCAACAGCAGATAAGGGTGCAGCTGTCCATGGTTATACAGGGCGTGATATCCCAGCAGCTTATGCCGAGATCCGACGGCACCGGCAGGGTGGTGGCGGTGGAGACTATGGTGGCCACGCCAGCTATACGCAATCTCATACGCGAAAATAAGACATATCAGATAATAAACGCTATGCAGACCGGATCCAGACTCGGAATGAAGACCATGGACAGCGCTATACAGGAGCTTTACAACAAGGGCATTATAACCAAGGAAACCGCGGCTATGCATTTTGTGGAAAAGAATGTTATGTAAGGAATAAAGGAGGCGATGACATGCCCAGGACGCAGAAGAAAAAACTTGGGGATTTACTGCTGGAATCCGGTCTTATAACCCAGGAGCAGCTTAATATCGCTTTGGATATACAGCGCCGGACCAGTGATAGATTAGGCGATATATTGGTGCAGCAGGGTTTTATTACCGAACGCCAGATGTTTGAAGTACTGGAATTTCAACTTGGCATACCTTACGTGGATCTGGACAGGACATTTTTAGACATAGGCGTTGTGCGTATGGTGCCTATACAGGTAGCCCGTACCCATAATGCCATACCGGTAAGGATGGACGGCAATATGCTGTGGCTTGCTATGAGCGATCCATTGGATATCATAGCCATGGATGACATACGCAGGATAACCGGCAAGGACGTTGTACCCATGCTGGCTGATACCAAAGCTATAGAAAGGGCTATAGAGCAATACTACGGCGACCCGCATGCCGAGCAGGCCATAGAGGAGTATAAAAGGGAAATAGCGGTCACAGCCGAAGAGGTCATGAACGATATGGACACTACAGAGGCCGAGACCGCTCCTATAATAAAGCTGATAAATTCTGTTATAGAGCAGGCGGTCAAAATAGGCGCCAGCGATATACATATAGAACCTATGGAAGATGAGGTGCGTATACGGTTGAGGATAGACGGCCGACTGCAGAACTATCTGACTGTGCCTCAGAGCTTTCATGCACCCGCCATAGCGCGCATAAAGATAATGGCCAATCTCAACATAGCCGAAAAGCGCCTGCCGCAGGATGGCAGGATAAATATAAACGTGCTTTCGCGCGATATAGATCTGAGAGTGTCCACGATACCCACTGTAAATGGTGAAAAAGCCGTGATGCGCGTGCTGGACAAGACCAATTTTCTAATACCGAAAGACCAATTGGGCTTTGACGAGAAACATCTGTCCGAGTTTGATAAGATACTGCGTGCACCAAACGGGATGATATTGGTGACCGGCCCTACGGGTAGCGGTAAATCCACAACGCTGTATACCATGTTAAACGAGCTCAATGACCCGGCGTATAATATAATAACCATAGAAGACCCTGTGGAATATATGGTAGACGGCGTAAATCAGATACAGATAAATACAAAAGCAGGGCTTACGTTTGCCAGCGGCCTGCGATCCATACTGCGGCAGGATCCCGATATAATAATGGTGGGCGAAATAAGGGACGGCGAAACGGCGGAGATAGCCGTCAGAGCCGCTATAACAGGCCATGTGGTGCTGTCTACGCTGCACACCAACGATGCGCCCGGTACGGTCGTGCGACTGATAGATATGGGCATAGAGCCTTATCTCGTATCATCTTCGTTAGTAGCGGTGATAGCGCAGCGCCTGGTCAGGCGCATATGCCCGCAGTGCAAGGAGGTCTATGAGCCTCCGATTTCTCAAAAAAGGATGCTGGGTATACCAGACGATGTTGAAGTATATCATGGCCGCGGTTGCCCTCTGTGCAATGGTACGGGCTATAAAGGAAGGCAGGGCGTGTTTGAGATAATGCGTCTGACCAGAGCCCACAGGGATGCTATAACGCGGCGGGTTACGACGGATGAGTTAAGGGAATTGGCTGTTGTCAACGGCATGTCCACGCTCAGGGACGAGTGCGCAAAACTCGTGGTAAAAGGCATTACCACTGCCGACGAGGCTATAGCCACGGCATATGGCAATGATTAAAACGGAGGGAAACGACTATGCCTTTGTATGCTTATAAGGGTGTGAATATTGACGGGGCTATGCAGGCGGGGCAGTATGAGGCTGTGGATAAGGATGCCGTCATGGCTATGCTGAGGGAACGAGGCTATTATCCTGTGGAAGTAAAGCCTATAAGAGATAAGCGTTCAGGCGATTGGCTGGCCGCTCTGCAGCGTGTTCCTTTAAGGGATATATCGGTATTTTGCAAGCAGTTTTCAGCGGTTATAAAGGCGGGTATACCAATAGTACAGGCCCTGGATATAATGCGCGAACAGGTCACCAATAAGAGTTTGAAAGAGGCTCTGGGCGAGATATATCAAAGCGTTCAGGTTGGTAAAGCGTTATCCGACAGCATGGAGGAATATCCCCGCGTTTTTCCGGCTATGCTGGTCGAGATGGTAAGGGTAGGTGAGGTCAGCGGTACGCTGGATACATCGCTGGAGCGTATGGCCGATACGTATGAGAAACAGTATAAACTGCAGCAGAAGGTGTCCAATGCCATGGTGTATCCTGCTGTAGTCTGTGTAGTAGCCATAGCCGTTGTTATCTTCATGTTGATTTTCGTCGTTCCTACATTTGTAAGTATGTTTACTGATTCGGGTATGGAGCTGCCGCTGCCTACACGTATACTTCTGGGCTTGAGCGGGTTTGTGCAGAACTATGCCGTCATTTTATTGCTGATAATAGCGGTGCTGGCATTGATATTGTTTTATTATGTATCCACTGATGTTGGACGGCGCTGGTTCGATGGCTTAAAACTTAAAGTACCGGTTGTAAAGGACTTTATGATACGCTCGATAACGGCGAATTTTGCGCAGATATTGAGCACGCTTTTGGCCAGCGGCATAGATATAAACCAGGCTCTCGATATAGCAAAAGGCGTTATTAAAAATAAAGTGGTGGAGGGCCATATAGATAAGTTCATAGAGGATGTTGAGCAGGGCGTGGCGCTGGCTGATACTATAGGCAAAGCGGGGCTTTTTCCCGTTATGCTGGTACAGATGACGCGCATAGGCGAGGAAAGCGGTTCGTTGGACGCCATGTTGGCTCAGACGGCGCAATTTTATGAAACGGAGGCTGAGAATGCTGCCACGCGGCTTACGTCGCTTATAGAGCCGGCTATAATCGTGGTGCTTGGACTCGCTATAGGGTTTATCGTCATATCGATAGCGCTGCCGATGTTTACTATGATAAGCACTGTGCCTGCCGGAGCATGATGATATGGAATATGTTCTCTTGATTTTTATATTTGCATTCGGTGCGGTCATAGGCAGTTTCCTGAATGTATGCATATACCGTATACCGAAAGGATTATCCATAGCCTATCCGCCTTCATATTGCCCGAAATGCGGCCAACGCATAAAACCTTATGACCTCATACCTGTTGTGAGCTATGCGATATTGGGCGGCAAATGCCGGCATTGCAAAGAGCCCATATCTATAAGGTATCCTATTGTAGAAGCATTAACCGGCATTGCTTTTGTCATATCGGCACTGGCATTCGGATACGGCATAGAGCTTTTATATTCGCTGGTGCTGATCTCGTCGCTTGTGATCATATCGTTTGTGGATATAGATGAAGGTATTATACTGGATGCGGCGCTTATACCCATAGTAGCTGTGGGAGTAATAGCGGCCGCCGCCGACCCGTCGGTGACATGGCGATACGTTGTTTTGGGTGGATTGGCCGGTGCCGGCATAATAGGTACGATCTATATTTTGTCGCTTATTATTTTGAAAAAGGAAGGCATGGGCATCGGCGATATCAAGCTTATGGCCGCTGTCGGCCTGCTTTTAGGCTGGCAGCGCACATTGCTGGCCTTTTTTATAGCTGTATATATAGGGGCTATAGCAGGGATTATAATGATAGCCTTGAAGAAAAAGGATATGGCCAGCGAGATACCGTTCGGTCCATTCTTATCGATAGGCACGGCGATATCGTGGTGGTTTGGATATGAATTCATAAACTGGTATCTTTTTTTAGCGTAATATGTTATAATTTGTACATGGGATGCGATAGAGGGTTTACATTTATAGAGATATTATGCATTTTAGCCATAATGGCTATAATATCGGGTATGGCTATGCCCGACATCAACAGTTGGCTGGACAGAGAAACTGTAGAATCTTCAGCAAGGCAGATTACCGTGGCTATACGAAAGACCAGGCAGATGGCTATGACTTGCGGTAAAGACATGAAACTGGAATTATACAGCGATGGCCGTTATAAGATAAGGGAGTATGATCCCAGGAGGCCTAGCCTTGAGACAGAGCAACTTAGCGGGCGCCTGGATAACATCACATCGAACTTTAACGATGGTTATCAGGGTATAGAAGTCGTGGGCTTTAATGCTTATGGCAGGCCTAGGCAAGGCGGCACGATAACATTATGTGCCGGACAAGAGCGTGTAGAGGTCAGGGTGCTGCCGGTAACCGGCAGGGTGAAGGTGTACCGATGAACGAATATAGCGGTTTTACCCTGTTGGAGGTCATTATCGCCATGGCTATACTGGGCGTTATAGTTATTCCATTTTCAGGTATATTTGTTCAGAGCACGAAGGTTCAGGCTACAGCGGGCGATATATCCCGAGCCGGGTATGCAGCCCAAAATACCATCGAGGATATAAGAGCCGGTATAGTGGTAAATACTGGTCAGCGGGACGGCTATTATGTAGAAATACAGATAGAAGATTATGTTAGCGATGGCAACGCCGTCGGCGATGAGGACAGCGTGCTCAAGAGGGTCGATGTGAAGGCATTTGAATCAGAAAGTGCAGATGAGCCTCTGGCTGTAAGGCAGACTATAGTGGCGCTACCAAGGTAAAGATGATGCGTGATAATAAAAATAGAGGATTTACGTTGGTAGAGGTTGTTATAGCAGTAGCTATAATGGCCATAGTGCTCGATGCAGCCTATATGTTGCTATTAAGCGGTCGTATATCATTTGAGCGCGTATCGTCATATGCCGATGTGGAACAAAATGTGCGTTTTGCTATGGGGGATATAATGAGGGCGTTGAGAGCATCCGATCAATCGCAAATAGCGGTTGATGTTTCAAAAGATCGCATAACGGTTGGTGAAGCTACTTTTTACAGATATGGGAGTTCGTTGTATGAAAAAATAGACGGGGTGTCCAACGAGATGGCATACTATATAAAAAGTTTCGATGTGAACCTAACGGGCAATACTATAAATATCATTATATGTGGCGATGATGGAAAAGGTCATAGTTTTTCTATGAGCGGCTCATATACGATAAGGGAATAAATGTTATGCAACATAAAGGTTCGGCTTATATAGTAGTGCTCCTGTTGGTATCGGTGCTATCCGTTTTAGCCTTGAGCATCATATCGATTGCCATGTCGGATTACAATATAGCCAAGTCGGATGACAGCAGCCACGATGCCTAGATGCTTATTAGTGACTATTCAGTTACCAAGCCTGTGAAGTAACTGAATAGTCACGCCTATTATATTGCCTTTGGATATAAATTCATATAACTGGTATGTCTTTTTTCGATATAATATGTTATAATTTGTACATGAGATGCGGTAAAAGATGTGTTCACTATGATCAAATCAAAGATATGAGGTTCTGCCTCTAAGACAGGTATATAAACGGCGCACAGGTACAGATTGCAACAAGAGATAGAAGGAAAGAACAGGTTATGAATAATAAAAAAGAGATAATAGAAGAGATTAAAGAAAGATTGATAGAACGTATTAATCCGGAAAGTATAATATTGTTTGGTTCCACAGCGAGAGGCACGGATGTGTTGGATTCTGATATAGATATTTTGGTGGTATGGGATGAAGGTAGTAATTTGCCTAATATACAGCGCCGCATAAAATTGAGGGATGCTATCGGTTATGTGGATGTGCCTGTAGACCTTTTGACATGTACGCGTGATGAACTCAAAGCGGCTTTGTCGGATTCCAATTCTTTCACATCGGCTATACTGAAGGAAGGAAAAATAATATATGGCAGATTCGACTGATTATAAAATGTGGCTGAAACGGGCCGATCAAGATATGCTTATGGCAGAAATAGTGTTGTCTCAAGGAGGAAAAGGTTTGGAAGAGGCGATATGCTATACATGCCAACAGGCAGCGGAAAAATTTCTCAAGGCATTTATATTGTATAACACTCATGAGATGATGAGAACCCACGATTTAAGATTTTTGCTTGGAAAGTGTATCGAAATTAATTCGACATTTTCATCAATAGAAGAGAATGTTAAGATATTGAATGAATATTCAGTCGCTGCGAGATATCCAGGCGATTTTGTTGAAAGCTATACGTTGGATGATGCTAGGCAAGCGTATGAGCATGCCATCGCTATCAAAAATAAGATTATATCCTGTATATAAATTAAGTGCTACAGAGGATGCGTTTGCTATGATCAAACGTCACATGCCGAAACATAAGGGTTCGGCTTATATAATAGTGCTCCTGTTGGTATCGGTGCTATCCGTTTTAGCCTTGAGCATCATATCGATTGCCATATTGGATTACAGCATAGCCAAGTCGGATGACAGCAGCCACGATGCCTATTATATCGCCGATGGCGGAGCTACTGCGGCGCTATATGAGATTAAAGCGCAGGTCAAGGAAACGTATGACCGATTAAAACAAGAGGCTGAAAACCAAGGGGCTTTACCTTTAGAGCAATATATAGAACAGCATTTTTATGATGAAATCCCGACAACATATAGCACGAGGATAGATTTTGACGACGGCGAGGATCGGTATAGCGACGTTGACGTTGTGTTCGGCAACAGCGATAATACATATACTATACAGTCTCGTGGCCATGTAAAAAATGCTGTGAGCATGGTGGAGGTCAAGGCCGAGGTGATTCTTGAGCAAACAGCAGTAGTTGTAGAAGTGAATGAATGGAAAGAGGTGCGGTGATATGGCACATGCTATGAGAAATTATATGGAGGATGTGGTGGAGCATACGTTAAAGCTTATTTTGCCGAATTTGGACGTGTGCAAGTGTGAGATATGCCAGATGGATATGATGGCATATGCATTGAACCATCTGCCGCCCAAGTACGTGGTGACGCCTGAAGGCGAGCTGTATTCAAAGTTGGCCGAATTGGTGCAGCAGTCGGAGGTAGATGCAGAGGTAGCGCTTATAGAGGCCGCTAAAGTGGTCTCGAAAAATCCGAGGCATAACAGGAAGAAAGGATAATATCATGTCAGCAAAGTTTGGGCCAGCAGGCAATTCCAAGAGTTTTTACGATCAAGGTAATTCATCCAGTATAGATATGCCGCGTTGGCTGGCCGATATGGGTTTGGATGCGTACGAGTATCAATGCGGCCGCGGCGTCAATATAGGGCAGACTACGGCCGCGGCGCTGGGGCAGCAGGCGGAGAGATACGGAATAGTGCTTAGCATACATGCGCCGTATTATATCAACCTGGCATCGGACGATGCCGAAAGGATAGAAAAATCCATAGGCCATATACTGAAGTCGGCCAGAGCAGCCAAATGGATGGGTGCGGGCCGCGTCGTTATTCACCCGGGTAATGTGGCCGACGGCCGCAAGCCATCGCTTGAACGGGCTAAGAGGGCGTTAGCCGAGGCGTGGTGTCGGTGCAAAGACGAGGGATTGGACGGCGTGCATTTATGTCCGGAAACCCTGGGCAAGAAGAATCAATTAGGAGACTTGAGCGAGGTGATGGAGCTGTGCCTTGTCGATGACAGCTTTATGCCTACCATAGACTTCGGCCATTTAAACGCACGGGATATGGGGTGGATCAAAAGTATAAAGGAATATGAGGACATATTGCGCGTCATAGAGGATAAACTTGGACATGACAGATTGGATCATATGCATTGTCATTTCAGCCGCATAGAATATACCGAAGGCGGAGAGAAAAGACACTGGACGCTGGATGATGCGCAGTATGGACCAGACTTCGAGCCGCTGGCCGAGGCATTGTGCCGTTGGGATATCTCTCCTATCATAATATGCGAATCCCGCGACGTAATGGCTGAAGATGCCAGAAAGATGAAGGATATATACATCAGCGCATGCAACAAGGCACGATTAAATACCTAACTTCATGATAACATTCAGCATTTCCCTCATGTTCATCGTCTTTGGCAATTATATGGGCAAGATAAGGCATAATTATTTCGTAGGTATAAAAACACCATCAGTCTTAAAACCAATTGCCTTATCTGACCATCATAGACAAGGGGGCATAAACAGCATTGCGCTGTCCATGCCCTAGCTTATCAATTATTCAAATATTTATCAAGTTCACCTATATCTTGCATATCAAATATATTTACCCCTATAACCTCCAGTACATCACTGTCCTGCTTTTTTATCTTTTCGATATATTCTTCCGGCACAACGGCAAACTTCTTCTTTAGTAACTTAATGATTAGTTCAGCCTTGCCCTCCGCTTTACCTTCAGCCTTGCCCTCCGCTTTACCTTTAGCCTCTCTTTTCTGAAATTCTTCTTCCAGTGTCCGCTCAAGATTATATATCATCGTGTTCACCTCCCCTATGTCGGCTTTTGATATAATATCCTCAATCTTCTCTCGAGTACCTGCCGGTAGCTTGTTGGCAAATATATGCGTCAGCCATGGCTTTA
>JASGMM010000082.1 GCA_030156435.1 Clostridiales bacterium | reverse complement strand
CGGTAAGCGAACGCGGCCTTTCAAATATAATCGACATCATCGCACCTCCAGTACATCGCATATATAATCCAATATTTCATTGGGAGATGGTATCATACCGCCCGTACGGCCGTAGAAATATACCGGTTTCTTTCCGCTTATACCTAATTTTACATCCTCCACCATCTGCCCCGCACTCATCTCTATCGAGAATACCGCCTTGACATTCGGCATATCGCCTATAGCAGCGACAACATCGTATGGAAACGGCCACAAAGTTATAGGCCTCAGTATTCCAACGCTTATGCCCAATTCCTTGGCCTTTTTTGCCACCGTCCTGGCTATCCTGGCCATGGTACCGTAAGCCACCAACACCGCATCAGCGCCTTCGATATCTATTGATTGATATTGCACTTCGTTTTGTTCAATACGTTTATACTTATCTATGAGTACCAGGTTCCGCTGTTCCAATTGCTCCGGTATCATAAACAGCGAATTTATCACATTCCTGGGGCGGCTGCCATCGCATCCAGTAGTAGCCCAATCCTTTGCCGGAAGCTGTCTTTCTATTCGCTTTTTAGGCTCCAATACCACCGGCTCCATCATCTGGCCCAACATACCATCGGCCAATATCATGACTGGATTTCTATATTGATCGGCTATATCAAACCCCTCCACTATGAGGTCTATCATCTCCTGTATAGTCGACGGCGCCAACACCACCAACCTGTAATCGCCATGACCGCCGCCTTTTGTGGCCTGGAAATAATCGGCCTGGGATGGCTGTATACCACCCAATCCGGGCCCGCCGCGCATGACATTGACTATCAAACATGGCAATTCCGATGCGGCTATATAGGATATGCCCTCCTGCATAAGGCTTATACCCGGGCTGGATGACGATGTCATCACCCTGGCGCCAGCCCCTGCCGCACCATATACCATATTTATAGCAGCCAGTTCGCTTTCGGCCTGCAAAAAGCAGCCTCCGACCTCGGGCATACGTTTTGAAATATACTCTGCCACCTCATTTTGAGGCGTTATAGGATAGCCAAAAAAATGACGGCAGCCAGCCATGATAGCCGCTTCCCCTATAGCCTCGGTTCCTTTAATAAGCACTTTTTGAGCCATAATACCCCACCTTTCTACGAAACCTTTTCTATTCTTATAGCTATATCAGGGCATATCCGGGCACAAAAAGCACAACCCGTACATTTGGCTTCATCAGTAACACCGGCCGGATTATATCCGCTGGCATTGATTCGGTTCTTATTTATAGACACTATACCCTCAGGACATACAGATGTACATAGAGAACATCCTTTACATATGTCTTCAAAAAATACTATATGAATCATTTCATCATCCCTTTCGGTTACTGTTCCCAGGGAACGTGTAAAAATATTTTTATAGGCATGGCCTTGTATTTATATTCATCCGGCAGTTGCTCCAAGACGTCCGGCAAGCCGCATATTTTAACTACAGGTATGTCTGTTTGTCGCGATAGATCTTCTGCCAAGGCCTGCCCATACATTATATCATGTATCGTGGTCTCGGAAGATAAATTCGTATTATTAATAAGACCGGTTACTTTTAGTCCCGACGTCTGTTCAATGGAATGCAGCAAATTCCGGATAGCCGATATATCGGCTGAAAGCGGTCTTCTGGCGTTTATTACATACAGCATATCGTATGTGCCGTCGCTTATGTGGTCGCGCAGGTTGCCCAATATCTTTGCTCCGACATCATCCCCTCCTATATCCAGTACCACATTAAAATCCGTATTGTCAAAAGCGCTGTAGACCGAGGCCGGGATAGATGGTACATCCAATGCTGTGCCAGCAAAATTTGGTGCTATAACTTTTATTCCATTTTGTTCAAGATAATCCCTTACCTCAACCGTCCTGAAAAATGGATTTACTATATCCAGATCGACTATCATGGTTTTTAATCCCCGACTTTGCAGGCCCAAAGCATAGTTTATAGATATCTCGGTCTTGCCGCTGCCAAAATGCCCTACGAATATGTTTATACGCCTGTCTGATATCATCATTTTAACGACACTGACACCGGCTGTGGTTCCACTTTTATAAGTTTGATGCCTTCAGGCAATATTATAGTGGGCGTTACGTCATGGCGGCCACGACTCATACCTTCGGCGTTAACCACGACTTTTACATCGGCTGGCTTCAGTTTCTTTATCAGGCTATAAGGCCCGCTCACTGACAGCGTTATACTACGAGGTTTATCGTTTATTTCGAGACCATCTGGTAAATTTTCTATTACTAAATCTGTCACTGCTACTTCCTCCTGTACATCTTGTTCTTTTACAGTTATATCCACCATAACGGGTTCCCCTTCTATAACATCAATACCGTCGAGCGATATCAATTGCGCCTTAACAGTACTGGTGGCCTGAACCTTGGATAGATCAACAGGTTCGGTTTCAATTGCCGTTACCTTCGAAATATCATTGTCGGAACCGGCTATAGTCACATTGTCAGGTTTAGCTACAATACTAACTATTTCCAAACCATCAGGCAATTTCCCCGACGTATTTACTTTTACAGGCACAGTTTTTACGGCCCTTATCTTCTGATAAACCCTTACAAAATCGGCGCTCAAATCGAGATCATCACTTATTTGCCTTTCACGTTCATCATAAAGTATAATAGGCAACGAACGCGTTATATCGTATCTGGCATCGGTTATGTCCATCCGCACCACGGCGGTATGCACCTTGGAAACCAGACTGCGCGGTCCGGTAACTATAATCTCATTTGGCACTATCTCGGCTTCCAGCACTTTATGATTTTCTGCCGGTCGACCTTCTAATTTCAATTCCACAGGCAATTGATTATTCACTATATCTTCTATATCTACCTGGATATAAGGCGGAGAAATATCAACTATATCTATGTTATTCGGAATATTTATCACCTTAACTGGTATTTGGTGCTTTCCACTGGCGTTTATCGAGCCTATATCGGCCACAACCTTTATATCATACGGTTTGAAAGCAGCCACGTCGTTACGACGTCCTTCTATTTTTACGCTTACCTCTTGTATATCTGTATTCATACGTATTAGATTCTTGCTTTTTAAAACCGATTCATTTTGTATCTCAACCGGTATATTGCGTATGGTTCGCACTATATTGGGATTTTGGTCGCCGGCAACGTAAGTCCAAAGTATTATCGCAAACACTATGGATATTATTTTTTGTGGTAAATTACTTTTCATCGTCGTCCATATTTTGTCCATGCCTTTCCCTCCATTCCCGCCATATGCGCCAATTGAAAGCTTTTGTTTCGTGACTCGGTGCATACATTTGAACCAATACATCCCTTAGCATTTTGGAATCCAGATATCGGGTAAGCTTGCCTTCACGTGCAATAGATATGACGCCGGTCTCCTCCGAAACCACTATAGCCAACGCATCACTGACCTCTGATACGCCTATCGCCGCTCTATGACGTGTACCGAGCTGTTTGCTTATGTCCTGCCTGTCAGTCAATGGCAAAAAACACCCTGCCGCTATCACGCGATCATCTTTTATAATAACGGCACCATCGTGTAAAGGCGTGTTAGGCACAAATATGTTACTCAACAGTTCAGATGAGACCTTTCCATCTACTCTGATACCTGTTTCTATGATCTCATTAAGACCCGTTTTGCCTGCTATGATAATGAGTGCTCCTGTTTTATCCTTGGATAAGCTTTGCACGGTTTTAACTATTTCTTCTATAGTATCACTATAATCGTTCTCACTGGGCATGAATAGCGAAATGTTTATAACTCCGGCTCGGCCTATGTGCTCCAACGCCCTTCTGAGCTCGGGCTGAAACACTATAAGCAGGGCTATAACGCCGACAGTCATAGCATTTCTAAGTAACCAGTTTACAGTATTAAGGCCTAACCATTCGCTTAATTGGGTGGATATTAGCAATATAACGAGGCCCTTGAGCACCTGCTCCGCCCTCGTTTCTTTTATGAGCATAAGTATCCTATATGCTATATAGGCTATTATCAATATATCTATAAGGTCTATTATGCGAAATAATGATACCGCATTTAAGACTTGTTGCCACATCATAACACCTCATACTAATTGCAGGTACTATATACACTTTAACCTAGGGTATACCAAAGCTTGTTCCAAAAGCCCATTCGCCACAATCAAAGTATATACTATAACAGCGACCCAACCGTTCTGTTACTATTATAATATATATATCCTTTTTAAGCAAGTTAGATACGATATTCTTCAAGCTGTCCTTTGAAACTGGCCGTGAGCTCCTCAAGTTGATTTATATAGTCCATCAATTCCTTTATCTTATTGGAATACGTGGTAACATTAGCGCTCATTTCTTCTGAAGAGGCAGAATTTTGCTCAGCTATAGCAGCTAACGATTGTATATTATCAAAAACCTTGCTTAACTGTTTGGTCTCGTTAAACAACCTATCTACTAAAGAAGCAATCTGCTGCGATACAGCCTGTATATTATCGGCGGCGTTCATAGTATCGCTGGAAGCATCTTGCAGCAACTCATTGCTTTTATCGATCTGCTGAAATTGAGCAGCGATCTGCTCTGCCAGATTATTGATCTGCTGTACAAATAGTTGTAAACTGCTGCTTATGCTTTGAGCCGAACGCTTAGATGTTTCCGCCAATTTTCTAACCTCTCCGGCGACCACAGCAAAACCCTTGCCGGCTTCTCCAGCCCTTGCCGCTTCTATAGAAGCATTCAACGATAATAAGTTAATTTTCTCGGCTATATCCTCTACAGCAGCACTTATCTGTAATATATCATCGGCACTTTGAACCAGGTTCGCGCTTTGTTCGTTCACCGCTGAGAAATTATCCTTTACTTCCACCAATGCATCCGATACACGACGGACATTTTGTGATGAAGTCTGAATGTTTTCTACTGCCCGCTCCAATTGTTCTCTGCTATTTTCTTCTTGTTCGGCCAATTGATTTATATCCCTTATATCGTTATCCAATATACCAACGGCATTAACCGTTTCGTCAGCTTGGTAAACCGCTCCATTAGCTACATCCTGTACTACATCCGATATGGTATCGGAAACGCCTTTCATATCCATGGCTATATCAGAGAAGTTCCTGGCAAAATTATACATATCATCAGTACCGCCCTTTAAGAATACCATATCTTTGGTTATATTAGATTTAACTGTATTTATTTTATCCATTAAGCGCTGAAAATTATCATGGCTATGCAACAATACCGCATGGCTGAAATCCAATTGCGCTAATTTATCCATCTCATCTTCTATGAGTTTGATAGGAGCCATCACTATACATGAAACTATGTAACCTATTACTGCCATAACAATCCCATATGTAGCTTTTTGCCCGAGAGATAAGGCGGGAAACAACCATGATGCAGCAAAAGCTGCTATGCCTGTAACAATACCTGATTTAAGGCTCACATCATTGAATATTCCAAATGAAAGGAAACGGCTTATATTATATGATTTTATCTCCTCATAGTTCTTTTGGAATTTCAATCTGACCTTCATATAATGTAGATCATCTCTTTTACCGGTTTCTATTATATTGAAGTCCAATTGTTCATTAAAGAAAACGGCGCTACCTTCCAACAAACCCAGAAAATAATCGAACAATCCTCTTTTAGATATATACTCCATATCAACCTGATCCGGCGTTATCTCTGTGCACATCAGACGCGGAGGTTTGGCACCCCGTATCATCTTGGTCAACTGGGCATGAACAGCATCCATCATCAGTAAAAAGCCCTTTAAGCTGCTGCGCTCGAAATACGATGGAAACCATTTGGAAAATGTGTATATATTATGCTGTCCTAAATCGCGCCATACATTTGCGGGCTCCTTGCCCGCATCATGAGCTACATGCTCTATGATCGCCTTAGCCTGTTCATCAGCTATATCATCCAAAGGAGCTATGATCCTGCTTACATCCCAACCAAGCCGTTCTAAAGCAGCGTTTACGGTGTCTTCACCGTATAATTCCTTCAGTGTGGATATCCACGTAGATACGACAGTACCTTTCATATTATTGAGGCACATAAAACGTATGTGCCCTTCCCTCCCTCTTTTGCATTTTATCGATCGCTTGCAGGTTTTGTTTTAGAGCGAAAATCTTTTATTAATAATTATCGGTTAAAAAGATACGTTTCATTATATCTACAATATGTACGGTGCATATTGAAAGCACAAGATAAAAAAGTCGACCGACCATACGATCAATCGATTTAAATCATAACTCTATAAGACCAAAGCTTATCTGCAATGCTTCGTCCACTTTTTTCATAGTTTCAGCCGAAAGATAGCCGATTTTTTCCCTTAATCGTTTTTTGTCTATGGTACGTATTTGCTCTAAAAGTATTACCGAATCTTTAGGTAAGCCGTAATCAGAAGCGTTTATTTCCACATGGGTTGGCAATTTCGCTTTATTGATCTGCGACGTTATGGCTGCCACTATGACAGTAGGACTATATTTATTGCCTATATCGTTCTGCACTACCAACACCGGCCGAACTCCGCCCTGCTCGGAACCAACCACAGGGCTTAGGTCGGCATAAAACAAATCTCCTCGCTTTATGATCATCTAATTTTTCACTCTCCGCCAATAAAGCTTTCATACGCGTTAAGGGCATAATTGTCGGCCTTGACACCGATCTCAGCCATATCCTCGTTTATCCTGGCCATATCCTGATAACCCTTAATCATTTGCTCTTTTATCTCTATCTTCTGCCTTTCTCTTATATAAAGTTTCATAGCTTCTCTTATAAATTCACTTCTGTTCTTCTTCTCCATAGCCACAATCTCGTCTACTTCTTTCAATAGACTATCGGGCAGGCTAACTAGTATCTTTTTGGAAACCGACATTTTCAGAACCTCCTCAAAAAATATGTAAGGAAGAACATAAACACTATGAATTATACTGCATATTTAACCCACAAGTCAATGGTTATAAATGTATTTTATGGCTGCCGGTATCATCTCTATTATATCCCCGGCTACCAATCCATCCATGCCTTTGTCTTCAATGGCTTTATCACCCGCCAGCCCATGTATAAAAGCACCGATATATGAGGATTCATCAAAGCAGCGATATTGGCACGCCATAGCCGCTATAACACCTGTCAATACATCTCCGCTTCCGGCTGTGGCCATACCTGCATTTCCGGTACTGTTTATATACACACGACCATCCGGGCAAGCTGTTACGGTAGCCGCCCCCTTCAACACAACCACAACGTTATATTGACAGGCAAAATCCCTGGCTATATCAATGCGCCGGCATTGTATCTGCCCAATAGGCAAACCGGCCAGACGGCTCATCTCACCCGGGTGTGGCGTCAAAATAATATTGCCCTTACTGTTCTTAAGCAAATCTTTTTGTTGAGCAATGGCGTTTAAGCCATCGGCATCTACTATTATAGGTATATCAATAGAGTCGATAATATTCCTCAAAATACAAAAAATTTCATCATAGACCTGCATACCTGGACCTATGACCATGACATCGGCTTTTTGTGCCAAGGTAAGTATATCGGCTAAAGCATTGGCGGAAATTCTACCCACACCATCATCAGTGACAGGTTTTATCATAACCTCCTGCGCCGAAGCCGCTGCCGCATTGTATATACCATACGGTACAACCGCAGTAACCATACCCGCTCCACTTCTCATAGCAGCTTTAGCGGCCATGATTGGCGCGCCGGAAAATCCGACAGAACCTCCTACCACCAATACGTGACCATAATCGCCCTTATGACTGTCAGCTTCACGCACAGGCAAAGCTATATCATCGGCAGTTATATATGCAGCTCTTATATCCTCATCATCTATAGCAGCCCTCGGTATGCATATATCAGCTATACTCAAACGCCCAACATGCTTTTTACCCGGATACACAATCTGGCCTATTTTAGGTAATGCGAACGTTACGGTTTCATCGGCTGTCACTGCACATCCGCACACCTCGCCGGTGTCACTGTTTATACCTGAAGGCATATCGACGGATAGCACATAGCCGGATGATTCATTTATGGCGTTTATTACATCGGCAGGTAAGTCCGTTACCTCTCCTTTGATACCAGTACCGAATATTGCATCGATAATCACGTCGGTATACTTTATATCGGCGTAAAATTCATGCAAGGCATATTCACCGTCTAATTGTATATAAGGCACGCCTATATTCTTAATGATATTAAAGTTTACAGCGGCATCGCCCTTAAATTTAGAAGGATTGGTCAAAAGATAAACCTTCACGTTTAACCCATGTTGATAAAGATGCCTGGCTACTGCTAAACCGTCGCCTCCATTATTGCCCCCGCCACATACAATGGCAGCGCAACGGTCGTTATGATGTTGAATACGTCTCATCACCCTGTTCACAACAGCCAAAGCAGCATTTTCCATAAGTACTATGCCGGGTATACCGTAACGCTCTATTGCTATCCTATCTATGGAACGCATCTGTTGAGCCGTCACAGCCTTCATATTATCATCCCCTATTGTTCCATGGCAGCTATTACTATCTCCATGCTCCCAAAGCGATCCAGATCCATTGGCACGGATATAGCAGGTGTTTTACTGGAGATTTCGATGCTATCCCCAGTCAGTATAGTAGGCGGCGTTATGTCTATCTGCAGCCCCTTCTGTGCGTATATGGTGCTGGTATTGCCCATCACCATATTGCCTATTTCCCCTATTGCACTTACAGCTATCTCATCCAATTCTTTTACTTCCACACCGCCCATCATGTACGATGCTATACCTTTTGCATTCTCCTTAGATAAAAGAAAATGTACCTGGCCTTTTATTTTACCGGTTACCCCTATAATTATTATGAGATCATTTGCTGAAAATGGGGAAGTCCGAATATATATCTTCCCAAATTTAGGCTCAATACCACAAATCATAGACAAAACCATATGCCCTGCCTCTAAAAACGGATTGATGTATTCTGCTTTCATCAATATTTCTCCTGCATATGTAATTATAAAAGATTAATTAAATGTGCACAAAAAATAACAGAAGTACCAAAAATAGATATTATACTAATTAGCCATGAACATTATGATAATTGCGATCTTGATGCAACAAACTATTTGGTTCGAAAATATGATTCAAAGATTATTGCTCATCAAAGTATTCTTAATAAAATAGAAAATAGTAATAGAAATAATCTAATTTCTATAGATGAATATCAATCAAGAATAATACAAGACATAAAATGTACTGCTCAACCAGCACATCATCCAACATCTTTTTATCCTTTAAGTTATCTTTTAAATTATAAAGAGCAAAATATTTATTTTGCAGGAGACACAAATCTTACAAATGAACATGATAATATAAAAGCAGATCTTGTTTTTTTACCAATTGGTGGGAGATACACCAGGGATATTGGTTCAGCAGTTCAGGCTGCTAAAAAAATAAAACCTAAAGTTGCTATTCCTATGCAGTATAATACCTTTGAAGATATTAAAGTTAATTTAAATCATTTTACAGAAAAATTAAGCACTTTAAAATTTAAAATAAATCCTGTGATTTTAGATCCTGGAGAAAGTTTTTATTTAAAATAATCATTGATCTCAACAGAATCTAGGTCTTTTGGAATTATTGTGTTTTTAAAGATCTTTTTTGCTTCTTTTAATATTTGATCAGTGTCTTGATATCTGCTAGAAATATGAACTAAATATAAAGTATTTACTTTTATAGTTT
>JASGMM010000081.1 GCA_030156435.1 Clostridiales bacterium | reverse complement strand
CCTAGTATAATATATTTGTAACAAAGTTACATGATTTATCTCAAATCGGAGGTAAAGAAACCTGAACATTATATGCTGTTAGTTATATAATCGTTCGCAATTCTTAGAATTCTTAACCTCCAATATTGGCAATTAATTGCTTTAATGTCTTATTTAACACATCTGATAAGAACATTAAAGATTACAGCATAACGCTGGTATTTAGTGGGATATTAAGCGTTTATGCCGCGAAAGCCCTTGACATGGAGTACACGGCATGTTAGGCTGCCCGCCGGGCATCCCCCCTTACAGAGCCTGGCTTCCTTGTTCAGTAGGGGGAGATGCCCTTGGATGCCTACAACATGTTGTGAGAGGCTCCATGTCAAGGGACCGTGGAATAAATGCGATGTTTACCACCAATAGTAGCATTGATGGCAAGGAAGTATCCCTGACCGGTATAGACTTAAAGCCCTATTGTGTAGTACAATGTCTCCTGAATAGAGGATAGATGTATAACCTCCTGGGAGGCCCACGTACGTGTGGTCTATACCCGTGAAAAAGACAATCATTCCATTCAGTGGGGATTTATGATTTGGCTGGTTGGGACCGGTTTTCGGGATACCCGTGTCACATGCTAGGTTGCGTACCCACCGAATAGAAATGGATACTCTATTCCGACCATTAAACTTTAAAAGGAGCTGTTAAAAGCAATGACCCAATCAGATTATATTAGTGTTGGTGTGGATGTTGCCGCTGATTTCAGCTGGTTCAGCATCTTGACACCGAACGGAAGGGAGTTTAGAAAACCCTTCAAGGTGGATCACGACGATGCAGATTCCCTCAACAATGCTGTTCTGACAATAAAAAAAGCAGAAGAGCAATCCTCCATGAAATCTCGCATATTTATGGAGTCTACGGGAATCTACCATTTCCCACTCTTCTGCCACCTAAAAGAATTAGGATTTGAGGTTTTTATCATCAATCCTCTCGTTACTAATTCTAACAAAAATGTTGGCATAAGAAAAGTAAAAAATGATAAATACGATGCAAAACGTATTGCGACCCTTGGATACTCTCCTGATCTCATGGTATCAGTGATGCCTACAGAACTGGTGCTCAACCTGAGATGCCTTTGCAGGGAGTACTACAGCCTCGTGGATCATCGAAGTGCCTACGCCAATAAACTAAAAGCGCAACTGCGTACCGTCTTTCCTGGCTTCTCCAAAGTATTTTCTGATACCACCGGTGCAACAAGCATTGCGGTGCTTAAGGCATTCCCTACACCAGAGGATATCCTAAATGCCCCACAAAACAAGCTTCTGGATCTTATAGCCTCAACCTCCCGCAAGGGTTTGAAGTATGCCAGAGAGAAATATGAGCTTTTGCTTGATGCAGCATCACACGCTTTGAATTTCAGGGCAAACCTATCAACGGTATATGATATTTTGGATATCCATTTAGAGATAATCGAAAAACTGGATAGCAAGATAGATTTACTCCTTGCCAAAATCAAGGACTACGTTGATAAGAACCGGTCAGAGGAATTCGTAAAGCAAATCGAGTTACTAGACTCTATCCCTGGTGTAGGCTTCTTATCCGCGGCTACTATCATGTGTGAGATTGGTGATTTTAGCGCCTTCGCCAAACCTAAGCAGTTATTTGCCTACTTCGGGCTGGATCCTTCTGTTAATGAGTCTGGTAAGTTCAAAGGGTCAGAGAACAACATGTCTAAACGGGGAACCAGAATTGGGCGTCGTGTTCTTTATGCTGTTGCACTGGCATCTGTTAGAACTAAGCGCAATGGACAAGCCTATAACCCTGTACTGCATGAGTTCTATCAGAACAAGAAGCAGTCTAAGCCCAAAAAGGTTGCTCTGGGAGCCGTTATGCACAAGATCTCGAATATTATATTCGCTGTTTTAAGGGATAGAAAGCCTTTTGAGCTTAAAACCCCAGCGCAGCATGAGGAGCAGTATGCTTTAGCTGTCTAGCATTTAGATAACTGGAAATTTGCTTTTCCCCATATTTACTTTTCAATGTTCGGATTTAAAGATGGGTTTATTTGTCATGCCCAACTTTAAAAATTGAAAAAACTTAATTTTTTTAAAAAACCTATTGACTTTTACTAGCTGGTCTTTGTAATAATGTACTTCCGGAGCCCAAAAATTTCTATCCCAACCAAAGTCTTTCGGTGGACGAAACGCTTCAAAAGGACCTTCAAAACTTTCGAGATCTGTTGTTGTATAATAATCGAATCCAGTAGCTTTTTCATCATTCCAGCAGTTTGCATCAGTGGTACCGAACATATAATATTTTTGTTCATCATAGACAGGTACTATAAATGGATCACGTATATATATCTCTTTGCGCTTCATTATATCAAATTCCCTTCTTTTTATTTATTTATCTTTGATCCGCAAAATGAATCAAAGCTATTTACGTCAATGGAAATGTTATATATATCGCAGTTCCCATCCCAAATTTGCTCCTAATCGTCATAGAATAATTATCACCATATATAAGCCTAAGTCTTTCGTTTATATTCAGAAGGCCAATATGCTCAGAATAATCAAATTCTTTTTTCAAATGCTCCCTTATCTGCTCAAGCTTTTCCTTACTTATTCCAATGCCATTATCCACCACAGATATCCTCATCTTTCCGTTGGATTTGTTTATCCTAATCTTTATAGCGCTCGTCCCATCTTTTCAGATTCTTTTGAGGATAACAATACTGCTATGTATACCAGCTATAATATCCATGCCTATGTTCCAATTCATATGTACATGAAATGATTTTTTGAATACATTATCGCTTGGGCTTAGAATGTCTATTGATAGACTGTTGCTGCATACTCTGAATTTATTCATAAGTAAGACAACTAATACATATGTCGTTTATAGTTTGTATCTAAATATAGAAAATACTTGACTTTAAGATAGACATATGTTATAACCTACTTAAGGTGAAGGAATATGGCACAAGTACATTATGGACGCGGATACGTTTATTCTATACAATATCATATAGTATGGTGTGTCAAATATAGACGCAAAGTATTAGATGATAAAATAGAACAAGCATTAATAGAATTATTGTATAATATTGCTACAGAAAATGGATTTATTATACAAGAGATAAACGGAGATTTAGACCATATACATTTGCTTATAGAATGTAAGCCGCAGCATTATATACCAGATATGATTAAAGCAATGAAAGGTGTCAGTGCGAGGTTGTTACTAAAACAATATCCAGAGTTAAAGAAACAACTATATGGCGGGCATTTATGGAATCCATCGTATTTTGTAGCAACTGTTGGTGAGAATACAGAAGATAAAATTAGGGAATATATTATTTCTCAAAAAGCGAGGTGAAAATATGGGTAATGCGATAAAAACGGTCAAACTGAAGTTATACAAGCCTAACAAAGGGAAAACCGATTATCTTTTAGAAACAAAAATGATGTACGACAAAGCACTGGATTTTTTTATAAACTTCATTGTAAGCAACAGTCTCGTTCTGGAAGAAAGATTTCCATTACGCGCGATAGAATCATTATGCCTTAAAGATTTCTATCAACAATTTCCCGGCTTTCCTTCAGTAACCAAGCGTTCAGTAATCAATGCAGCAATAGGCATGGTGCAAGGCTATCTGTCCAATTATGAAAACTGGAAGAAATCCGGTAGTAAAAAAGATGAGCCTCATATGCCAACGGCATCCACTATGCCCACATTCTATAAAGGGGATTACGGCATCGAATATGCAGATATTCAAAACCAGTTTATCAGATTGAGGGTTTATAATGGCAACGAATGGATATTAGCTAATTATCCCGTTAAATTCACTCAACAATTCCTCACCCTGTACGCTGAAAATGAAAAAGCAAAAGAATATAACAAAGATCGCAGTCAATACAAGAAGCTGCTAAAACAGGAAGGTTTGGATAAAAAAGAGATTAAGGCGTCAATGAGCCAATACCCTGTTAACCCATATTGGGAATGCCTATCACCTTCACTGAGCTTCGATGAACGAAAACATGAATGGTATATCTGTTTCCCATTTAAAAAAGAAATAAAAGTAGACAAAATAGAAGAACAAATAAAAAACGGAAGCATAAAAAGGACACTGGCCGTAGACCTGGGATTACATCATACGGCGGTTGTGACGATAATGGAGGGCAATAAACTAATATATACAGAATTTATCGACACAAACGACATAGATGACATAAGGTACGAGCGATTAATAAAGATAACAGAGCATCAGAGATTATCAGGAACACCAACGAAAGGAGTACATTCAGACAAGGAACTATGGCAGTCAATATACAATATAAATAACGATACCGCTCACAAGATATCGAGAAAGATAGTCGGTTTAGCGTTACAATATAACTGCCAGATAATAATCTTTGAGAAACTGAGCGGATTTAAGGCGAAGAAGAAGCAATCCAAGGCAAAAAAGCTCAATCTCAAACTAAATTATTGGATGTACGGCAAGATAATCGAATACACAAAATATAAAGCATATGCAGAAGGGATACTGACAAAACAGGTTAATCCGTTCATGACAAGCCAGATATGCTATAAAAACGAATTAGCAGGCGAGAGGTTCTCGCCAGCTGACATAAACGGCAAATCGTTGATCATGTTTACAGACGGGACTATACTCAATGCAGACTTCAACGGGAGTATGAATCTGCACAGAAAGTTTTGGAGGACATTTCCCTCGTTAAAAGGCAGGAAGCTCAAAGAAGAGAAAAAAGAGATCAAAAAACAGATAATCGAGAAGACCTCACAGCAATGTGGGGCGGCATAATATACAAGACTGCAAAAAGTCGGTATATTACTGTAATGCAGTATGTGGCCTGCTATGGTCTGAAGAGGCGAGCCGTGGTATTTCGGTACCGCACCTGTAGATTAGGGAAGTGCTCAAATCTTGTTCCCCGACGGAAATAGGAAATCTGAACTACCGGGAAATATATCCTGTACCTGAGGGGGCAGCCTAAACCGTAACCGGGAATGAGCTGAAAGGCTATACAATTCCCGGGGATAACCACCAATGAAATTGCGGGAAACGAAGCCCGCGACTTCAGTCGTGGGAGGAGTCACGCTACATCGGTCGTAAATTGGAACCAAATAATGGCAATGACTGTTATCTCAATGCTACCGTGCATCGTTATATTCTTCTCAGCACAAAAATATTTCGTGGAAGGAATCGCGACCACTGGCCTCAAAGGTTAAAAACAAGATTTCGCGCGTAAAGTGAAAGTATAATTGCATGCACTAAATTTGCCATATTATGAATCGAAGTTCGCAACTTCACAAGCAACAGGTATAGTGATATAATTCAATGTAGACAGTACCATATAAAGGACTGTACTAATTTAAACGTTAAAACTCAACAGTAAGTTTCTGCTCTGAGCCTGCGGGACAGGGACAGAACGGTATAAGATATTGAAATACATACCCCTTCTGTCTTTGCTGAGCAGAAGGGGTTTTGCGTTTTTGAGAGGATTGGTGGGAAATGAGCAGTAAAAAATTGACAGTGCTGGATTTTATAAAAATGAAGCAGCGCGGCGAAAAAATATCTATGCTGACAGCATATGATTACAGTATGGCTTCTTTGCTGGATAGTGCTGGTTTTGTTAACCCAACTCAATTTGGGCTAGATGAGGATTTTGAAGATTATCCTCGCGACATGGCGCATGACAGCCGTTTGGCTGAACAAGGCGGCTGCGATGTTATATTTGCGCCGACGATTAAAGAAATGTATCCAGAAGATTTTAAAACATATGTAGAAGTTTGTGATATTACCGATAAACTATGCGGTGCGTTCCGGCTGGGTCATTAGGTACTGGCAAATTTTTTATCAGGGGTGAAGAGCGAAATAATGCACAAGTTTGTGAGTATAGATCTTGTAAAAGAATAAGTTCTGATACAGCCAATTTACTGGAATTTCGTCATTTAATATAAGCAAACAGCTTACGTAAGGCATTTTTTACTGCCATAAAAATTACCCTCTTTGATTTCACCTCCTTTTGGGATTATAATTGTACTGTCTGTAGGCTTGAAGATAGTTCTCGAGACCTCTTTTCATATAAACTATGGTATAATGATTAATATGTTGAGACAAAAGGAGAATGCATATGTGGGATAATATCGTAGAAGCTGTTGGCCAAAAGCTGATCGGTATAGACTATACGCAGCTTGTGTCTAAAGGTATAGGCGTATTGCTCACGCTTATAATAGCGGCTATAGTAATACGAAGCGGCAATTTTATAATACAGCGCGTTATGGAAGCTCAAAGTAAACGCAAGTTCCCTATGGACGAGAAGCGCATAAATACATTGATCGCTATTTTAAAGAGCATATTGCGCTACGCAGTATACTTTATAGCAATAGTCACTATACTGGACACGTTGGGTGTGCCGGTATCGTCTCTCATAGCGGCAGCCGGCATAGGAGGCTTGGCTATAGGCTTTGGAGCACAAAATCTGGTTAAAGATGTGATCACGGGCTTCTTTATATTATTTGAGGATCAATTTGCCGTGGGTGATTATGTAAGCATAGACGGTATAACAGGCACTGTTCAGGATATAGGGTTGCGCGTTACTAAAATACAGGGATTCGCCGGAGATGTAAATATTATACCCAACGGCAGCATAGCCAAGGTGGCCAACTTTACAAGGGGCAACAACACTGCTATAGTAGATGTCAGTGTAGCGTATGAAACCGATCTGGATAAAGCAATAGCGATATTGGAAGATGTAGGGCAAACAATGCATGAAGACCGCCCGGAGGTACAGGACACACCACAGGTATTGGGAGTTACCGAGCTGGGCGATAGTGGTGTAACGTTGCGCGTAATAGCCAAGACACTGCCCATGAACCAATGGGCTGTGGAGAGAGAGCTGCGCAAGCGCATAAAAGAGGCTTTCGAAAAAGAAGGTATAGAGATACCCTATCCTAAGACGGTCATCATTCCCCAAGTTAAAAAGGCATAGATTATTTGTTAACATATATTTTACATTTTTTCATTTAATATTAATAGAAAAATAGACGATATCGTTGTATAATATGGAGAGGATACTGCAGGAGGAATAAAAAAATTGAATATACCGCTTTTGGATCTGAAAGAGCAATACTATGCTATAAAGGATGAAGTAGATGCGGCTATAGAAGGTGTTCTGGAAAGCGGCCAGTTTATAATTGGGTCTCAAGTAAAGGCGCTTGAGCATGATATAGCGTCTTATGTAGGGGTGCCTTATGCCATAGGTGTAGGCAATGGCACCGATGCGCTGGTTATAGCTTTGCGTGCCTGCGGCATAGGTCCGGGGGATGAAGTGATAACCTCGCCCTTCACCTTTTTCGCCAGTGCTGAGAGCATATCGGCTGTAGGTGCTAAGCCGGTATTTGTCGATATAGACCCGGATACGTTCAATATAGATGCCTCTAAAATAGAACAAACTATAACGCCGAGAACGCGCGCTATAATACCGGTACATCTTTTTGGGCAAACCGCTGATATGGATGCTATTATGGATATAGCCAGGAAGCACGATCTCATGGTTATAGAGGATGCCTGCCAAGCCATGGGTGCTGAGTATAAAGGGAAGAAAGCTGGTTCGTTTGGCCACGCAGCGTGTTTCTCATTTTTCCCTACCAAAAATCTGGGTACGTATGGCGACGGCGGCATGATAGTTACCAGTGAAGCTGATATAGATAAAAAAGCTCGCATGCTCAGGGCTCATGGCAGCACTCGGAAATATTACCATGAAATGATAGGCTATAACAGCCGTCTCGACGAATTGCATGCGGCCATATTAAATGTCAAATTTAAGTATCTGGATCAATGGAATGATATGCGCCGGCACAATGCCAAAATATACGATGGATTGCTGAAAGACACTGGCGTTACGGTACCGTATACGGCACCATATGCAAAGCATATATATCATCAATATGTGATACAATGCGATGACAGGGATGGACTGGCAGCAGCGCTTAAAGCCAAAGGGGTAGCTACCGGTGTATATTATCCGTTGCCGCTGCATCTGCAGGATGCCTATAAGGATCTCGGTTATAAAAGGGGCGATATGCCATATGCCGAGGCAGCCTGCGATAGGGTACTGGCAATGCCAATGTATCCGGAGTTAGAACGGCATCAGATAGAATATGTAGCCGATGCCATCAGAGAACTTATAAGGAAAGGATAGAATATATGGAGTTAGGCGATTTGGCAAAAGCACTAAAGCAAAAAATAGAAAATAAAACAGCCCAAATAGGCGTTATAGGTTTGGGGTATGTAGGTTTGCCGCTAGCTGTAGAGAAGGCCAAGGCCGGTTATACCGTCATAGGCTTTGATGTCCAGCAAAAAAAGGTCGATATGGTCAATGCCGGCATCAATTATATAGGAGATGTCGTGGATCAGGAATTGACGGATCTTGTAATGTCCGGTCGTTTATCCGCTACTGCCGACTACGGTAGGATAAAAGAACTCGATGCAGTTACTATATGCGTGCCTACCCCGCTCGATAAATATCAGCAACCGGATGTATCATATGTGGTCAATTCGGTGACGTCAGTGGCTCAAAATTTGCATCCCGGCATGTTGGTTATACTTGAGAGCACAACATATCCAGGTACTACTGAAGAGGTGGTAAAGCCCATACTTGAGGATACAGGGTTAAAATGCGGCAAGGATTTCTTTTTGGCATTTTCACCAGAACGCGTTGATCCAGGCAATAAAGAGTATCACACAAAGAATACACCTAAAGTAGTGGGAGGGGTGACCCCGGAATGTACCGAAGTAGCAGCATCGCTTTACCGTCATGTGCTCGAAGGCGAGGTTTTTACGGTGTCCAGTCCTGCGGTGGCTGAGATGGAGAAAATACTGGAAAACACATTCCGCAATATAAATATAGCTTTGGCCAATGAGATGTCCATATTATGCCGGCGTATGGGCATAGATGTGTGGGAAGTTATAGATGCCGCCAAGACCAAGCCATATGGATTTATGGCGTTTTATCCTGGTCCCGGCCTCGGAGGGCACTGCATACCCATAGACCCGTTTTACCTTACATGGAAGGCCAGAGGCTATGACTATCATACAAGGCTGATAGAAACAGCGGGCGAGATCAACAACTATATGCCGGAATTTGTGGTAGAGCGCATAAGCGAAATACTCAACAAGGATAGAAAGCCGCTTAACGGCTCAAAAGTGCTGCTTTTGGGAGCGGCCTATAAAAAGGATATAGACGACCTTAGAGAATCTCCTGTGCTCAAAATAATAGAACATCTGGAGAAAGCGCAGGCCGATGTCATATACAATGACCCATATATATCTCAGTTCGATCATAACGGCAAACATTATGAATCAGCCGAGCTTACCGATGAATTGCTGGAAAATGTCGATATAGCGGTTATAACCACTGATCACAGCTGCTATGATTATCAAGAGATAGTCGATAAAGCCCGAGCGGTATTCGATACGAGGAATGCTACTAAGGGTGTGAAGTTGCATAAAGAGAACGTATATAAACTATAAATAAAAAGGTGGGTTATATAAATGCTGAATTTTGGGATTATAGGCTGCGGGCGTATATCGCCCAACCATGTGAAAGCCATTGCTGACAACCGGCAGCAAGCCAGGTTAGTAGCGGTATGCGATCTAGAGGATGCCAAGATGGACGCTGCAATAGTGTGCTACGATAAGCTCATGGACTCTGATACAAATACTGTGAAGAAATATGATGACTATATGCGCCTGCTGGCCGATCCGGATATAGATGTAGTGACGATAGCCACCTACAGCGGCTTACATGCAGAGATGGCCATAGACGCTATGCAGGCCGGTAAGCACGTAATAGTGGAAAAACCCATGGCGTTGTCCATAGCGGATGCCGACCGCATGATAAAGGT
>JASGMM010000080.1 GCA_030156435.1 Clostridiales bacterium | reverse complement strand
GCATTATCGCTTGCCGCAAAGCAAATACAAAACGATTGGCTAAGAGAATACTGCTATGCACCAGTGCTGTTGGAAACCTTTGTCGACCTTGAGCACTTTACTGGTACCTGCTACAAAGCAACCAGCTGGCTCTATCTAGGGCAGACCAAAGGTCGGGGGCGGATGGATAGGAAGAATGAATACCTTTATCCCTTGCATTACCGGACAGCCTTCCATATATTCACATTCAACAATACATTTATCAGTTTGCTGTCATCGTATCCTTTATCTGCAGCTCATTAAAAACAATGGTCAATATTAGAGGGATCCGTTTTTTATAAGCTCATATTTGTTGTATTCTTATTTAGGAAAATTTTTTTCAAAAAGAAGGAATTTTTACTATTTATGTCGTATATAAAGATTATAAAGACATCTATGTTGTGAGTTAAATGTAGCTAAAAAAACGGAGGTGATTCGCAATTTGGCGAGAATTGAAAATATGAATCTAAAGTTGGCAAGATGGGAAAGTAATAATTAACATTAAATGCAGGTAAAGTCTGAAAGAAATACTTTCATGATATTTTGTGTCTCAAGAAAGGAATGGTTGTGAATATGAAAAAAATTCTATTAATAGCTTTGATGTTGGTATTGTTTGTGTTAACAGCTTGTACGAAAGGTGATGCAAGTCGTTACCGACCAAACGATGTATCTTCTTTTTCCGGAAGCGATAAGGAATTGACTTATACTGTCGCAGATCCAAAAGGCTTAAAGCTGTTTGATGATTATGATGTTGTAACTTCTCTTTGCAGCGATGCCTGCGGCGAATTTGTAAGGGCGGTAAAAAATAGTGATACAGCAGACTTCTCACCCTATATCGACAATGCTTTACTGCAATCGTATATGCAATATCGGGTTAAAAATCATGTGTATAAATATTCGGCAGACTCAAAGTATCGCTACTTTATAACCAAGGTCGAGTTTGCGGATGATTACGCGTTGGTTGAGGGAAATCTTGCAACCTATTCGGGGGATTCCGTTTGTATGGAAGGAAACGTATATTTTTTAGTAAAAAACGCCAATGGGAAAGCAGTGATTAACGAATGGTACTGGGATAGTATGGATTCACCAGATGTTGAATATAGAGGAGATTTTTCTATAAACAACAATTTGGACTACTGGGATAATCCTTCTAAGTATGATGCTGTTGTAAAACAATTGAGTTTGACGCATTAAGTTATTAGCCTTTGTCTAAGGGGCAGTAAATATTTGCTGTCCCTTAGACAGGTAATTTTGCCATAAAACATAAACCCACAGTATCTAACTGCTTATGGCAACAATAGATAAGAGGATGATAGATTCTTTAAAAGAGCTGCATTCTCTACCCGCGTTGCCACTCGTTTAATCCAAACCATCAAGTGGTCTGAGCATTCGAGCATGTTTTGCAGGTCATCTATGTTATCCAACGGATCGGCTCCTTTGGATACGTTTTCAGTATAGAGCTGATTGATGGTATTCGGGCTGAAAGGACAGCGCTTCAGAGCAAAAGAGGTATAAAGGTATATATATTCCCTTGACCTGCGATAAGCGCTATCTGAGAACCGAACAGCAGCGTTTCAAACGACGCCTTAGTCTTTAAGCTATCAAATCCATACAATTTGTATAGCTTCATGATCGATATATAGTTTTATTTCTATATTAACTACCTAAAATAAGATCGTTTTTAAAAAATTGCATGTAAACCCACGTTCATATATAATATATTTGAGCTAAGTAAGTAATGTTTGTAGGCATTTGCAAACATTTTGCAAACGTAGATAATATAAATGAAAGGAGTAGAATCCCGGGGTTGCGCAAAACTGATATTATGAGTTAGGTATTGCGTTTTTTGGCCGGGAGAATATAATGGATTTTAATGGATTAGGAACAGATCTAGGTAATTTATATAAGCTTTCAGATGCAAAAACTCGTTCAATAAGCCCAGAAAATTTTACAGGAAAAAAAGGCAAAGGAGGTATGGCGTTTGACGGTACTGGGATAAACGCTGCCAGAGATTTAGGTCGAGGTTGGAAAATATCTCCCTCTATTAAGATAGGACCAGGGGAAACGTTTTTGCTGGCCGATATAGAAGGGCCTGGAGCTATACAACATATATGGATGACGGTCACAGGCCAGTGGAGATTTAGCATATTAAGGATTTATTGGGACGATCAAGATATTCCGTCTGTTGAATGCCCTGTTGGAGATTTCTTTGCATGCGGATGGAATAAATATGCCCAAATTTCATCGCTGGCAGTATGCGTGAATCCTGGAAGCGCTTTTAACTGCTACTGGGTTATGCCATTTCGCAAGCATTGTAGGATAACTATAACAAATATAGATGAAGAGGATACGATGGTCTATTACCAGATAGATTATGCGCTTGCCGATGTGCCCGATGATAGTGCTTACTTTCATGCTCAGTTCAGAAGAGTTAATCCCCTCCCTTATAAACAAGTGTATACCATTTTAGATGGTGTTGCCGGTAAGGGACAGTACGTAGGTACATATATGGCATGGGGAGTAAACAATACCGGATGGTGGGGAGAAGGCGAGATTAAGTTCTATATGGATGGGGATAAAGAATTTCCCACAATATGTGGTACAGGTACAGAGGATTACTTTTGTGGTTCCTACAATTTCGATGTGGGCAAGGAAAATGGGGGATATAGAGAGTTTACAACGCTGTATTCGGGGCTGGCTCAGGTTATACGACCGGATGGCTTGTATTCATCGCAGACGCGATTTAGCCTATATCGGTGGCATATAACAGATCCCATACGTTTCAATCAAGACCTACGCGTCACTATTCAAGCATTAGGCTGGAGGTCCGGAGGAAGATATCTACCGCTTCAGGACGACATAGCTTCGGTAGCTTATTGGTACCAGGATTTACCAACTGTTCCGTTCCCATCGCTGCCCGATAAGGATTATCTAGAGATAATATAATAATATATAACCCATTTCGTGACTATTCAGGTACCGTTGCGCATAGGCGAGACTAATCAGTTATCAAGTCAGCAGAAACTACTGTAAAACTCGCTTTTTCATGCTATAATATCATATAAGCAAAAGATATTTGACTGGGAGTGCGGGGTATGGAGAGCGAATCATATACAAAGAACGAAATATCTTTAAATAATTGGTATGTGTTATTTGTAATGACCGGTCAGGAAGATAATGTACGCAAGAGGTTGGAATACAGCTTTGGCTCGGAAACGATAAAGCCTTTATTACCGCGGCGTATACTTATAGAGCGCAAAGGCGGTAAAATGCATGAAAGGGTGCGTACGTTATTTCCGGGATATATATTTATTCATACCTCTGTTATCGACGATATTTATTTTAATATAAAGAGGATTCCGGGAGTTATAAAGCTGCTAAAAGATAATACATATCCCATATCTGTAGCGCCTCATGAAATGCAGCCGCTGTTGGCATTAACCAAAGCGTCTGAGATTATAGGCCTTTCTACATGTTCCTTGACAGATGGACGCATCGTTGTCTTAAATGGTCCGCTTAAAGGATATGAAGGCATCATAGTAAGCGTTGATAAACGCAAAGGAAGGGCTAAAGTGAGGATGAATATAATGGGATATGAACGCTTGGTTGACCTAGGACTCAATATAATAGGACTGGTATAATGTGATTAGGTGAGCTATATTGAGCTAGTATTAGCAATCAAGACCTAATCACATATTATGACCGTAGAAGAAGGTTGGCAGCGCAAAAACGGATATGATATAATACACACTACAAGTACATTTGTACTCCGAATGTGTACAAAGGGGTGCTGCAAAATGGTGGAGAAAAACATATACTTTTTGGTAGATAGCGCTGTATTGCCCAAAGTTTTCACAGATGTTGTAGAAGCTAAAAAATTGCTGCAAAGCGGCAAGGCCAAAACCATAAATGAAGCAGTTAATAGAGTGGGCATAAGCCGCAGTGCGTTCTATAAATATAAAGATGCTGTTTTCCAATTTACTGAGGGTAGCCGAGGTAAGATAATAACTATAGCATTGACGTTGGATCATACGCCTGGCGTTTTGTCAAACGTACTCAATGTTATAGCGAAAATGGGGGCCAATGTGCTGACCATAAATCAAAATATACCTATACATGGTATAGCCAATGTGACTATGGCCGTAGATACTAAACAGCTTAAAGCTGAGAGCGATAGGCTTATTTCAGAGCTGGAAGGGCTTCATGGTGTTGAGAAAATAGAGCTGTTAGCAGAAGAATAAATTACTTAGGTTCAAAGAGAGGTAATGTATATGGCATATGTGGCCGTAATGGGACATGGAACAGTTGGATCAGGCGTGGTAGAAGTGCTGCGCAAAAATAAAGACAGTATAGAAAAAAAGGCTGGCGAAAGCATAATATTGAAGAAAATATTGGATAGAAGGTCGTTCCCAGATCTACCGTATAGCGATCTTTTTACCACTGATGCCGAAGAGATATTAAACGATGATGAGATACAGGTTATTGTAGAAGTAATGGGCGGTGTTGAGCCGGCATACACCTATGTTAAACGCGCGCTCAACAGCGGTAAGCATGTGGTAACATCCAACAAGGAACTTGTGGCTGAACATGGTGCAGAGTTGCTTCGGTTAGCCAGGGACCGCGATGTGAATTTCTTTTTTGAGGCTAGTGTAGGTGGCGGCATACCGATAATACGCCCTCTTAATCAGTGCCTGGCAGCTAATGAAATATCCGAGATCGTCGGCATATTAAACGGTACCACTAATTATGTATTGACGCAGATGCGCTTGCATGGTAAAACGTTTGAGCAGGCTTTAAAGGATGCTCAAGAAAAAGGCTATGCTGAAAGCGATCCATCAAATGATATCGATGGTTATGATGCTGCTCGTAAAATAGCTATACTTGCTTCTATGGCGTTTAGTAGAGCGGTTAGTTACAGAGATGTGTATACAGAAGGCATATCCGCCATAACGCGGTTGGACATGATCTATGCCGATGAAATGGACTATGCTATAAAGTTAATAGCAATGTGCAAGGATATGGGAGGTAAGCTCATGGCCAGGGTATCGCCACTCATGATTCCCAAGAGCAGTCCTCTGGCCACCGTAGATGATGCTTTTAACGCTATATTGGTGCGCGGGGATGTTATAGGGGATGTAATATTCTACGGCATGGGTGCAGGTAAATTGCCAACAGCCAGTGCGGTAGTGGCGGATGTGATAGATGCGGTTAAACACCTGAAAACGCGCAAAAAAGAGGTATGGGCAGACAGTGAAGGTTATCCTGTTATGGACATAAATGATGTTAAAAGCCGGTATTTCATAAGGGCGGCATATAAAGATAGATCGGATGCTGTAAACGCTGTAAGAGAATTATTTGGAGATGTGAGCCTAGTATTTTGCAATGATCCCATAGTAAAGGATGAATTTGGCTTTATATCCGATGAAGAACCTGAATCAGTGCTTAACGACAAGATGGCTATATTAAGCGACAATGATGCTGTCAGCGCTGTTATAAACCGTATACGAGTAGAAGATAATTTATAGGAGGCCGATTATGTGGAAAGGACTTATAGATAGATACAGAGATTATTTGCCGGTAAACGATGCTACGCCGGTTATAACACTGAATGAAGGCAATACGCCGCTTATAAAGGCGCATAATATAGAGAAAGAATTGGGTGGCATAGAGCTTTATCTGAAATATGAGGGATTAAATCCTACTGGTTCATTTAAAGATAGGGGAATGACTATGGCTATATCCAAAGCTGCAGAAGAAGGGTCTAATACCATTATGTGCGCCTCTACCGGCAATACGTCGGCATCTGCAGCGGCTTATGCGGCCAGGGCTGGTATGCGCTGTATAGTGTTTATACCCAATAATAAAATAGCATTGGGCAAATTAGCTCAAGCCATGGCATACGGTGCGGAGATAGTGGCTATAGACGGTAATTTCGACCAAGCATTGCAGCTGGTAAGAGAAATAACTTCATCACATCCCATAACGCTTGTAAATTCCATAAACCCATTTCGCATAGAGGGCCAAAAAACAGGAGCATTCGAGGTATGTGATCAGCTTGACGGAGTACCGGACTATTTGGCAATACCGGTTGGCAATGCCGGCAATATAACAGCTTATTGGAAGGGATTTAAACAATATTATGAAGGCGGGGTTATAAGCGTGCTTCCTAAAATGTTGGGTTTTCAAGCGGCCGGTGCAGCGCCTATAGTAGAGAATAGGGTAATAGAGCATCCGGAGACCATTGCAACGGCTATACGTATAGGTAATCCAGCTAGTTGGAAGGGAGCAAGCAATGCTATAACGGAATCCGAAGGCCATATAGACAAAGTAACCGACGATGAAATACTTGAAGCTTATAAACTACTGGCGAGCGCCGAAGGCGTATTTGCAGAGCCTGCATCATGTGCTTCTGTGGCAGGTGTTATAAAATTATCACGCCGTGGATTTTTCAAGAGAGGTCAGCGCGTTGTCTGTATTTTGACGGGCAACGGTTTAAAAGATCCAGATACTGCTATAAGCTTAGGTGGCCAGCCTAAAGTATGGCCAGCTGATTTAAAGGTATTGGAACGAGAACTGCTCGCTTAAATGATTTCTGAAAGGACTGGCTTAATGATTAGAGTAAAAGTGCCGGCTACAAGTGCGAATATGGGAGCCGGATTCGATTGTTTGGGTATAGCTTTGGATTTATATAATATAATAGAAACAGAGGAAATAGAAAGTGGCCTTAAAATAACTATACCAGAATCGGATAAGGGATATATAGAAACCGATGAGCGAAATTTAGTCTTCATATCGATGAAGCGCTTATTCGATGAGGTGGGATATCGACCCAAAGGCCTGCATATCAATCTTATAAACAATATACCCATCACGCGCGGTTTGGGTAGTAGCGCAGCATGTATAGCCGGAGGTTTGGTTGCTGCAAATGAATTAATAGGATGCCCGCTGAATAAAAATGATATAATATATTTGGCGGCTAAAATGGACGGTCATCCGGACAATGTACTGCCTGCGCTTATAGGAGGCATGACAGTGGCATGTATAGTAGAGGGAGAAGTCAAGTATGTACGCATAGACCTGCCAGATTGTATAAAGCTGCTGGTTATGGTACCCGACTTTCAGTTGCCCACCTCGAAGGCACGCGCCATATTGCCTCAGAATGTGCCGATGCAGGATGCAGTATTTAATATCAGCCGAGCAGCTTTACTCACGGCATCGCTTATAACGGGCCGGCTGGATAATTTGCCGGCGGCTGTAGATGACAGACTGCATCAACCTTACCGAAAGGGCCTCATACCTCACTGGGATGAGATAATGTCCAAAATGGCAGAATTGGGTACAAAAGGTACTTTCTTGAGCGGCGCCGGGCCCACCTTGATAGCAATAATGGATAAGGACTATGATAAGATACGAACAGAAATGGATAAATTTTTAGCTGCTTTTGAACAGCATTGGGATGTATATGTAATGGATATTTGCCGTTATGGCGTAGAATTGCTTGCACAAGGGAAAGGAGAGATAGTTTGTCGTTAATAGTTCAAAAATATGGTGGTTCATCAGTGGCCAATGCCGAACGTGTAATGAATGTGGCCAGAAGGATAAAGGCTGCTAAGGAGGCCGGAAACGATATAGTGGTAGTGGTCTCAGCGCAAGGCGATACTACCGATCATCTAATGGATATGGCTATGGAAATAAATTCTAATCCATCCAAACGCGAATTAGACATGTTGCTTTCTACCGGTGAACAGATATCTATAGCGTTGCTAGCTATGGCTATAGAAGCTTTAGGATTACCAGTTATCTCGCTGACAGGCCGGCAGGTGGGCATAAAAACCAGTAATTTGCATACTAATGCCCGAATAGAGGCCATAGATGGCAGCCGTATACGTAAGGAGCTAGACGGCGGCAAGATAGTGATAGTAGCCGGTTTTCAGGGCATGGACGATAATGACGATATAACCACCCTTGGGAGGGGAGGTTCAGATACTACCGCAGTAGCATTAGCTGCAGCTCTAAACGCTGATATGTGTGAAATATACACTGATGTGGATGGCGTATATACCGCTGACCCTCGTTTAGTACCAGAGGCACGTAAGCTGGCTGATATATCATATGATGAGATGTTGGAGATGGCTAGCCTTGGAGCAAAGGTATTGCACAACCGCTCGGTAGAACTGGCCAAGAATTTTAACGTTCCTTTAGTTGTAAAATGTAGCTTTAATAGTAATGATGGCACATATGTAAGGGAGGAATCAATTGTGGAAAAGATGGTAATCAAGGGAGTAGCCCATGATGTTGATATAGCCCGTATAGCGGTTATAGGGGTGGCTGATAAGCCCGGTATGGCGCATAAGCTTTTTAAAGCACTGGCTGACCAAGGGATAAACGTGGATATAATACTGCAGAGCATAGGGCGTGGCGGTACAAAAGATATATCGTTCACGGTGAGTAAGTCAAATTTGAAGCAAGCTGTAGATATTATAAAGGGCCTATTGGATGAGCTCGGTGCTACTGATGTTAAGTACGCAGAGGATATAGCCAAGATATCGGTGGTAGGTGCTGGTATGGCCAATAATCCCGGAATAGCGTCCCTTATGTTCGAAGCATTGGCTGAAGAAGGTATAAATATAGAAATGATAAGCACGTCCGAAATAAAGATATCCTGTTTGATACCCAAGGAAGATATAGAAAGAGCGGTGAAAGCAGTTCACAAAAAATTTCAGTTGGATTCTGTTGCTTGACCTTGCCTTGACCGATCGTGTAATTGGGCTTATAATATAGTGTAGTCGGTGTAAGTAGTGTGTGCCTGTAGCTCAGTGGATAGAGCGTCTGGCTCCGGACCAGAAGGCCGTAGGTTCGACTCCTATCAGGCACACCAAAAATAAAGCTTAAGATAGCGGTTTGCAGCGATATTATTCAGCTATACACAAAATTTTGCACAGTCTCAGTACGGGTAAAAGAAATAAGCAAATTTGACGGCATAACGGTCAAATATTGTGTGTTTACCACACCGGACTTTGGAGAAGTAGCTGAAAACCCTGAGAACCCCGCCTATGCATATGCCGAAGTGGAAGTAAGAGCGCATAATATCGCTCCTGTTAAAGAAGAAGTCAGCAGCAGCTACTGGGCCGTGTGGCTTAAGAAGATAGACGGTCAGTGGAAAATATACGTTGAAGAACCTATTGAAGATGAATAACAAGTTTTGCCCAACCCCGGAGAGGGGTTGTTTTTTTTACTATTTTTACGGAGGTGTTTTTTTATAATGTTGAAAAAGAGTTTATCGGTATTAATCGCTTTATTGATAATACTGACGCTTGCCGCGGTACTGGCCTTTGCAATGAATGACGAAAACGTTAAGTATACCACGCTGGACACTCCGGTAGATCTTGAGCACAAAAAAGATCAAAAGCCGAACCCGGCAAAAACTGATAAAGACAAACAAAGCACGCCCGGCGAAACGGAAAAGGGTAGCAGCGGAGGTTCAGGCAGCGGATCAAGTGAAGACGAAACCTACCCCGTTGACGATTGGATATACATGGGGCGAACTGAAACAATGACGGAAATCAAGACATATACTGACAGAAAAACCCTGTATTACGAGTGGACAATGGTAGACGGCCCGGGAACCATGACCATGGTGTCACCAAACACCAACAACCGGACGGCAGGACCTGTCGCAATAGTAAAATTTAGCGCCAAAGGCAACTATACCGTGGGTATAAATATCTGTAGCTTTTAGTGCAGGTACATATTACTATTATCAAAAATAGGGTTTTAGCTCAAGTTTAATAGCTTTTGCGTGCTTAGAACCACTACTTGAAACCGAAATGCCTTTGTTAAGGGCATGAAGTTAGGCACTTAGTCATGTCTTGATACATAAAAGTGGTTACAAACGAAATAATTCTCTCATCAGGTGTGAAGCATGAAAATAAGAATAGCGATAAATAGAGGCTAGAAGGTTGCCGAAAATAAATTTTTTCTTAAAAAAGTGCTGGATCTAAATTTG
>JASGMM010000079.1 GCA_030156435.1 Clostridiales bacterium | reverse complement strand
TCGCCTGGAATGGATCATTATGCCATACTTTCCAATCATCCATATATCTGCCGTCATCATCAAACTCGTAATAATGTGTCTCATATTCAAGATAAATGTCACCATTATCTATCTTCTTACATACTTCTTCGATCTCTCCCTGACTTGGCATGTATATAACTTTCTTTTCACCGGAAAGCGACATTAAAAAACTATGCTGTTCGTTCTCCTCCAGCAATTTTGCCTGAGTCAAAATCCATTCTTCCTTTTCTGCTTCAGACATTTTCCCTAACTGTTCTTTTACCTGTTTTATAAACATTATCATTTCACCTTTTACATTTGTTTCATCCATCATAAAAAATCTGCGTTTCACAGCCTCGAGAGAATAACGCAGCTTATGCATCTTCTTTTTCTTTGAAATGCGCTTTCATGTCCTCATGAGAAAGCCATTCATTTTCCTTCCCAGATTTACGGCCTTTGTTGAGTTCGCCAAGCGGTTTGATCGTTGACTGCGCTTTTTCGTAATCGGTAATATCAACCAGTGCATACCGTCCTCTACCGTTCTTAGTCAAGAAAACAGGTTCACCAGCGGCGACATCGCGTAAAACCTCGTTGTAATTACGCAAATCAGATATGGGCTTTATATTAGGCATAAACAACAGCTCCTTTCTGATTGTTATTATTATATACTTATTATTCGTAAAATACAACAGCACATTCTGTGATATTGTCATAGTAAAATTATTCTGCAATAATGTCATTTTCGCTGACTATTGACAAACTCCTTTTTCCCTATTGACTTGGCATATTGATGCTGGTATAATGAATAAAAATGAAATAAAGGCCATGAAGGAGAAAAAGGATATGCACGGGTCTGTACAGAGAGCCGGCGGCAGGTGTGAGCCGGACAGAGGGCATATCGTATAACTCGCTCCTGAGCTGCAGCCTGAAGGTTTAGTAGGGTGTGCCGGGTAGTGCCCGTTAAAGCATAAAGTCGTGTTGACGACTTAGTGAGGCCGTCGTTGTGAGGCGATGGCGAAGTTGGGTGGTATCACGGAAGTTAACCCCTTTCGTCCCTGAATATGGGATGAAAGGGGTTTTTGATAATGCAGCCCGAAAGGGGGTGTAACGATTGAAGTATATAATAGGCATACTGGTACAGAATCATGCCGGCGTATTGTCTAGGGTGTCGGGGCTTTTCAGCCGCAGGGGTTTTAATATAGACAGCCTGGCGGTCGGGCCCACACAGGACGAGGACGTGTCGCGCATAACCATTGTGGTGGACGGCGACGAATACATTGTCGACCAGGTCATGAAACAATTAGGCAAACTGATAGATGTCATAGAGGTGAAGGATATTACGGCTAATTCGGTAGCTCGAGAATTGGTGCTTATAAAGGTCAACGCCGATTCCAAAACCCGTAGCGAGATCATGCAGATAGCCAATGTATTTCAGGCTAAGGTAGTAGATATAACGACGGAATTTATCACCATAGAGGCTACCGGCAAGAGTAATAAGACGCTGGCTTTGGAGGAAATGCTGCGTCAATTCGGGATAAAGGAAATGGTGCGCACGGGCGTGGTGGCCATAGAGCGTGGAGACAAATCGCTCGGCCAGCAGTAAAATGGTTATTTACAGCTGATGAAGCTCATAAAAATATAAAAAATTCGTAGGAGGATATATGCACTATGGCAAAGTTATATTATGAAGCAGATGCAAATCTGGATTTATTAAGCGGTAAGAAGGTAGCGGTTATAGGATACGGCAGCCAAGGTCACGCCCATTCGCTCAACCTAAAAGAGAGCGGCGTGGATGTGGTAGTAGGCCTTTATAAAGGCAGCAAATCGTGGAAGATAGCCCAAGAGGCAGGGCTTACGGTAATGGAGTCAGCCGATGCGGCCAAAGCTGCCGATGTTATTATGATATTAGTTCCCGATGAGAAACAGGCCAAGCTTTACAAAGAGAGCATAGAACCCAATTTGGCCCCGGGGAAGGTACTGGCATTTGCCCATGGCTTCAATATACACTTCGGGCAAATAGTACCGCCCGACTTCGTCGACGTCATCATGATAGCGCCTAAAGGTCCCGGCCATATAGTGCGCAGCCAGTATCAGGAGGGCAAGGGCGTGCCGTGTCTCATAGCTGTGCAACAGGATGTAAGCGGTCACGCCAAGGACATAGCGCTGGCATATGCCAAAGGCATAGGTGGTACCCGCGGTGGCGTGCTGGAGACAACCTTCCAGGAGGAGACAGAGACCGATCTATTCGGTGAACAGGCCGTGCTATGCGGCGGCTTATCCGAGCTTATAAAAGCCGGATTTCAGACATTGGTCGACGCCGGTTATCAGCCAGAGGTAGCTTACTTCGAATGCCTGCATGAGATGAAGCTCATAGTGGACCTGGTCAACCAGGGTGGCCTCAGCTACATGAGGTATTCCATCAGCGACACTGCCGAATACGGCGATTATGTGGTCGGCAAGCGCATCATAAACGACCAGAGCAAACAAGAGATGAAGAAGGTTTTAGGCGAGATACAGGACGGCACATTCGCAAAGAACTGGATATTGGAGAACCAGACCAATCGTCCGTTCTTCAATGCCACGCGCAAGAGAGAGCGCAACCTGCTGATAGAGAAGGTTGGTAAAGAACTGCGCAAGATGATGAGTTGGATTAAGCCTGTATCATTTTAATTTTGGAGTCGATGTTATATGGACGATATAATAAGGGTTTTTGACACCACATTGAGGGATGGCGAACAATCCCCTGGTGTCAGCTTGAATACCGAGGAGAAGCTTGAAATAGCCCGCCAGCTCGAGAAGCTGGGCGTGGATGTTATAGAGGCCGGTTTTCCCATCGCATCTAAAGGTGACTTTGAAGCGGTGAGTGCCATAGCACGTGAGGTGCGGCGACCGGCTATATGCGGCCTGTGCCGTGCGGTTAAAGCCGATATAGACAGGGCATGGGAGGCCTTGAAAGAGGCCGCTCATCCCCGCATTCACGTATTTATAGCTACCTCGGATATTCATTTGAAATATAAATTGAAGATGACGCGCGAAGATGTGCTCAAAGCCTCTGTAGAGTCGGTGGCTTATGCCAAAAGCCTCGGGGCTGAAGTGCAATTTTCAGCAGAGGACGCATCGCGCACCGATCTCGAATACCTGTATCAGGTATTCGCAGCGGTTATAGAGGCAGGAGCCGACGTAATAAACGTGCCGGATACCGTAGGCTATGCCGTGCCCGATGAATTCGGGGCTTTAATACGCGGCATAAAGGAAAATGTGCCAGGCATAGACAAGGTCCAGTTGAGCGTGCACTGCCACAATGACCTCGGTATGGCTACGGCAAATTCGTTGGCTGCTGTCCAAAACGGTATACAGCAGGTCGAAGGTACTATAAACGGCATAGGCGAGCGCGCAGGCAATGCTGCTTTAGAAGAGATAATCATGGCGCTGAATACGCGTCGCGATTACTTCAAGCGCGCCGTCAATATAGATACTACGCAGATATATCGCACCAGCATGCTGGTAGCTCATCTGACGGGTATGGATATACAGCCTAATAAGGCTATAGTAGGAGCCAATGCCTTCGCGCATGAGGCCGGTATACATCAGCATGGCGTATTGAGCGAGCGAAGCACCTATGAGATCATGACGCCGGAATCCATAGGTTTGAAACAAAACAAGATGGTGCTGGGAAAGTTGTCCGGACGCCATGCTTTTGAGGAACGCTTAAAAGAGCTGGGTTATAACCTTTCGCAAGATGAGATCAATGCGGCTTTCGAACGCTTTAAGGATCTGGCGGATAAAAAGAAGGTGGTGCTGGATAAGGATATAGAGGCGTTAGTGACCGAGAAAGCTATAAAGATACCCGAGATCTATGCGCTCGATCAATTCCAGATATCCAGCGGTAATAAGGTCACCGCTACGGCTACAGTGCGCTTAAAGCACGGTGATCAATTCATAGAAGAGGCCGCTTGCGGCGACGGTCCGGTGGACGCGGTATTCAACGCTATAGAGCGTTGCATAGGCCGCGAGGTTCCACTCGACGATTACGGTATAAGAGCTGTTACCGAAGGCAAGGATGCGCTGGGTGAGGTTACAGTAAGGGTTAGAAACGACGGCCAGGTATTTGTCGGCAAAGGCGTCAGCACCGATATAATAGAAGCCAGTGCCCGCGCTTATATCGATGCTATAAATAAGATGTTGTATGAAACTGCGAAATAAAAGAATATGGAGGTGACCTGGTGCAAAAGATCTATATATACGATTCCACCCTTCGCGACGGCATGCAGGCAGAGGGTATATCGTTCTCGCTTGAGGATAAACTCAAGATAGTAGAACAACTCGATGCTATGGGCGTGGATTATATAGAGGCCGGCAATCCCGGCTCCAATCCGAAAGACCTCGATCTTTTTAACGTCCTCCAGGAGAAGGGACTGGGCCATGCACGACTGGTGGCTTTCGGCAGCACGCGCCGGGCCAATATAGATGCCGAAGGCGACCGCAACCTGGCTGCTATGCTGGCAGCCGGAACATTGGCAATAGCAATATTTGGCAAAAGTTGGGATTTTCATGTTATCGAGGTCTTGCATACCACGCTCGATGAGAATCTACGCATGATAGCCGACAGCGTGGCCTATATGAAGCAGCACGGCAAAGAGGTGATATTCGATGCCGAGCACTTCTTCGACGGTTATAAACGAAATCCCGAATATGCCATAAAGACGCTGGAGGCCGCGGTTAATGCCGGCGCTGACAGCATAGCGCTGTGCGATACCAATGGCGGGGCCTTTCCTATGGAGATATACGATATAACCAGATGCGTCGTCGAAAGATTTGATATACCGGTGGGCATACACTGCCATAACGACGGCGGTATGGCGGTGGCTAATACCATTATGGGGGTTCAGGCTGGAGCTATACAGGTGCAGGGCACATTGAACGGTTACGGCGAGCGGTGTGGTAATGCCGATCTGTTTCCTATTATAGCGAATTTGCAGCTGAAGATGGGCTACCGCTGTATACCCGATGAGAAAATGGCCGAGCTGACTACCATATCGCGCTATATAAGCGAGATAGCCAATCTACCGCCCGATACAAAGGCCCCTTATGTAGGTGCCAGCGCCTTTACACATAAAGCCGGCATGCATATAGACGCCGTGCTTAAGGCACCGACGAGTTTCGAGCATATAGACCCTGCTTTGGTAGGTAATAGCCGCAGGTTGCTTATGTCCGAAATGTCGGGGCGCAGCACGGTGCTGACCAGGATGAAGCGCTTTGACCAAAGCTTGACAAAGGATTCACCCGAGGTACAGGCCGTCATAGATGAGCTCAAACGCTTGGAGTATGAGGGCTATCAATTTGAAGGGGCCGAGGCGTCGTTCGACCTTCTCATAATGAAACAGCTGGGCAGGTACAAGAAATTATTCGACATAAAGGACTTCAAGGTTATAGCCGATCAACCGTGGCAATCGGAGGATAACAGCGCCGCTGCTATGATAAAAGTACTGGTAGACGGTACCGAGGAGATGACGGCGGCCGAAGGCGACGGCCCGGTCGATGCGCTGGATAAGGCGTTGAGAAAGGCCTTGGAGGTATTTTATCCACAGCTTAAAAAGATGCATCTTACCGATTATAAGGTGAGGGTGTTGGATAGCCGCGCGGCTACGGCGGCCAAGGTGCGCGTGCTCATAGAATCCAGCGACGGGCAATACAGTTGGAGTACTGTGGGTGTGTCCACCAATATAATAGCGGCCAGCTGGATAGCCATGGTGGACGCTATAGAATACACGTTATTGAAAGGGGATGATATATAAAGTGGGAATGACTATGACACAAAAGATACTGGCCGACCATGCCGGCTTAAAAGAGGTAAAGGCCGGCCAGCTTATAAGCGCCAAAGTGGATCTGGTTTTCGGCAATGACGTGACGGCGCCGGTAGCCGTAAAAGAATTCGAAAAAATAGGCATAGATCATGTCTTTGATAAAGATAAGGTAGCCATTATACCGGATCATTTTACGCCTAATAAAGATATAAAATCCGCCGAGCAGAATAAACTGATAAGGGATTTCGCCCGCAAGATGGGACTGACCAATTACTTTGAGGTCGGGCGCATGGGCATAGAGCATGCTCTTATACCCGAGAAAGGATTGGTAGTGGCTGGCGACGTTGTTATAGGGGCCGACTCGCATACCTGCACATACGGCGCATTGGGCGCATTCTCGACGGGCGTGGGCAGCACTGATATGGCCGCCGCCATGGCCATAGGCGAGACGTGGTTTAAGGTGCCTGAGGCGCAGAAATTCGTGCTGCACGGCAAACCAGGCAAATGGGTCGGCGGCAAGGATGTTATATTGCATATAATAGGTATGATAGGCGTGGATGGCGCATTGTACCAGTCTATGGAATTTACAGGCGACGGATTGCAGTACCTGTCCATGGATGACAGGTTCTCGATGGCCAATATGGCTATAGAAGCAGGTGCTAAAAATGGGATATTTGAAGTCGACGATAAGACAATAGCCTATATAAAGGAACATTCGATAAAACCGTATAAGGTTTACCTAGCGGATGACGACGCCGAATATGTGGCGATTTACGATATAGACTTAAGCCAGGTGAAGCCTACGGTGGCATTCCCGCATCTGCCGTCCAACGCGCGCACTATAGACGAGGTAGGCGATGTGCCGCTGGACCAGGTGGTCATAGGCTCATGCACCAACGGTCGCATAGAGGACCTGCGCGTAGCGGCATCTATACTGAAGGGGCACAAAGTCCATCCAAACGTGCGCCTTATAGTATTTCCGGCTACGCAGGCCATATACCTGCAGGCTCTCAAAGAGGGCCTTATAGAGATATTCATAGAAGCGGGCGCTGCCGTCAGCACGCCTACGTGCGGGCCGTGCCTGGGAGGACACATGGGAATATTGGCCAAAGGCGAGAGGGCGTTGGCTACTACTAATCGCAATTTCGTAGGTCGCATGGGGCATCCCGAGAGCGAGGTATACCTGGCCGGACCGGCTATCGCGGCAGCCTCGGCTATCGCGGGTAGAATAGCTGCACCGGAGGAGGTGGCGTAATGAGAGGTAAAGCTATAAAATATGGGGATAATGTGGATACCGATGTCATAATACCGGCGCGCTACCTGAATACCAGCGACCCGGATGAGCTGGCCGGCCATTGCATGGAGGACTTGGATCCGAATTTCAAGGCCAAAGCAAAACCCGGCGATATAATGGTAGCAGGCAGAAACTTCGGTTGTGGTTCGTCGCGTGAGCATGCGCCGATAGCTATAAAGGCATCGGGTATATCGTGCGTCATAGCCGAATCATTTGCGCGCATATTTTACAGAAATGCCATAAATATAGGGCTGCCCATACTGGAGTGCCCGGATGCTGCCCGGGAAATAAACGACGGCGATGAGGTCGATGTGGATGTGACGACCGGTACCATCGCTGATATCACGACCGGCAAAACCTATAAAAGCCAGCCGTTTCCTGAATTCATGCAGCAGATAATGGCATCCGACGGTTTGATAAACTATGTCAAGCAGCGTTTGGAGAAATGATGCTATGGCGGCCTGATATGGGCCGCTTTTTATTTATAAAAGAAAGGTAATTGGCGATGACGTTTGAGGAATTATATAAAATGACCAAAGCGGTTATAAATCCGAGGGAACTTTCTGATGATGCTGAAGCAGGGTCGGTAAATGACAATCAAAATATCTGTGACATTTATCTTGCCGGAGGATGCTTTTGGGGAGTACAGGCATATTTTGACCGCATACCGGGCGTTGTAGAAACCGAAGTCGGGTATGCTAACGGCAAAACCGAAACCGCTTCTTACCATGAGCTATGGAAGACGGGCCATGCAGAGACCGTACATGTAAAATATGACGCTGACAAAACGACATTGGAGAAAATATTAGAATACTATTTCAGGGTCGTCGATCCTACCATTTTAAATAGACAGGGCCCGGATATAGGAACGCAGTACAGGACCGGTATTTACTATATCGATCCCAAGGATAAGGAAATTATCGAAAAAGTAATATCGAAAGAAGCGCAAAAATATGATAAACCTATTGTCACCGAAGTGGAAAAGCTCAAGCATTTCATAAAAGCAGAGGAGTATCATCAGAAATACTTGAAGAAAAATCCCGGTGGATACTGCCATATCGATTTATCATTGGCAAATGAGGATTGATGGTGAATCCAAATTAATTAGGAGATATTCTAATATGTTATATGAAGCCAACCAATATATAAAAGCTAATAAAGATAAAGTGAACTCCCAGTACAGGTTAAATTATCACTTGATGGGTCAATGCGGGTGGATAAACGACCCGAACGGATTCATACATTATAAAGATAAATATCATCTTTTTTATCAGCACAATCCATATGATGCTGTGCCCGGACTGATGTATTGGGGCCATGCTGTAAGCGATGACCTCATAAAATGGAATTATCTTCCCATAGCATTGGCGCCTGACAAACCCTATGACAAAGATGGGTGTTTCTCAGGCAGCTCCATGGAAGCAAATGGAAGGTTGTATCTTATGTACACAGGTCATGTGGTAGATGGCGGCGACCAACGCGAAACTCAGTGTTTGGCATATTCAGACGATGCTATAAATTTTGCGAAATATAAGGGTAATCCAGTTATAAGCATTGAACAGATACCCAATGAGGCCAGCAAAAAGGATTTTCGCGATCCAAGAGTTTTTAAAAGAAACGGCAAATATTATGTGGTTATAGGATCGAATGACGGGAAAGGTAAGGGTCAAGTCCTTATATACACGTCTTTAGATATGTTGCATTGGGCGTTTTTAAGGGCCGTTGGGGCTGAAAAAAATATGGGCAATAACTGCGAGTGTCCAGATATGTTCAGATTACAAGATAGGGACGTGCTTATAGTTTCCCTTCAGTATCTGAACGAGGAGAAGCCCTACAATAGCTCTGTGTATGCTATTGGTCATTTCGATGAAAGCGTTGGCGACTTTATCTTTGATAGATGTTTTCCTTTAGATTACGGCTTTGACTTTTATGCGCCGCAAACGACCGAAGACGTCAGTAGTCGGAGAATTATAGTGGCATGGATGAATGAATGGGGTTCGGAAAATCCCACATATTCTTTAGGGCATAACTGGGCTGGTGCTATGACTTTGCCGCGTGAAGTACTATTAAAGGATGGCATGCTTTGTTTTAAACCTGTGGATGAAATAAAGACGTATAGAAGAAACGAGTTTTCTATGGAAAATATAGAATTTGAGGGCGAAAGAAATCTAGATGCATATGGTGACAGCTATGAAATAGAGGCTTCTTTTGATGCTCGAAGTGCGACTGAATTTGGTTTAAAGCTGAGGACGGGTTATGGTGAGGAAACCATACTCTCATATAACAGGGCGAAAAAGATATTTTCATTTGATAGAAATAAATCCGGCATAGGGCCTAAAGGCGAAAAACATACGGAGGTAGAACTCGATGATAATGTGCTTACTATAAGGGCATTTGTAGACAAATGTTCCGTTGAGGTGTTTATAAATGATGGCCGCAAAGTCATGACTGGCCGAATCTATCCGAGCAAGGATTCCAAAGGCATAAGGATTTTCTCAAGAGGCGCATGCAAACTTTTGTCACTAAAGAAATGGGATATAGCATAGTATTAGACAGCGGCCTGATATAGGCCGCTTTTTTACTTTAAAATATCTTAAAACGAAGATAATAAACGATTGAACGAGATAATGAGAGCCAATGATCTCTCATCACCTATAAAACTTATTGGTTCAATAACGAATTTTGTGATAGTCAGCATACCAGTCATGTCAATGGTTAATCTTGAGGAAATATTTGATATATTTTCCTCAAACCTGAAATCACAGATTTCCCTGCTATTCACTAATATACCTATACAGAATATATATTGCTCAAAAGAATAATATTGGTATATACATTACTTATATTATTCCTTGTGGATCTGTATTTTGAAAATGTTTTATGTTAAGCACATTCAAACTCTAACTTGCGATCGTCAACGAAATTTTGAGCCACCCGCTAATGAAATTTTGAGCCACCTTCGCTAACGAATTCGTGAGCCACACGCTAGCGAAATTTTGAGCCA
>JASGMM010000078.1 GCA_030156435.1 Clostridiales bacterium | reverse complement strand
CGACGCTTTTACCCGCCCTTATAGGTGGATTAGATACGATGATGTCAAACAGACCATCTACTTGAGCAAAACCATCGCTCTGATAAGCAATAGCATTATCTACACCATTCAGCTTTATATTTTCCTGCGCCAGCTCTACAGCTCTGCTGTTTATGTCTGCCATGACAACCTCGACGTCCGGATAGGCTTTAGCAATGGAAATACCTATGGCCCCATAACCGCAGCCCATATCGAGCACCTTGCCGGATAAACGGTCAGGCAGAGCATTCAATAAAACACCGGAACCGGTATCGACCTTTCCTTTGGAAAAAACGCCGGCATCGGTTATAAACTCGAGGGCGTATCCCTTAAAAGCGAATTTTATGCGTTTCATATCATGTCCGGAAACCGGATTTTCAGAATAATAATGCTCAGCCATTGTGCCCTCCGTAACCTGTTCCAACAGTTCTGCCGACAGAACGTATAAGCCCTTCCACGCATATGCGGCAGTCCTGCGGGTTCTCGCCGATACATATTTTACCGGGATAAAGCTGGTAAAGCTGCCGATATTCCAGAGGCGTCACATTGGGCATTATGACATTAGCTCCTGCTTTCAACGCCTTTTGCCTGCCAAAAGGATCGGATGTCCCTACCGCCGTGGTGGCCGGTATATTTATATCCGGCATGACAAGACGCAACACGGCCACCGCCTTCAGCACCATATCAAGGCAACCGCTATTGCAATTTCGCAGCGGCGTATCCGGATGCGGTATAAATGGACCTATGCCCACCATGTCCGCACCTAATTCCTCGAGCAGCAATATATCATCGGCTATATCCTCCACGGTTTGCCCGGGCAATCCAACAAGAAATCCCGAGCCCAATTCATACCCTAATGATTTTATATCTCTTAAGCATTGTATCCTGTTATCGAAGTCCATACGCGGATGCAGCTTTTTATAAAGCCCCCTGTTCGACGTTTCAAAGCGCATCAGGTATCTGTCCGCTCCAGCCTCCTTCATGCGCCTGTAATCATCATAGCTTCTTTCACCTATGCTGAGCGTTATAGCAACATCAGCCACCTCTTTTATGCCGCGGATGATATGGCACATAACGTCGCCGGTATAGTAACTGTCCTCGCCAGACTGGAGAACTATAGTACGATAGCCCAACCGATAAGCTTGGGCAGCCACTTTTATGACTTCATCGGGTTCGATGCGGTACCTCTCAAGAGTCCTGTTCCCCCGCCTTATGCCGCAGTACATACAATCATTCATACAATAATTGGAGAATTCAATAAGGCCGCGCAGATGCACATCGGTACCAAGATATTGTTGTCTTGTCTTATCGGCGGCTTTGAAGAGCAACTCTTGCTGCGCGACGTCATCTATAGAAAGCAATCTCACTATTTCGTATTTATCTAAATCGTGGGATCGCATAGCTTTGTCCAATATATCAACCATATGATTAACAAAAATCCTCCTTCAGGCCTCAGTATATACCCTCGGCCTCAGCATTGCCTGATATAATTTTAACATACTTTGCCTCACTTATTCAATACCTTACGATTTTATCTGCAATTCGTAGTATGGCTAATTCAGCGTTGAACCATTTTTATTGTTTATCTTTAGTCATATTTTCTTTTTCAACAACATTCTTGCTAAGTTCGCTATCATTTTTATGACATTTGGAACTGCATTGCTTCATATTTTCTACTATCCAGCCAGAACACCCAGAGATTATAATTGATAAAATAATAGTAGCCCCTAGTATACTGGGATCAGCTCCTATTAATGACATAAAAATGGACATAATAAATGCAAAGGCACCGCCTACTATTCCAGCCCACAAGGTCATCTTAAAGTTCCTCGCTTCCATGTATTTTTATATATTCAAAATGCTAGTAACTCATTCAAAGGAACCACCCCCACTTTTAATCGATCTATATATACATTATATACCATATTGCCCCCCCATCGTCAAGACAATTTTTTATTAGAGCTATTTGCGATGTACACATTTTTCTCCTTAAAAAAACATATTAGCCTCATTATTTCAATTCTCATCCTATTATATCCGTACAATCGCCTTTTTGTTGCCTTAAACTGTATTCTATACCACGTTTTTGTCCGTCATAACCCTAAAAATGAGCATACTTCACCTTATCCCATAAGCTTTCCCTTTCTTGCCTGTGGATAATAGTGTGGAAGTTTTACCTCCCTGTGGATTATTTCTGTTTTTTATGCGCTCTTAACTAGGCTCCTCATCTTGTCCATTTGCCCTTCTTTTACCCTACCAACGGCCATAGCCAGCATCACGCATAATGCCAAGCCGCACCTTGCGCTCATCTTCTTTTGACCGCGTATATAGTGCTTTTCAAATCCAAAGGATTCATCTACCCTGCTGTTTACTCGTTCTACCGATGTCCGCTATTCAAAGCACGAATCGAAAGATTTTATATCGAATTCTATTTCCACATTTTAATTAATATATTGTTAGCAGCATGTAAAGTACGAGGTGTATATGGAACAGAACGAATCTTCTTTTGTACGCAATGCCGCCATATTAACCGTAGCCGGTTTTGCCACACGTATACTGGGGTTTATATACAGAATTATTTTGTCCAACATAATAGGCGCTCAAGGTATGGGCTTATTTCAGTTGGCCCTGCCGGTATACTTTATAGCCGCCTCATTTTTAGCCTCGGGTATACCCATAGCCGTATCTCGCATGACAGCTGAACAAAAGGCTAAGGGTAATTATAAAATGTTGCCCAAGATAGTACTGGTAAGTTCTGTTATAGCCGTAACAGCCAGTATAGCAATATCAGCCGTATTATTTATATATGCCCGACCCATTGCCGTGAATATACTTCACAGCCCTGGCGTTTATTATCCCATGATGGTCTACATACCGGCATTATTCATAACGGCGAATTCGGGAGTTATACGCGGCTTCTTCCAGGGTATACAAAACGTAGTGCCCCAGGCGATCGGGCAGATAGTGGAACAATTTGCCCGCATGGCCCTGGTATTAAGCCTCATAAGATACGCTATAGGCATAAGTATAGAATATGCCTCGAGCATATCGGTTCTCGGAATGGTAATAGGCGATGTAGCCGGTTTTATAACGCTCATGTATTTTTACAGCAAAACTTTGCATCGGTATAAAAAGAACAATCAATTCACTAATAAGACCAGAGCAAACGAGAGCTCATTTCATATAGGCAAATCAGTAATATCCATAGCCTTACCTATTTCAGCCGGGCGGACATTAACGACACTGTTGCAAAGCATGGACTCGGTATTAATACCGCAGCGTCTCCAGGCAGCAGGATATACGGTAGAACAGTCGCTGGGCACATTCGGGCATCTCACAGGTATGGCCATGCCACTTTTGATGTTCCCATCTACCATAACCATGTCGCTTAGCATGACGTTATTACCTGCCATTACCGAAGCACAATCGCTCGGCAAAAAAGCCACGATCAATTACAGGGCCGCCGAAAGCATAAAATTCACTATGATGGTATCCTTCGCTGCAGCCTCAGCTTTTATGTTCATGCCTTATCAAATAGGTCAGGCACTCTATAATTCGCAGGAAGTAGGACAATTTCTCTTATACACTTCCCCTTTATGCCTGTTTTTTTATGTAGAAGGCATACTGGCAGGCATATTGAATGGCCTCGGCAAGCAGAATATAACAGTAGCCAATTCGGTGCTATGCTCACTATTGCGCATAGCGTGCACGTATATATTAGTAGCCATTCCATCAATTGAGATAAACGGCTATATTATAGGCTTTATAGGTACAGTCATTCTCAATACAGCATTAAACTACCAAGCGCTGCGTAGATTTACCTCAATGCCTTTCGATATATCGAATTGGTTAGTTAAACCATCAGTTTCTTTTATCATTATGGGCGCATGTTCATCTTTTATCTACAGAGCCATGGATAATGTAGGTATGCCGGCATTGGTATCCCTGGGTATCGCCTTGTTCATCGGCCTTTCTATATATCTATTATTAAACATACGCATGGGGGTCGTCACCATAGATGAGATCAAACGATTTACACATATAAAATAGCTGTTACTCCTCGCCCATTTTTAATGCCTCGTTTATGCGCAATTTGCGCAGCAGCATGATCAAAGCCACCACGCCGATTACCAGCATACCGATCATCACACCGTATACCTTAATTTGATCGAAAACCAATGATACCACGTGAAATGGCGGGACTTGTTCGGCCGCACTATAGGTTATCTGAAACATCGGTACATATAGACGACTGGTGAGCTGCCCCACTATAATTGTAATACTCCCCCTTGCCAAGACGGAAGTTCGACAGGTCAAAAAAATCAGCCCGCATCTTGCAAAAAATCTTTCCATGCAGTATAATAATAAGCGTTGAAGCCAATCTGGGTGTGGCGCAGCTTGGTAGCGCGCTTGAATGGGGTTCAAGAGGTCGGAGGTTCAAATCCTCTCACCCAGACCAAAGAAAAGCTCGAGGAATACGAAAACCTCGGGCTTTTGCCTTATATAGCACAGCGAGTATCGCTCCGCAAGGCGGTTACGGCTCGATTTCTATGCCGTTATCGATCAAAATTTGGGCCGTAACACCGTTGCCTTCGATCAGCTTGCCGCTAAAGCTGCCGTCATAGATAAAGCCGCAGCCGCACGAAGGGCTTTTGGCCTTTAAGATAGCTTTATTTGCCTTGGCCAAGCGAGCCAATTTCAGCACTTCTTGAGCACCCTTTACAAAAGCTTCGGTTACATCCAAGCCGTCAGCATCGATTACACGTGCCTTGCCAATCAATACATCGCTGCCCGTACCGCCTTTTATCTCGGCTGGCCGGCGCGGCGTGGTAAGGCCACCAAGTTGCTCCGGGCATATCGGTATGGCTTTACCTTCTTCAATCAATTTCTTTATACGTGGATCGGCATTATGCCCGCCGTTATATTTGCAGTTTACCCCGGCTAAACAAGCGCTGACTATATACATATTTTCTCCTTCATATCATCTGCTTTCGCTACATTGCGCGTGGCTATCACATTTATACCGGTACCTGCCACATTTTCTACTATAACCTGACCTATGCTTACCGGAGCCCTTACGCTGACATCATTTATGGCTCTCATACAATCCCATATCGCAGCTTTGGGTACAGGGGCTGCCGTTTTGACTGAAACCAGAGGATACTCGCCTCCTATAACTTTGACACTGCTGGTTACAATGCGTCTGGGATTGAGGCATTCCTCAGCGCCGTAGGATTTGCCCTTACCGCAACCATTGCCTTTAACCTGTACCACGCTGTCACCATCCACTGTAACCTCAAGATTACATCCTTGCGGGCATAATATACACGTTATATTTCTGATCGTCATTTGCCTTCACCTGCCACTTCTACTATTATATCCCGTATATCGCCCTGTTTGGTCAAAAAAGATTTTTTCAGTTTTATATGCTGCATTTCACCCGGCACTATTATCTTCTTTTTTATATTGAAGAGTATGCCCTTATCGGTCAACACGCGCAGCGCAGCGCCTTCATATACGTTATCGACGCGGAAGTATAATGTCACGGCATCGTCCACTCGAGTTAGATTTATTGCATTCGGAACGATATATCTCACGCCCGGCCCGGCTTTGACCTTTATACTGGCTTTGCTCTCATCTAGCATACCCGAAGCATACATGGCCGCCGCTTTGCCGGCTATAGCGCTCTCAGTGCTCACATTATCTACCAGGTCATTTACATGCACAACATTGCCGCATGCAAATATACCAGGTATGCTGGTCTGCATCGATTCATCCACCACAGGTCCGCCGGTAATAGGATTTAGCTGAATACCGGCCGAACGCGAAAGCTCATTTTCCGGTATAAGGCCGACCGATAGCAACAGGGTATCGCATGGAACATATTCTTCGCTGCCGGCTATAGGCTTGCGGTTTTGGTCTACCGCAGCTACGGTAACACCTTCTACACGTTCCTTACCATGTATCTTCGTTACAGTATGATTCATGCGAAGCGGTATGCCGAAATCATCGAGGCATTGTACTATATTGCGTTTAAGCCCGCTGGAATACGGCATTATCTCGCATACCATCTTCACATCAGCACCTTCCAGCGTCAGGCGCCGCGCCATGATAAGGCCTATATCGCCCGATCCAAGTACAACTACTTGCTCGCCTGGCATAAAGCCCTCCATATTGACAAACCGCTGCGCTGTCCCAGCTGTAAATATGCCCGCCGGCCTGGTGCCAGGTATATTTAACGCCCCTCTGCTGCGTTCCCGACAACCCATCGCCAGTACAACAGCTCCGGCTTTAATAGCCTGTAAGCCATCTCTATTATTGACAACCGTTATCATTCTGTCAGGCGTGATATCCAGCACCATAGTATCCAGCATGCTATGCACGCACCACTGCTGCGCCATATCTATAAAACGCTGGGCATATTCAGGGCCGGTCAATTCTTCTTCGAATATGTGAAGGCCAAAGCCATTGTGTATACACTGCTGCAGTATACCGCCCAACCTCTTATCGCGCTCTATAATGCATACATCTTCGGCACCGGCCTGTCGCGCCGCCACAGCCGCAGCCAATCCAGCCGGGCCACCGCCTATCACCACAACATCATGTTCTATCATCGTACGCATCCCCTTTTTGCAATACGCCAGTCAATACAAGCGACCGGCCGCCTTTTTTTGTTATACCATCCACAGGTATACCCCTCTCCCTTGAAATTATCTCCATTACTCTAGGCGTACAGAACCCGCTCTGGCAGCGCCCCATGCCTGCCCTTGCCCGCCTTTTTATAGCATCTAACGTTACAGCCGGTATAGGCCGGTTTACAGCTTCTATTATCTCCCCTTCGGTCACTGTTTCACACCGACATATAACCCTTCCAAAGGCTGGATTCATCGCTATAAGTTGCCTGCGCTCATCCTCGTTCATCTCTCTGAAACGCGGTATACCTTTCCTTATAGGATTAAAATCGGCTTTCACATCAAGAATCAGACCCGCTTGATATAAAAGGCCCACTACCATAACCGTTATAGCAGGCGCCGATGTAAGACCAGGCGAACATATTCCACCTACGATTATAAAGCGGTTATCCACATCAGACGCTTTTATCACAAAATCACTGCCTGATACTGCTCTCAATCCAGCAAATGAAGTTATGACATCGCGCTCAGATACCCCGGGTACTGACTTGCGCGCAGTATCCATTATCTCCTGCAGGCCTGCGGCTGTGGTGGCCGTATCTTCTTTATCGTTGACATCGTGAGCATTAGGACCCACTAATATATTTCCGTCTACGGTAGGTGTTACCAGTACACCCTTGCCCATGGCCGTTGGCGGCTGGAATATGACGTGCTTAGCTAAGTATCCTTTTGCTTTGTCCAGTATGCAGTATTCGCCTTTGCGCGGTGTTATCTTAAATGAATTATCACCTATCATAGAGGCTACATCGTCGGCATATACACCGGCAGCATCTATCACATAGCGAGCACGTATAGTGTGCTCGGTCGTCACTATTTCAAAGCCATCGCTCTCGCGCATGATACTTTGTACGGCCTGCCCGAGCTCTATATCGACACCGTTTACCACCGCATTCTCGGCTGCGGCTATGGTAAGTTCGTAAGGGCATACTATACCGGCGGTAGGTGCGTATAGCGCAGCTACCGCATCATCTGAGATATAAGGCTCCATAGCATGCAGCTCGTCTTTATATATTATGCGCAGTCCCTGCACCCCATTGGCCTGGCCTTGCTCCATCAGCTTATGCAGCTCATACATATCGTCATCGTTAAAAGCTAGAACCAGCGACCCTACTCGCTTAAAAGGTACGTCCAACTCGGCGCACCATTGTTCCATAAGTTCGTTGCCCTTTACATTAAGGTAGGCCTGAAGCGTATCTGGTTTAGCGTCATAGCCGGCATGAACTATGGCGCTGTTGCCTTTGGACGTACCTGATGCAACATCCCATTCCTTGTCCAGAAGGCATACAGATAGCTTATAGCGCGATAACTCCCTCGCTATGCAGCTACCGGCCACGCCGGCACCTATTACAACTACATCGTACATAACAATTCCTCCATAATACAAAACCGTGCCAAAAGGATATAATTATCCTCTTGACACGGTTCTCATTTTCTCCACCGCGTGATTATATGATTATTATATACCTACGGCAATGATTTTTCAAGCTTCCCACAACGTTTCGTCGGATGTAGATACTGCCATTGCTCCGGCATTTAACGCCGCTATTATGTCGTCCTTGGTGCGTATAAGGCCGCCGGCTATTATTGGGCACAACAGACGCGTATGGCAGTATGCTATTTCTCTCGGCAACGTTCCGGGTAGTATCTCCACTGCATCGGGGCCGGTTTGTCCAATCCCTGCTATGCCCCTATCCAATGACATAGAGTCCAGCAAAAATATTCGCTGTATTATGAGCAAGCCTGAGTCTTTAGCATATCTGGCTAAATTATTATGCGTGGTTATGATGCCATCCGGTTTTATATAATCCGCCATATATTGTACCGCGGCCTGATCTCTCCCCAGTCCATCTATCAGGTCGAGATGTACAAAAACCATTTTATCAGCATCTTTTATACTTTTTATGGTATCTGCCAGCGCACATATATTGCCGTGCAATAAAAAAATAACTCTGACCGGAGCCATAAGCGCTGCTTTTAAGCGGTCTTCGTTTCTTACGGCAGCGATGATAGGGTCGATGGCCAATATTTCCGATATATCCATATTGCAAAACCTTTCATATTGTTCACCCTATTATTATACACTCGCTGCCATGAACAGAAAACACCCTATAGATTTTTACTCAACATTATGTTCACTTTACCGTAAAATACGTTGTTTATGGTATTGAGCAGCTCCAAGTTGTTCATATACTCCACGTTATGCAATACTATCTTGCTAGGTGCCATAGTTATAAGCGAGCTTATAAGTATGTCATCGCCGCTTATATTCCTATCGGTTACTTCGCGGGCCATCTCTTCCATCATATCATGATTGTCTATCAGATGCATATCGGCATCCATGAGCTTATAGCTGTTATCCGGTTCCACCACCACATGTATCTCATCTATCTTCGGTTCCTGCACTTCTACGAAATATCGAAGCAATTTTACAAATTCGTTGTACTCCCGTTCCATCATTATATCCTCAACAGCGCTGTCTACAGCGTCTATCAAACGCACGATCTCATCTTTAAAGCGGAATTTTATAAATCCATCTATCAGTATCTCATTATTATATTCCATATAATCGCGTACTTTTGCAGTTATAATATCGTGCATAGATGAAGATGCCACCATATCTTCGAACTTAATCTTATTAACGGCCGCTACCCATATCTCATCGCGGTCGCTCTGATCAAAATACGCGTATTCGCGCTCTATTATCTGCTTTAATAAGCAATCGATCATATAGTGCCATATGGCATCGCCTATAATGCCGACCATTTCTTCTTTATTTATATTATACTTATAAAGGATGTGAGTACCTGATTCTTCACATCCCAGTAGAGCATAATCTTTATTCCTTTCCATTGATGCTTTCATACATAAATCCAGCATTGACTTTATCGGAGAATTTTCATCCTCTATACCGATAGAAATTACTTCCACCGCAATCACTTCCCTTCGAACAATAGTATGATAACAATACTATCGGGCTATACTACCGTCTTATTCCATTTATACTGTTTCAATGGAATTAGGCTTCCTAAATCCCAAATATAGCCATTGTCTAAGTTATATATTTCAATTTCTCTTTCGCTCAAAAAATTCTTTATTTTGTTGTAATCCGGATGCGTGGATACATCTCCGGCAAATGCCATGACCGATTTTGATATAAGCCCGCCGCTACCACCTATAAAGCCATAGTTCATACCTGGCAGGCTTACATGGCCATGCTCCAGGAGCAGTACATCTATGCCGTTCTTTATAGCCGCTTTAGCAATCCCTGCATCCTCAGTAATAATGGAATTTGAGTCGGCTATCAATACGGAGCACTTGGTGTATCCTTGCTTTACATCGATAAATTTCACTTTTTGCTGCTGCAATAATTCATGCGTCATACTATCGGTATACTTAAAATTATGCATGGCATTATTGCCAATTCTAGCTATATTATATGCTATGTCTTTTGGATAGTTGCCGCATAATGCAGCCTTTCCGTATAATATATTGAAA
>JASGMM010000077.1 GCA_030156435.1 Clostridiales bacterium | reverse complement strand
TTGTTTTCAGGGATCCTGTATTTAAACAGGCTAGTATGGAAATAAATAAGTGGTGGCGCGAAGGGCTCATATCGGAAACCCAATTTACCGATACTAAGGATCAGATACTTGAGAAAATAGTGGCAGGGCGAACGGCTTTATTGTATTATTCTCATTCTCAAGATGATACTAATCATTTCCGTAGGCTTTTGAGGGAGAAATACCCGGATGACAGTTATGAGATAGTTCAGCCCAATCCTTTCCCACCGGCCAATGGTTTAAGCCCGAGTGATATTTACGGAGATATCGATGCAACTGTCGGCTGGAACGTTACTTGCATAACAAAGAACGCTAAAAACCCTCAGAGAATTTTCGACTTATGGACATATCTTTATACTCCCGAGGCAGCTGTATTGCAGATGTATGGGCCCAAGGGTGAACTGTGGGAGGAAACAAAGACCAGCGAAGATGGATTGCCCATACCTATATTGAAAAAACCGGAATCTGAGCTTACTACAGAAGAAATAAACCGGCTTGGGTTGTGGTTCTGGATGATACCCGGTCATAGCGATCATGTCGATAAAATAAAATTTGCCGTCAATGATATGCAGCCGGAAGATAAGAGGAGCTGGGTAATCAGCACTCAAGCGCATGTTTTGACCCCTACAAAGGTTCTCAGCGATGAATTTACAGGGATAGCTGATGTCGTGGATCCTCAGAGCAATGAGGGAATTCAGAGGACATTGATTGAGAATTATATTAAAGAAAACTATCCCAAGGTTTTAATGGCCAAATCGCAGGCAGAGGCCGAAGCGGCTTATGATGAGATCATAGCTTTTGCTGATAAAAATGGCCTTGCTAAGATAGAAGAGATATATGATAAGAAATATCAAGAAAATGTTTCAAAAGTAGGTACGGTTTTAACCAAAGGTCTATACAGTAAATAAAAAATTTAACTACCAGAGGGGGCAAGTGATTTCCTCCTCTGGTAGTTACCTGTTAATTGGTTTATTCATACGAAATCAAAGGGGAGGAGTTTATGTAAATGAGCAGTCAAACTGCACTGCAACAGCCGAAGGTTTCCAATAAAAAAGGCGGCTTGACGGATTTCATCAAACAAATTGACCTACAATTTATGGTAATACCTGGCATTATATGGTTGATTATTTTCGCCTATATACCTATGTATGGTGTGTTGATGGCCTTTCAGGAGTTCAAATTGGGTGACTTTCCAGGCATGAGTCAATGGGTTGGATTTAAACAATTCGAATATCTATTCTCAGATCCTAATTTTGGCAGGGTATTGCGCAATACAATAGTTATAAGTTTATTAAAATTAATCATCAACTTTCCAGCTCCTATTATCTTCGCTTTATTGCTTAATGAGTTGCGCGGTAAATATTTTAAGCAATCTGTGCAAACCATAAGTTATCTACCGCATTTTATATCATGGGTCGTTGCTGCAACACTTATGTTCGACTTTTTATCAGTAGACAACGGTGCGGTGAATTCGCTGCTAATGTCATTAGGGTTGATAGACAGACCGATACACTTCTTTGGAGAGGGTAGATACTTCTGGCCAATAGCTGTTCTTACCGACTTGTGGAAAGAACTTGGCTGGGGTACCATTATTTATCTTGCTGCTATATCGTCTATAGATCCCCAATTGTATGAAGCGGCTGATATGGATGGCGCGGGGCGGTTTCAAAAAATGTGGCATATTACTGTGGCCGGCATCAGGCCCACTATTATTTTATTACTCATTTTTACGGTGGGCAATTTGCTTAATGCTAATTTTGATCAAATAATGACACTCACCGGCCAAATGACCAATTCACTTTTAATCGACTATGCCGACGTTATAGATACCTATGTATACAGGGTGGGCTTACAGCAGGCCAGGTATTCATATGCGGCTGCGGCGGGATTATTTAAATCTGTTATAAATATCGCACTTTTATTGGGTGCTAATAAATTGGCTGCCAGAACCGAAAATGCACTATTTTAAGGCAGCGAGAGGAGTGAAATCATGCGCAGTAAATCCATTGGCGATAAAATATTTGATATAATTAATGTAATGATTATGCTCATAGTTGTGATTGTAACGCTCTATCCGTTTCTTAATGCTCTGGCGATATCCCTTAATGACGCGGGCGATACAGTAAGAGGCGGTATAACTATTTATCCTCGTGTTTTTACGCTTCGCAATTATGAACTTATTTTTCAAAATCCGTTGGTATATAATGCGTATTTTATCACAATAGCCAGAACGGTCATAGGCACAGTTCTCTCTTTATTGCTGACCGCTATGTTGGCGTATGGGTTGGCACATAGGAATCTTAAAGGAAGGAATTTTTATACTATACTATGCCTCATTACGATGTTTTTTAATGGTGGACTTATGCCAACGTACTTTCTTATAAGATCCCTGGGCTTGATGAATAATTTTTGGGTATACATTATACCGTCCCTTATCAGCGTATGGAATATGATGTTGATGAGGACGTATTTTCAAGGCATTCCTGAGGCGTTGGAAGAGTCGGCGCGCATAGATGGGGCAAATTATTTTACTGTGTTTTTCAGAATAATACTTCCTATATCGACTCCTATTGTAGCCACAATAGCGCTCTTTATAGCTGTAGGGCAGTGGAATTCATGGTTCGATGCTTTCATATATGTTACCAAACAGGAATTAAAACCGATGCAGAGCGTATTACTTTCCATAATTTCGGAAGCAAGATTCGCCGAATCTATCGCTCAAAGTGCTGCAGGAGCCGGCGTAACCTTGGGAGATGTTGGTAGGACAGCGCAGGTAAATGTCAGGTCTATAACTATGGCGACGATGGTTGTGACCATAATCCCAATAGTCATTGTATATCCGTTTTTACAACGCTACTTCATTAAAGGTATAATGATCGGCTCGCTTAAAGGTTGAGATTATAATAAAAATACAAAGATAAGCCCTGCAAAATATTTCTGCGGGGTTTATTTTTATGTGGTCTTAATTTTGAAATATTTATCTTTTTCGTCTATGATGTTATAATCTTATAAAACGGATCTATCTGTAGAACGCTGTTTTTTATCTGGTCTGCCTTTGCTTGGAGGGTATTTCAACAAACTCGTAAAGTAGGTGTTAAAGGTATGAGAAGCGAAAAAGAAATGATGGAATTGATTTTGGGTGTTGCTAAGAACGATGAACGCGTTCGAGCTGTTTATATGAATGGTTCAAGGGCCAATCCAAATATAACAAAAGATGCATATCAAGACTATGATATCGTGTATGTGGTAACTGAAACCAAATCATTTTTGGAAGACAAAGACTGGATTTCAGTTTTTGGAGAACTAGCTATTTGTCAGGAGCCCGACAAAATAGATTCAGTTTTAGGCAAACAGGTGAATTTTAATAATTCATATACTTGGTTGATGCTTTTTAAGGATGGCAACCGTATTGACTTGCATATCCAAACGAAAGATACTTTACTTGAGGAATATACAGAAGACAGATTAACTATTCCTCTTTTGGATAAAGATAATATTCTGCCGGTGATTCCAGAACCATCGGATATTGATTATTGGATTCGCAAACCATCGGAGCCGGAGTATTCGAGCTGTTGTAATGAATTTTGGTGGTGCCTTAATAATGTGGCTAAGGGAATAACAAGGGATCAACTACCCTATGCTATGTGGATGTATAATTCCCCTGTGCGGGAAATGCTCCATAAAATGATAGACTGGTATATAGGCATAAATACCTGTTTTAGGGTTTCAGCGGGATATAAAGGTAAATATTATAAAAAATATTTGCCGGATGATTTATATAATATATATGTAAGCACTTATTCGGACGGCGATTATTCTCATCTTTGGACAGCGGTATTTACGGCATGTGAATTGTTCAGAAAGATTGCTTTGGTTGTTGCTGAGCATTTTGGATATATATACAATTGCGATGAGGATACAAATATGATGGAGTATTTAAATCAAATCAGATCGATTTCACAAATGGGAAATGGATAGACAGGCCTTCAGGATCAGCCGGCAAGTATTCGTTCGATGGTATATAAGAAATTCTATTCCGATTAATTACTGTTATAGCATTCATTGCTACTACATGCTGTAAACCGACGCTGAAATTTTGTATATGTATTGCTATAAGCGCGTATATGATGCTACAATAATTTTATAAGGCATTATGTACGAAAGGTGAAAGCTTTAATATGGTAAGACACAGATTATTATGCGCTAAAACGTCGATGTCCCGAACTATAGAAATTATTCTCTTATCCATGCTTTTGATATCGATGATGATTTTCGCTGTTATATTGAATGTTTATTTCAGGCATTTTATATCTGATATCGTATCTTCCAGTTTGCATAATACTACTTAGAGGCAGGTGGAGTATATAAACCTATGGTTTGACCAATATCTATTAAAGGTGAACTCTATAGCACAGAATAAAGAGATGCGCTCTCTTGATCAACAACGCATAGAGGCATTTTTAAACCGGCAACACGATGACAATATCATATTCGATTCGCTAGTATATATAAACCGCGAAGGGTACTCAATAGTAAATACGCGGTATTATTCAGGAATATATTATGGTGACAGAGAATATTTTAAGTCTGCTATAAAAGGAAAGTCCTATATCGATGGTCCTATGATTAGCAGAACCGCAAATCGGCCCGTTTTTGTATTTGCAGCTCCCGTAATACCCGATGAGGCCGACACGCCATCCGGTGTTGTCGTGGGCGTGATATTTATGGATAGTTTGGCAAGCAGATTGAATGCTGCAGATCCTGCTGTTAACGGCATTACTTATATACTTTCGCACAACAATATGATAGCTGTAGCAGATGGCATCAGCGATACCACTGCATTTGGGTCTATAGGCGAGAAATATATGAAAGACGATGGCATAAAAGCGGCATTGTCTAGAGACACAGGTGTAAAAGGGTATACCAATGTTGATGGCAAGGCGGTGCTCGGTTCATATAGATGGGTTGCTCAAAGGAATATAGGCATTGTTACCGAGGTACCAGTACAAAACTTTTACGACAGGGTAATCTCTATGACTTTTACGGCGCTTGGGCTAATCGGCATCGTTTGGGTAGCCATGTTTATGTCATTTGCAATATTTATGCGGCGCACAATTATAGCCCCGTTAAAGGAGGTAGCATATAGGGCTTTGCGTTTGGCGGAAGGGCATCTGGATGAGCGCATGGAATATAGAAGCCGAAATGAAATAGGCCGCGTGGTCGAGGCCTTCAATCACATGGCTGATGAGCTGCAGGCTTCTTACGAGGAATTGCAACTTGATAAAGAAGAATTGGAAGCGCAGCAGGCTGAACTTATTGAGAAAAATTCCTTGCTGGAGCGCGTCTCGATAACTGATGCCCTAACAGGACTATATAACCGCGGTTACATGATTAATCGCCTGGCAGGGGATTTATCATATTCTCAAAGATACGGACAACCACTGTCATGCCTTATGATGGATCTGGATTTCTTCAAAGCAATCAATGATACGTATGGGCATCAGGCGGGTGATCTTGTGCTGAGGCAGCTTGCGCAAATAATAAACATGAATCTCCGTAAAAGCGATGTTGCCGTACGATACGGCGGGGAAGAATTTTTTGTTATATGCCCTAACACAGAGGGAAATGGAGCTGTAATGCTCGGAGAGCGTATAAGACGAGCCGTTCAGGAGCATGATTTTGATATAGGAGACGGTAATGTTATACGCATGACTATAAGCATAGGGGTGGCATATATTGCGCCTCATTATATAAAAGATATCGTCCAGGCCGAGCGCGATATAATAACCAGAGCCGATAGTGCTTTGTATATAGCGAAAGGCGATGGACGTAATAATGTCAAGCTTTTTGCAAAGTAATATAATATATATCTAGGATGAATGGTATGAGATTTGTAAACTATATTAAAAGCAATATCATAAATATTACACTTATAATTGCTATTATAATAACCGGTGCGATGATAGCAAACGTTAACAAAAGAATAGGCTCTTTTGTTGAAGATCGGCCAAAATATCATTTTTATATGGTTGCGCCCAATCTGAGCGATCCTTTTTGGCAGGAAGTGAAGAAGGGTGCGGACGATGCCGCCAAGCATTATAGCGTGGCTTATGAATTCAAAGCACCGCGCTTTAACGATCCCGGAGAGGAAAAGAAATTTCTCAATATAGCAATAGCATCGAAAGTGGACGGTATAGTTACTCATGTACCGTATAATGAGGATTTTACCGATGTCATAAATACTGCTGTGGATGAGGGGATACCAGTTGTTACCATGGAGAACGATGCGGCTGCCAGCAAGAGGAAGACGTTTGTCGGCGTGAGCAACTTTTTGTTGGGGGAAGAAGCCGCAAGGCTTATCAATGAAGCTGTGGGAGGAAAGGGCAAAGTGGCTGTCATAATAAACAGCGCCCAGCGCGATATATCCAGCCAAAACATAACTGTAAGCGGATTTAAGAATGCTATCGCCGAAAAAAACTACAATGGGATAAATATAGTTGATGTTTATACATCCGAGATGGGCATATTGAGTGCAGAAGATATAGTTGGGCGCATTATACGCAACCAGCCTGAAGTTGACGCCATATATGTTACCGATGCCAGCGATACGCTGGGGGTGGCCCAGGCTGTAGTCGACTACAATAAGGTAGGGGAGATTAAGATTGTCGGCTATGGCGACAGCGAGGATATACTGGATTATATAAATAAGGGCGTCATATACGGGGTAGTGATGAATGACCCTTATAAAATGGGCTATAATAGCATAAAATCACTTGTGGAGATCAAAGAGAAAAACAATGTTTCTGCGTTTATAGATACCGATTTAAAGATAATAACCAAGGATGATATGACATATGCGCAATAAAGGTATATTTAGAATGACTGGTATAAGGAGAGAGATTTTTTTATACTATCTGATCGTGATAATTATAATGAGCAGCATCAGCATTTTGTCTTATTATAACGCGAGAAACGCCACTGATAGGATGAGCGGTATATTTGCCGATTATATGGAGTTAAACGACCTTTATTCCAGCATAAATTCTTTGGAGGCCGAGGTGGAGAAATACCTTTCTACGCGTTCGTCCGATGCGCTTTTAAGCTATTATACCTTATACAATGAACTTGAAAGCAAGTCCCATGAGATGACGGCAGGTTACAGTTATGATGTCGAAAGCCTGATGATGAAGGATATAGGTAATATGATTCAAAATCTCCTGATAAAGACCGATGATGCGATTAACGCAAAGCGCGCCAGAAACAGCAGCCAGTATATAAAAAGTTTTACCGAAGCAAATCAAATAGCCGGGTATATCCAATCGTATATAAACGAGCTGCTGTACAATAATCTGGACAAGGGAGCTGTACAGTACAGCAATATAGCCAAAAATGTATCTTATATAAGCTATCTGGAGATATTTCTGATATCGGGTTCAATAGCATTGAGCCTGTTTCTTGCTGTGTATCTGACCGGTAGAATAACAGGGCCCCTGATAGAGCTTTCTCATTCTGCGGAAAGGGTAAGCGAAGGCGATTTCAATGTAGAACCCTTAATCGATATAACAGTTAACGACGAAGTAAAAGTACTTGCGGATGCTTTTGGCAGAATGTTGGCCAGCATAAAAGAATATATAAAAGAAATAAAGGAACAGGCTGAATTAAAAACACGGCTAAAAGAAGCGGAATTGAAGGCTCTTCAATCTCAGATAAACCCTCATTTCCTGTTCAATACCTTAAATGCGGCATCACAGCTGGCTATGATGGAAGGCGCTGACAAATCATCTGAATTCATAGGGAAAGTGGCATCGTTGTTCCGCTATAACCTGCGTCAAATGGATCAGCCTGTTACTTTGAAGGATGAGATCGACAATGTCAGGAATTATATGGATATACTTAAAACAAGATTTGGAGACAAGGTGGACTTTGAAATATATGCCGATGAAGATATATTAGATTGCAAAATACCGGTTACCATAATACAGCCCGTGGTGGAAAACGCATTTATACATGGTATAGAGGACATAGAAGGTAAAGGATTTATAAAAATTGAAGCGAGGTATTATAAACCTTATATTTATGTGAAGGTAACGGATAACGGCAAAGGCATGGATAGGGATACAGTAAGCAAAATACTTTCGCCAGATAAAAACGGTGAGAGTTCGAGCATAGGATTGCATAATGTTATAAAGCGGCTTATGCTGTTTTATGATATCGAGAATGTACGCGATGTTATAGAGATATACAGCGAAGAGGGCAAAGGGACTACCGTAAGCCTGAAGCTGCCTGTGAAAGGAGATTAAGCTGTGATAAAGATATTTGTAGCTGATGACGAGCAAATAGTGATAGATTCTATAAAGTTTATAATAGAAAAGAATATACCCAATGCTGTATTGGCAGGAAGTGCGCGTTCAGGGCGCGAAGCTGTTGAAAAAATAAATGAAATAAGGCCGGATATAGTGCTTATGGATATACGCATGCCGGGGATAAACGGGATAGAAGCCATAAAAAAAATTAAGGAGAGGCACAGCGACATAATATTTATTATAATAACGGCATATGAATACTTCGATTATGCCAAAGATGCCATAGCCCTCGGTGTATATGATTATTTGCTTAAACCGCTCAACAAGAACAAAATAATCGAGGTAATAGATAAGGCGACCGAAACCATAACAAAACAGCGCAAGTCCATAGCCGAAGAACTGGAGCTCAAAGAGGCATTAAATAGAATATTGCCTCATCTGGAGAGCGAGTTTGTATATTCGCATTTCTATGGAAAGGTTGACGACGATAATATAGAGTTTTACGAGAGCATTTTCGGTATGCCGCTCAGTTACGGCTATATTATAATAGGCAGCGTAAACTATGTGGACAACGTTGCTGGCAGCATTGGCAAACAGGTATTTTACGACTGTTTCGCCACCGAGCTCAAGTCGATAGTGCCCTGCCTTGTAGGCCCTCCCATGCTTAACAGCATAGCCGCGTATGTGCCAGTGGAACGTGAAAGAAACAGCTTTGAAATAAAAAACGAATCTATAGAAATAGCCGAAAGGCTGTGTGCCCGATTGGATGAAAGGGTAAACTTGAATTACAGAATAGGCATAGGCAGGCCTTATGATATAGAAAATTTTACTATATCATATGATGAAGCGGACAGAGCGCTTAAAGTCGATGAGGAAAAGATATCCCATTTTGATGATCAGGATCTCGTTTTTGCAAGAAGGGATGTCTATCCATTTAATAAGGAAAAATTATTGATAAATAGGGTTATTATGGGTGACAGTGCAGGCGCTGTACGTTTGTTTAATGAAATATTCGATTGGATGGCATTGAATTACAGAGGCCAAGAGAACAAGATAGCCGCCATGCTGGGAGAGCTTTTTATCGTACTGAAGAGGACAGCATCGTATTATATGGAAGGTGACACGACATATGATGATGCTATATACAGTATTTCTGCTAATGACGATATACAGGAAATAAAAACGTCTATGCTGGCATGGATGAAAACAATCTCACAAAACATAAAAGCTCGAAAGGATACGGTACTTAACGAGATCATACGGCACGTTGAAGATTTTATAGCACAAAATTATAATAGGGATATAACCATGGACGATGTGGCCCGTGAGGTGAATATGAGTTACCATTATTTCAGTAAATTCTTCAAAGAACAAACCGGCCGAAATTTTGTAGATTATCTTAGCAGTTTAAGAATACAAAAGGCTGAAGAATTGCTGGCAGACCCATCGAGAAGCATAAAGGACGTATGCTATAGTGTGGGATACAATGATCCTAATTATTTCAGTAAATTATTCAAGAAATATACCGGCAAAAGTCCTTCAGAATACAGGGCTTGGCTGGAAAGGGGAACGGATATAAGACTATGAGTACTAAAATGCAGCGTTATATTACTGTTATACTGTCGGCGATATTAATCGCGCTTATAATATTGCTTATTATAGATACAAAAGAGCTTAAAAGCTTGTCGGACTCAAGGGGCAGAGAGCCTGAGGGGAATAATAACGCCATAAAGATAGGGCTTTCTATGGGCACCTTAAAAGAAGACAGATGGTTACGCGACAGGGATATCTTTGTAGCGCGAGCAAAGGCTCTCGGGGCTGATGTTATCGTCCAAAATGCCAACAACAACGATGAGGATCAGGTTGAACAGGTGCGCTATTTGTTAAGCCGGG
>JASGMM010000076.1 GCA_030156435.1 Clostridiales bacterium | reverse complement strand
ATCAGCTATTTTCAGGCATGTGCGTGGGGTAAAATGTTTTTTATTGCGCCTGCAAACGTGCTATTTATCTCTATCTCCGGACATCGCAATTAGCTCTTTCAAATTGTCGCTTGTAAAATGGGGTGGTGAAAGCTATAATATAATTTGTATTCTTTCAAAAATAAAATCAAGAAAGGGGCAGTTTGTTATATGGACAATTTAGTGAATCAAGCATTGGACAGGAAAGTATGGGCGGTTGTGGGAGCGACACAGAATGAAAAAAAGTTTGGATATAAGGTTTATAAAGCCTTGAAAGATCATCAATACGAAGTTTATCCAGTAAATCCATTTCATGATGAAATAGATGGCGAAAAATGCTATAAAAATCTTTCCTCTTTACCAATGATACCCGAAGTCTTAGATGTTATAATATCGCCTAGTAAATCTGAACCTTTTATTAAAGAGGCATCCACGCTCGGTTGTGAATTCATATGGTTTCAACCTGGGGCCGAAAGCGATTATCTGATAAATTTATCGCAAGATTTGGGGCTTAAAGTAATCAGCAATGTTTGCGCGATGTTTGAAACAAATAAAAGTTAGGGTGGAAATTATGCACGAATTATTCGATAATCAGGCGGAGCATTATGATGAATGGTATAATACGCCGATAGGCCGTTTCATCGATGAAATAGAAAAACAAAAGATATGGCAATGCCTTCAGCCAAAAGCCGGTCAAGCCATAATAGATGTGGGCTGCGGTACAGGCAATTATATGGTAGAATTGGTCAGGCAAGGCGTCGCTGTCACAGGGGTGGATGTATCACGAGCGATGCTCAGACGGGCGTCTGAAAAGACAAAAGGTATGCCGGTGCGTTTGATGGAATGCAGCGCTGATCATCTTCCTTTTGATGACAACAGTTTTGACGGTGCCCTATGCGTGACCGTTTTGGAGTTCGTATCCGATCCAATAGCGGTTATTGAAGAAATGTATAGAGTTGTAAAACCGGGCGGTAGAATAGCAGCCGGTTTTATAGCCGGAGATGGGCCGTGGGCACAGGCTTATAAAAAGAAGGCACAACAGCATTATAGTGTGTTTGCGCATGCACGGTTTTTTACCGAAAATGATATAAAAAGCATGCTCCCGGCGGTCAATTTGCAGATTTCTTATGGTTTATATTTCTCGCCGGACGTGACCGATATCGAAGAAGCTATAACCGAAGAAACCCGAAACGCTTATGACAATGATATGGCTTGCCCTGGTTTTTTATGCGCTTGCTGGTTGGTGGAGTAAAAAATTTTTTAAAAAGTTATTGACATATGCTCATAATTGATCTATAATCATAATGAACATATGATAATAATATGCTCTGGAAAGGGTGATGCATATGGGAACGCGTAAATTTAAATGCGCATCATGTGGTTATGAATTCGAGCTTCCTTTTGGCAGTGGTACGAGTGGCAAACAGACGGTATGCCCTAAATGTGGAGGAATAGTGCATCGAGTAAATGCCGGAGTCGGTGCTGGACAAGCAGAGGGTTTTAGAAACGGCCAAGGCAATAATTCTAATGGCCGTGGGCCAAGAAGATGACACCGAAAGGAGGTGATATGCTATGCCTAGAGGAGATGGAACTGGTCCTGCCGGACTGGGCCCTAGAACGGGCAGGGCGGCCGGGTATTGTGCCGGTTACCAGGTACCGGGGTTTATGAACCCAGTGGGATTCTACGGTAGAGGCAGAGGACGCGGCTACAGGCGGATGTACTATGTTACGGGTCTGCCCTTTTGGGCCCGTGGAGCATACACGGCGCCGGTATATCCGGCTTATGGCGGGTCTGCATCGGTTGATGAGGCGGCCGAAGAAATAGAGGCGCTGACAGAGCAGCTTGAGCTTATGCAAGAGCAGGTCAAAGCTGTACAGCAGCGGTTGGATCAGTTGAATAAGAACCGGAAAGAAGAGGGGAAAAAAGAATAATTCTTTCCTGTTGCCTAGCCGGTATGGTATAACCATACCGGCTTTTTTTAAGCGATGAAATAAAGAACAATTCATTATTGACATAAGCTCATAATTTACCCTATAATTGTATCGGAGATATAGCTTATATGAATAAAAGGGAGGACGAAGATGACAAAGATAAGCATCTTGGTCGATAATTGTGCGTACACTAGAGGTATGTTGGCGGAGCACGGTCTGTCTTTGCTGGTAGAGCATGATGGGATTAAAATTTTATTTGATACAGGTCAAAGCGATGTAATAGTGAGCAATGCAGAAAACCTTAGTATCGAATTACAGGAAATCGATGCTGTCGTTTTAAGCCACGGTCATTACGATCATACCGGTGGTTTGCCTGCTATATTAGAAAGGCGCGGGCAAACTCAAATTTATGCTCATCCTGGCATTTTTACAGAGCGTTATTCGAAGGATACTGTAGGACGTAAAGACGTGGGCGTGCCGTTTGACCGTGAACAAATTCCCGATGCTTATTTAAAAACAAATACAAAGCCTGTCGAGATATTCAAGAATGTATGGTTGACAGGCGAGGTGCCGCGAATAAACACTTTTGAGCAGACTGAAAGAGGGTTTCTTACTATAAAGGATAACAAGATGGCAACTGACCTTATTACGGATGATCAATCCATGTTCATACAAAGCGATAAAGGCCTTATCATTATTTTGGGTTGCAGTCATGCCGGCGTAGTGAATATCCTGGATTATATAACAAAAATTACGGCTCAACGGCGTGTTTATGCAATTATTGGCGGTATGCATTTGGGGCAAGCTGATGATATGAGGATACAGCTTACTACAGATGCATTTATGGCGTTGGAGGTGCAAAAGTTGATACCTCTCCATTGCACCGGCTTTAGAGCTACAGCGGAAATGTTTTGGAAGATGAAAGATAAATGTATAATAGCCGGTGCGGGTGACGTGCTTGAGTTGTAGAGGAACAGATTTATAGACATAAAAGTGATAAAATATAACAAGAAGATAAATCAAAGGATGAATTACTTTTATGATATGCATTTATAATAAAAATATCGATCCTTACTTTAACCTTGCTGCTGAAGAATACTTGCTCAAGGCATTCAAAGAGGATTTTTTCATGCTTTGGAGGAACCGGCCTAGCGTAATAATAGGTAAAAACCAGAATGCTTTAGCAGAGATAAATCTGGGTTATATAAAAGAACATAATATACCTGTCGTAAGAAGGCTGTCGGGTGGTGGAACAGTATTCCATGACCTTGGGAACATAAATTTTACGTTTATAGTAAACGATGAAGCAAAAGAAGCCTCCAATTTTGAAAGATTTGTACGACCCATAATAAGCGCGTTAGGCAAGCTCGGTATAAATGCTGAATTTTCTGGTAGAAACGATATAACCGTAGACGGTAGGAAGGTATCTGGCAACGCACAGTGCTATTATAGCGGTAGAATATTGCACCACGGCACGCTTCTTGTATCATCTGATATTTCCGATTTATCGGCTGCCATTAAAGCAAAGCCGGTGAAATTTGAAGGCAAAGGTATTAAATCTATTGCCGCGAGGGTAACTAATATAAATGAATACTTGCAAAAGCCTATAAGTGTAGAGGAAATTATAAATATGATTATGGCTGAAGTAAAAGAGCGAGCTGACGATTTACACGAGTTCACAGACGACGATATGAAGAATATAGAAAGGCTCAAAAATGAAAAATACAGTACATGGGAATGGAACTTCGGCATATCTCCCGATTATAGTTTCAAAAACGAAAAGAAGTTTGCGGGTGGTACCATTGAAATAAATATTGATGCAAAAGACGGTGTGATAGAAGATATAAAGATATTCGGTGACTTTTTCTGTAAAAAGGATATAAAGGATATAGAAACCCTTCTTAAGGGAGTCAGGCATTCTTATAGCGATATGATGGCTGCGTTGGCCTCAGTCGACGTAAACGAGTATTTTTGTAATATAAGCCTGCAAAATTTGCTCGATGTTTTGTTATGAAAAACTGCAATTCGTGCTTTGCATTGCTTACAGCATGTGCTCTAATGTATATTACGAGATGAAAAACTTGAGACTTGAAATGCTATTTTTAAAGTGTTAAGATATAGGCAGGACAGATTGTCAAATAATTAACGCACTTAGGAGGCATATAATGAATATAGAAGTAAAGGTGCCGGAGTTGCCTACTGGGGAGAAAAAGGGGCGGATAATCAAATGGCATGTAAAAGAGGGGGAATTCGTCAAAAAAGGCACTTCTTTGTGCGATATAGCAGTCGGGAAGGCGAATGTTGAAGTATGTGCAGAGTCTGATGGCATAGTGGATAAAATCATTGTATCTGCTGGCAGTACGGTTAAGGCCGGCGATGTGATCTCCGTTATTTCACAAGTTGAAAAAACTTCTAATGAACCGATTTCGGCTAATGCGTTTATAGCAAGTACCGAAATGAAGGAATATGACGTGGCGGTCATAGGTGGTGGACCTGGTGGTTATGTGGCTGCCATAAAGGCTGCAAAGATGGGTGCTAGAGTGGCACTTTTTGAAAAGGACAAACTCGGTGGTACATGTCTTAACAGGGGCTGTATACCAACAAAGGCCTACGCAAGAGTCGCTGAGGTATATGACACCATCGAAAAGGCCGGTGAATTTGGCTTTGACGTGGATATTAGTCTATTCGACTATAAAAAAGCTGTCGATCGCAAAAACAATATAGTTAAAGAATTGGTAGATGGCATAAACATGCTGGTTAAATCAAATGGCATAGATCTTTATGCAGTTGAAGCCAAGATAGAGAAGGATAAAAGCGTAGTGTTTGCTGAAGGCAAAGTAAAGGCCAAAAACATAATCATCGCTACAGGCTCATCGCCGGCAGATTTGCCGATAGAGGGTATAAAATCAAAGAACGTCATAAACAGTGACGATATTCTGGATATAACCTCTTTGCCTGAAAGCATGTGTGTGATAGGTGGCGGGGTCATAGGCATGGAGATCGCCTTTATAATGCATCGGTTTGGCGTTAAAGTGTCCGTAGTCGAGATGATGCCGAATATACTTCCGTTCTTGGATAAAGAGGTCAGCGATTTTATAGAGTCCGAAGCACGGAAAGCGGGTATTAAGGTATATACATCCTGCAAGGTAGAAAGAATAATGCAGGAAGCGGGCGGCGGTAGTATAGCGGTCATTTCAGAAAATGGTGAGCAAAGGTGTATATACGCTGATAAGGTGTTCGTATCAATAGGCAGGAAGCTGAATACCGATATTGGCCCCATCGCTGAGCTTTTAGAATTCGATGGCAGAGCCATCAAAGTGGATGAACATTTGAGGACTAATATAGATGGCGTATATGCCATAGGCGATGTGACCAACAAGATGATGCTGGCGCATGTTGCGTCGGCTCAAGGAGAGGCAGCGGTGGAAAATATATTCGGAGGTGACGCTGCTTTGGATTATATGAAAATACCGGCGGCTGTATTCACAGAGCCGGAAATAGGCTATTTTGGCTATACGGAAGAGGAAGCCAGGCAAAAATTTGACGATGTAAAGATAGGCAAATTTTATTTTGCGGCGAATGGCAGGGCTAAGACCTGTGGCGAAACAAAGGGGTTTGTTAAAATAATAGCCGATAAAGATAATAGGATCGTCGGTGCGTGGGTAAGCGGCGGCGATGCTTCCGAACTTTCGCAGAATATATCGGTTTCGTGTCAGTGCGGTGTGAACGCGAGTGAACTGAAAAGGGCTGTATATGCACACCCCACACGAAGCGAAACCATAATGGAAGCGGTAAAGGACATCTTTAAAGAATCAATTCATCAGTTATAAGGGTGCTTTTAAAGCCATTGGCTTTAAAATAGATTTCAAACTTTTAGGAGGTAACGATAATGGCAAAGGTTGATTTGAACGAAATGTATGCAAACCTAGGTAAGATAGGGGAAGGTGTTCCAGCGGTTATAAATGCATTTAATGATCTTCACTCGGCTGCTGTAAGCGATGGTGCGCTTTCTGACAAAGAAAAAGAACTTATAGCGTTGGGCATAGGCGTTGCTGTGCACTGCTCGTATTGCATAGCTGACCACGTGAGATCATGCGTAAAAGCTGGAGCAACACGCCAGGAAATATTGGAAACTTTGGGCGTGGCAGTGATGATGGGCGGAGGTCCCGCTTTAGCATATGCTACAGAGGCCATTGAGGCTATGGAAGCTGCGGGGATATAAGCAAAAGCTAATAGCACGCCCTTCGGAAACTAGGATGAAAGCTTGTTTTATCCTAGCTTCCGGAGGACGTTGCTTTTGTCATCATAATTTACCTATAACGGAGGTTTCTTATGGAACTTAGACCTATAGGGGTTATACATAGCCCATATAAAGAAAAAAAAGATGCGCCGCGGCAGGGAAGACTCTCGAATAACGAAATCACGATTGAGATTTATCCTGAATTCGTAGATGGCCTGCAAGGGATTGAGCAGGTCACCCATCTGATCGTTTTATACTGGGGGCATCTTGCCGATCGGGGCATCTTACAGACTGTAACACCGTTTAGCCCAGAAGTTAAAGGCGTTTTTGCATGCCGGTCGCCCAATCGGCCCAATCCAATTGCGTTTTGCATCGCGGATCTTATCCGACGCGACGGAAATATCCTTACTGTACGAGGCGTGGATGCGCTGGATGGTAGCGCATTGCTTGACATTAAAGCCTATTCTGGTGAACTCGACAGCATTCCCGAAGCCGTCATAAACTGGCAAAAAGCGTAAGAAATAGATCCTTAATGGCCTGTGCTGCCGGGCTGGGATATTCCACCGGCGGCACGCCTTAAGCTATAGCCTTTATGACAGTTTCGTCGAAAGGAATTTTGCCAATAACTGAAATACTTCAGCTTACTACAGATGCATTTATGGCATTGGAGGTGCAAAAGTTGATACCGCTCCATTGCACCGGCTTTAGAGCTACAGCGGGAATGTTTTGGAAGATGAAGGATAAATGTATAATAGCCGGTGCGGGTGACGTGCTTGAGTTGTAGAGGAACAAAAAGGCATAGAAAGGCGAGGGCGTGCAGCCCTCGCCGTGACTATTCCCACCGTGAATCTGCTAGATACTTCTCAGCGTTTTTGCAACAGTTTCAGCTGCTTTGATCAATGGAAAGGCGGCAGGAGAGGCGGTCAGCAATGGCTGAGTACCAATCTGTGCCATCAAGAGATCGTGAACGGTCATGTGATTTTGAATGGCAATGCCTATTGCATTTGTTAACTCACCTGCAGGTTTTCCGCCTAAGACTTCGCCGCCGAGAATAACACCGGATTGCTTCGATACGATCAATTTTACCGTTTCTTTATGAGCATCCGAGATTTTACCAGGATGACGGTCTACTCCTGTAAATGTGCCTGTGACTACCTTGAATCCCTCGTTCGCTGCATTCTTCTCAATCAAACCAGCTACGCCAAAGGCTGTTTCTCCAATGCATGTTGCATAGATACCTACCGTTCCCTTAAAGGTACTATAGGTATTAAGTTCATATAGATTCAATCCTGCCGTTCTTGCCTCTGTGCAAGCTGTTGAGGCCAACATGATCTTGCTCAGTTTGCCGGTAGCAAAATCAACTTTTTCCGCACAATCGCCAGCGGCAAATACATCTGGAATACTCGTACGACGATATTGGTCTGCTTTTATAAATCCAAAAGCATTAAGCTCCAACCCCATTTTTTTTGCTAATTCTGTGTTAGGAGCATAACCTAATGATAGAATGACTGCATCAGCGTCTATTATTTCGCCGTTTTTTAACCGTACTTGGCGAACCTTACCGTTGCCTATAATTTCATCTATACCGCAATTGGTTTTGATTTTGACGCCCCGTTGTTTTAAGATTGTTTCGGCCTCGATAGCGAACTCATCATCGAAAGTTGCCCCCAATATATTCGGAAGTATTTCGACCAGGGTTACATCTTTTCCAGATTTATTTAATTCATCAGAAACCTCAACCCCGATGAAGCCCGCGCCAATGACGACGATCTTTTGCAGATCCCGAAGCCTTTGCTGAATTTGATCCAGATAATCTTTGTTTTTGGGAATGGTAAAAACATTTTCTAAATTGCTCCCTTTTAGCCAACCTGGGATAGCGGGCAAAGAGCCTGTGCCCATGATCAGCTTGTCATACATAAGGTCCTCACCGCGTTTTGTCTTACAGGTCTTGGCTTTTGTATCGATATCCAAGACCTCGTCAATCATAATGTCGACGCCAAGCTTGATCAGTCCCTCATCGGGTAAGATATTGTTGTTGCTGTCTCCGACAGTAGCGAAAATGTACGGAATTCCACAAGGGATCATTACCTTTTCCTCTTTGCGAATAACAGTTACATTTTTATCAGGATAGCTTGATTTTGCTGTCATAGCCGCTACTAATCCAGTTGCGCTTCCGCCGATTACTAATACATCAGTTTTTTTCATCTCAATACCTCCATGGTCTATTTTTCCCCGCCCAATTCACTATATTATAATACCTCCGATATGAACATATGTCAACATTATTTACCGTCGTGCTACCAATTAGTGACTATTCTAAGGCGCATTCGATATTGACAAAAATGTGATTTTGATATTATAATATGAATATACTTGTAAGCGATGGAGTTCGCTATAGCTGCTTTTGCAGATAATGACTCCTATTAAGGTTTGAGCCTTGATAGGAGCTTTATTTTTTTATAGAGATAGGAGGATGAATTTTTGTACAGGATACTCTTAGTTGGCATAGGTGGCTTTTTGGGCTCTGCCATGAGATACATAATCTCGGGATGGGCCGTTAAAGCTTTCGAAGATTATATACCTTACGGTACATTACTGGTAAATGTAATAGGATGCTTCTTTATGGGTTTCATAATGGAAGTTTCCGTAGAAATATGGCCTACATCATCGGAATTGCGCGTATTTTTAACCACAGGCCTGATAGGAGGCTTCACTACGTTCTCTGCGTTTAGCTATGAAACCATGTCATTGTTCAGTGATGGGAGTATCATTTTAGCTGGAGCTAATGTATTCCTGAATCTTTTGTTGGGTTGTACAGCCGTATGGCTGGGTAAATCCATCGCACAATTGCTGGCATAGCCGATCACTGCATAGGAGGAGCCGTAATATGACAAAGCATGTCGATTATTTTGAAAAGGTGGATGCGATAAAAGTAAGCAGTGTATGTCCCATCTGCTATTTAGTAGATAGAGCCGTCGAAAATTATATAGATTCGTTTTTATATGAAGGTATAAATGATGTAGGGTTGCGCAGAGATATAAAAGACTCAATCCGACTTCTAATGGGCTACGCCTGTTCTTAGTTTCGCTTGCAGAGCGTACAGCGAAACGTTCTGAGGTTTGCTCCATATATATATATACCGATGCTTCTGCTATCTTTACACGATTGTCAAGGGTCAAGATGAACTCGCTTTGCTCGCCCTTGACGTCCACCAACTACGGACATTGTATGATACATTATATGGGATTGCCAATATTTAGGGCAGCATTTAATATTACAATCTTCCGTTTTCGCCAGGCATAAAATCGCCTTGACAAGAGGACTTGCATTGAGGTAATATTGTACTGCGGCGGTAAGCTGCGAAAAGCGGATCACGGAGATCTGTACGGATATGATAATTCGCGAAATCATATAATAAGTGGTAGATTGCCAAGGAGGCGATTTCAAGCGTAGAGCTTGATATTGTCTCCTTTATTTTAAACTCTGGAAAGGAGAATAATTATATGCTTAAAACCGATTGGAATGAAGTGGTAGGGTTTCATGGCCATCAGTGCCCTGGCTTGGCCACAGGCTATAGGGTAGCACTGATAGCCTTAAGGGAGATGGAGCAGCGCCGAGCTATAGATGAAGAACTGGTAGCCATAGTGGAAAATGATGCATGCGGCGTGGATGCTATAATGTATATGACAGGTTGTACTTTAGGAAAGGATAATTTGATCTATCGGGATTACGGTAAACAGGTATATACTTTTGTCTGCAGGCAAAACGGCAAAGCCATAAGGATTGCCGTTAAGCCTCAAAGGGGATCTGTAGCGGAAGATAGACAACGACGCATAGAGCACATATTGAATATGCCCGAAGAAGAATTTTGTACTATAAAGGAAGTGCATATAGACATACCACCCAAAGCGAGGATCTTTAACTCCGTAATTTGCGCGCAATGCGGGGAGACAGTATCGGAGGCACGCGCTCGCATTAAAGATGGTAAGATAGTATGTATTCCATGCGCCGGTGAATATACCCGTGGGTCAACTACCCCCGTCTAAAGACGGAGGCATGAAGCCTCGAAGTTGACCAGCCTCAGCCCTAGCGGGCTACGTTATTCCGGTCAAGATACCCCGGGATG
>JASGMM010000075.1 GCA_030156435.1 Clostridiales bacterium | reverse complement strand
ACACGATTATTTCAATGTTGACATAACCGATAAAGAATGTTATAATTGGCTAAATTAAATATAAGGCTCTTATCCAGAGAGGTGGAGGGACTGGCCCGATGAAGCCCGGCAACCAACATCGTAATGAGTTGTATGGTGCCAATTCCTGCAGGTGTGACATACCTGGCAGATAAGAGAGGAAAATATAAAAACCTCTTCTGTTTGCGCAGGGGAGGTTTTTATTATCTGGATGTTTAGAGTCGCGAAGCATATAGGAAGGGGAGTATTTTATGTCAGATGAAAAATGGGGCTTTAATACGTTGGCGCTGCATGCCGGACAACAACCGGATCCGGCTACGGGAGCGAGGGCTGTTCCGATATATCAGACTACGTCGTATGTTTTCAAGGATTCGGATCATGCAGCCAGGTTGTTCTCGTTGGAGGAGTCGGGAAATATTTATACGCGCATGATGAATCCCACCACAGATGTATTCGAGAAACGCATGGCCGCGCTGGAGGGCGGTATCGGAGCTTTGGCATTAGCATCGGGTTCAGCGGCCATTACCATGGCTATAATGAATATAGCTAGTAACGGCGATGAGGTAGTGTCTGCCAGTACGCTGTATGGCGGTACATATAATCTATTCGCTTCTACGCTTCCTAGATATGGGATAAAGGTTCGGTTTGTGGATTCTGATGATCCTGAAAACTTCAGAAAGGCTGTTAACGAGCATACCAAAGCGTTCTTTGCGGAGACACTGGGGAATCCTAATATAAATGTGCTAGATATAGAGGCTGTGGCCAAGATAGCCCACGAAGTGGGAGTACCTCTCATAGTGGATAATACTTTTGCTTCACCGTATTTGTGTAGGCCGATCGAATTTGGCGCTGATATAGTCGTGCATTCGGCAACCAAATATATAGGCGGGCACGGTACGTCCATAGGCGGCATAATAGTAGATTCGGGAAATTTCAATTGGGACAACGGACGATTCCCAGATTTGGTAGAACCGGATGAAAGCTATCATGGTATAAGCTATGTAAAAGATATAGGCGCGGCAGCTTATATAACAAAAGCCCGCGTTCAGCTCCTTAGAGATATGGGGCCGTGCATAAGCCCGTTTAATTCTTTTTTAATGCTGCAAGGCCTGGAAACGTTGCCGTTGCGTATGGAAAGGCATGTTTCCAATGCTCTGGCAGTGGCGAATTATCTCGAGGGGAATCCGGCTGTATCATGGGTAAACTATCCTTCGTTACCGTCCAGCAAGTATCACACACTGGCTCAGAAATATACGCCTAAAGGAGCCGGCGCCATTTTTACATTCGGGTTGAACGGTGGCATAAAAGCGGGCAAAAGATTTATAGATAGCCTCAAACTGTTCTCATTATTGGCCAATGTAGGCGATGCCAAGTCATTGGTTATCCATCCGGCCAGCACTACTCATCAGCAGCTTTCACGTGAGGAACAGCTTGCTGCCGGTGTTACCGAGGATATGGTGCGTGTATCTATAGGTATCGAGGATGTGAAAGATATTATAGATGATCTGGATCAAGCTATAGAGGCTTCTCAGAGCATATAGTTTGGGGGAAATTCGTAATATATGACTGAAATAGGCGATATAAAGCAATACAAATGATATAAAGCCGGAGAACGCCTTGAAATATTGCGTAGCGAATTGCAGTCATTCCATCTATAATATATAAATATATCGCCATATATGCTATAATAATTGTTATTATAAGGTTTAGGGAGGATAGCAGCAGTTTGTATAGACAGGAATACACATTTGCATACCCGCCGGATTTGTTTGTGCTGGAAAGCGGCCAAAAGCTTGGCCCTATTACCGTGGTATATGAAACATACGGCGCTTTAAATGCCGATAAAAGCAATATAATATTGGTTGAGCATGCATTGACAGGAGATTCGCATATAGCCCGCCATTCGGAACATGATTCGAGAAAGGGGTGGTGGGAGCAGATGTTGGGCCCAGGCCTCCCGCTGGATCCTGAAAAATACTTTATAATATGCGCCAACGTTTTGGGAGGGTGCCAAGGCACTACAGGGCCTTCATCTATTGATCCTGCTACCGGTAGGCCATATGGCATGCGCTTTCCCACAATTACTATTCGTGATATGGTAAGGGTACAGAAAAAGCTTTTGGAGCATATGGGCATAGAGCATGTGATGGCCGTAATAGGCGGTTCAATGGGTGGTATGCAGGCGCTGGAGTGGGCTGTATTATATCCTGATTTTATTGATGGTATTTTCCCTATAGCCACTCCGGGCAAACTTTATCCGCAAGCCATAGGATTTAATTATATAATGCGCAGGACCATTATGTTGGATCCCAAGTGGAATAACGGCGATTATTACGAAACAGGTGAACAACCGGCTTTGGGTTTAGGCATTGCACGTATGCTGGGCATGATGACTTATCAGAGCGATGAGTCGATGAGACGAAAGTTTGGTCGAATGATAGGAAGGGGAAGGGAACGTTTCGGCATAAAGCACTTAAAAGACCCTACTATTAAGTTCGATGTAGAAACATATCTCGATTATCAAGGGGAAAAACTGGTAAGGCGTTTTGATGCTAATTCATATATTTATTTGTCGCGAGCTATGGACTTATTTGATCTGAGTATGGGATATAAAAGTATGGAAGAAGCGCTGTCGCGCATAATATGTAAGGTTAAAATCATGGGTATAAGCTCGGATATATTGTTTCCGAAACATCAGCAATTGGAACTGATAAAAAAAATGCGCGGCTTGGGGATAGATGCCACTTACGTGGAGTTAACGTCGATATACGGGCATGATTCATTCCTCATAGAATACGAAAAACTCAAGCCTATAATACAAAGGTTCTTATTAGGCCTGAGAAACAGTAAAAAGAAAAAGCTATTTTCTTTTATGTAAATGCTGGAAAGGACAGAACAATTTTTAATGTTAGGCAATACCAAAAATTTTTTGAAAAGCACATATGGGTTGAGCGAACACATATTCGCGCTATGTCAACAAGCTGAGGATGATATAGCATATTTATTTAAAAATATAGACGAGATCCGAGCTTATAACCAGTATAAGGTTATAGATGCCATGCAGCGCGAAAGGGTAGGGGAGAGATTTTTTGCTGCTACCAGCGGCTATGGTTATGATGATCAAGGCAGGGATGCGCTGGAGCGAATATATGCTCGTATCTTTGAAACGGAGGATGCAATTGTGCGTCCGCAGATAGCATCGGGTACACATGCCATATCGCTGTGCCTATATGGATTGCTTAGGCCGGGAGATATGATGCTTTCTATAACCGGTCGTCCTTATGACACACTGCAGGAGGTCATAGGTATAAACGGTATGAGCCCTGGTTCGCTTAAAGAGTGGGGCATATTATATGAAGAGGTGGAATTATTAGACGACGGCTCATTTGATAACGAAGGGATAAAAAGAGTTATAGTCGATCATAAGCCTAAAGTTATAGCTATACAGCGCTCACGCGGCTATCAATGGCGAAAATCTATAGATGTAAACACTATAGGAGGTGTTATACAATTTATACGTGATTTGGGGTGTAATGCTGCTATAGTAGTAGATAACTGCTACGGAGAATTCACTGAACTTTTGGAACCAACGCAGGTGGGTGCTGATATAGCTGTTGGCTCTCTCATAAAAAATCCCGGCGGTGGTATAGCGCCAACTGGAGGATATATCGTCGGCAAAAGCGATATGATAGAGCGTATAGCATATAGCCTTACGGCTCCGGGCATAGGCAAAGAGGTGGGTTCATACGCCGGCGGATACCGAAATTTCTATCAAGGACTTTTTATGGCGCCGCATGTGGTAGGCGAGGCATTAAAAGGTGCCATACTGGCCGGCCGTATATTTGAATTATTGAAATACGACGTTTTTCCCTCCAGCAATGATCGGCGCACTGATATCATACAGTCCATCCGATTTGAAGAGGCTGACAATCTCAAGGCCTTTTGCAGAGGCATACAGAAAGCAGGGCCAGTGGATAGCTTTGTTGTACCTGAACCATGGGATATGCCTGGGTATGAACATCAGGTTATAATGGCAGCCGGCACTTTTGTGCAGGGGGCATCTATAGAACTCAGCGCCGACGGCCCCATGCGGCCGCCGTATATAGGCCATTTACAGGGCGGTCTCACTTACGATCATGTAAAATTAGGACTCATGCTTGCATTAAAAGAGATGGGAATATAAGTAAATACAATACAACTTGACATAGCAAGAGAGCGGTGTTATAGTAGCTATAGGTACCTTACATGGGTATAGTATAATAAGACGATGTATCGAATGTTGGGAGGTGAAAAAAATGGCCAAAGATCCAGTGTGCGGCATGATGGTGAATGAAAAGAAAGCAGCTGCTACTTCTGTATACAATGGTGTTACTTATTATTTTTGCTCCAAGCATTGCAAAATGGAGTTCGACGAGAATCCTACTAAATACATTGATGCATCGGATAATAAATAAGACCGATGATATTGACCGATATAAGAGAGGCATACCACTACCTTATATCGGTCATTTTTGCTGTGTCACTTTTAATTATTCCTACCTTTAAAACTTAAACCCATCGATTTTGTTTATATTATGAAGAATTCTATGAAGAGCCTGTATTCTTGCTGGAGAAAGAGGTAACTTTCATCGATGCGAAAGTATATTATAATCTACGAGCGTCGCAAAGAATACTATATCAAAGCCTAAGATTCACCCCCCAATTATACAAAATGAACATTTTGTATAATTGAGTGAGTATAATTAGAGTATAATTGATGAGAGAATATATAAAAAAATCATCCGATAATTTCATGTGTGTCCAGCAAACTATAAACGTTTACTAATAAGCACTTATAGTCTCCTTAATACAGCTATGACTTTGCCGAGTATTTTTACATCTTTCACTATAATAGGTTGCATGAAGGGATTCTCGGGCTGCAACCTTATATGATCCTCTTCTTTATAAAAGCGTTTTACGGTAGCATCATCGTCTATAAGAGCTACTACTATATCACCGTTTTGTGCGGTCTCCTGTTTGCGTACGACTATATAGTCATTATCCAATATACCCGCTTCGTACATGCTGTCGCCTTTAACTCTGAGCATAAACGCTTCACTGTTCTGAATAAAGTCCAACGGCAACGGGAAATATTCCTCTATATTTTCTTGGGCCAATATCGGTTGACCGGCTGCTACGCGTCCTAGTACAGGTATATTTGCCAATTCTACTTTTGAAATATTTTCATCGTCGCTCGGCTCCCCGTATATCACTTCCATGGCTCTCGGTTTTGTGGGATCGCGTTTTATAGCTCCTTTGGCCTCCAAGCGTTTCAAATAGCCGTGTACTGTAGAAGTAGAACTTAATCCTACTGCATCACCTATCTCCCGTATAGAAGGCGGATATCCTCTTTCTTCGGTTATACTTTTTATAAAGTCCAGTATTTGTTTTTGCTTAACAGTCAAATCTATAGGCATATTTAATAACACTCTCCGTATATATTAATTATAGCTCAATTATAACACGAAATAAAAAATATTGCAAAAGAATGTTCGCATATAGCTTGACAACGAATGTTTGTTCGTGTTAATATATGTACAGAACATTTGTTCGTACCCTTGAATGGTAAATGCTGCCAAAGCTAAATACAGAAGGAGGTAACTAAGCCTTATGTGCTTAAATATGATGAAAAGGAGTTTATATATAGCGGTAATAGTTATAGGCATACTACTACTGACCATTATCCCCTCTTTGCCCGAGCGTACATCGGCGCAAAATGAGAAGGATTATCAATTGGTATATGTGGAAACAGGCGACTCGCTTTGGTCTTTAGCCAAGAGATATGTTCCTAAAGACAAAGAAATACGCAAATTTATATACGAGATAAGACAATTAAACGATATAGATCCATCTAAACTGCGGCCCGGCGAATTGTTGAAGATACCTGTGCCTTAATTGGGGTTATTTGTCATGTTCAGTTTCCTGCGATAATGGGTTACTATTTACGGCATGACGTACCATATCATTATCGACATGGGTATATATCTGGGTAGTAGATATATTTTCATGGCCCAGAAGTTGCTGCAACGTCCTTATGTCTATGTCACCGTATTTATACATTAGTGTGGCCGCTGTGTGGCGCAGCTTATGCGTAGAATATTTGGTACTGTCCAGACCCGCATTTGATATGTATTTTTTAACTATATACTGAACCGTTTTAGGACTTATTCGTTTTTTCAATTTACTTAAAAACAGTGCCTCCCTATCCTTTACCCCATCATGAGGCCGCGTTTTTAAGTAAATTTCTATAGCATTTAGGCATGCTTCGTTGAGATAAACTGTGCGTTCTTTATTACCTTTGCCTATCACACGCAAGGTATCTTCTTTGATATCGCCTATATTTATACCAACCAGCTCTGATAAACGCAGTCCACAGTTTAGAAATAATGTAAGTATAGCGTAATCCCGCTCCTTAAAAGGTCCGTCTACCGAAGCTAACAATTCCCGGCTTTCCTCTAGAGAAAGATATACCGGATTTCGAGAGCCCACTTTAGGACTTTCTAATTCAATAGCTGGATTTACAGATAAAAGCTTAGCCTTATTAGTAAGATACTTAAAAAACGTGCGTATACTGGCCACCTTACGCGCTCTGCTACGCGCATTGTTATGCTTCTGGTTGGAGAGAAATGATATATAAGCGTAGAGATCGCTCAGCTGCACGCTTTTCACAATGGATAAATCTATATCTCGGATGTCTATAGATCTTATATCCTCTCTCTCATCTACCATACCGCGCCTTATTTTTAAAAAACGAAAGAATGTTCGCAGGTCATAAAAGTACTCTTTTGCGGTATTGGGCGATTTCCCCTGAACGTTTTCGAGATATATAAGAAAATCGTTTATTATATCAGGCGTATCATTTATCTGCATCCTCTACCCCGTCTTCCATCACAAAATACAATTTATTTTTCACTTTATAGCACTTTTAGCAAGTTCATCGCATCTGTTGTTATATTCGTCATCGCTATGCCCTTTTACTTTCACCCATTTAATCTCGTGCATTTTAGTTAACTCTACAAGCCTTTCCCATAAATCTTTATTTTCGACGGGATCACCGCTTATAGTTTTCCATCCGTTTCTCACCCATTTGTTGATCCAGTGCTGATTAAAGGCATTGATCAAATATGCGCTGTCGGAGTATAGCTCTACGTAGCACGGTTCCTTCAGTGCTTCTAAGGCCTTTATCGCTGCTGTCAATTCCATACGGTTGTTTGTAGTCAGAGGTTCTCCGCCATATATTTCTTTTACACAACCTTTGTAATTTAATATGGCGGCCCATCCGCCCGGTCCGGGGTTGTTTGTACAAGCACCATCGGTATATATAGTTACTTTTTTCAATGGTTCTACTTCTCCATATATCTTGATTTTTCAGCGCATGCTTTAACGGCTCGCATTACGATGCCGCGAAATCCACCCTGCTCCAATGCATATATGGCATCTATAGTGGTTCCTGCCGGCGAAGATACCATATCCTTAAGTTTACCTGGATGTTCTCCGGTTTCCAATACCATAGCCGCTGAACCAAGCAACGTCTGGGCTGCTAATGTGTACGCCTTATCTCTCGGCAGGCCCTCCATAACGCCGGCATCAGCAAGAGCTTCTATAAACATAAAGGCATAAGCTGGGCCGCTACCGCTTATAGCAGTTACAGCATCCATTAGCTTCTCTTCAATTATCTCGACCTTGCCTAAGGCAGCAAATATCGTCTCCACTTTCTTCGCTGTACTTTCATCTATATTTGATGGCACAGCTATGGCAGACATGCCCATGCCTATGAGCGCCGGAGTATTAGGCATAACGCGCACAACCTTTATGTCTCTATCAAAAAAGCTTTTTATGTACTTTATGGATATACCAGCAGCTATAGATACCATTATGGTATCGAGTGCTATAACATCCCTCAATTGCTTCAACACCAGTTCATAAACACTAGGTTTTATGGCAAGTATTATTATATGGGCCGATTCAGCCAATGCCTTATTATTCTTAGTTGTATCAACACCCAATCGTTGCAAAGGAACTAGTTTGTTATCATCGATATCGCTAACTATTATGTCGTTCGGTTGTACCAATTCGGCTTTTAATATGCCTTTTATTATAGCCGTTGCCATATTGCCAGCTCCTATAAGACCTATTTTATACACGACTATATCATCTCCTATTGTTATATTACAGCAGCCTTTCCGTTATACACAAAGCCATGTTGTGGATCTACTGTTACCCATATCCCATCGGTTAATGTTTCGGTAGCTTCTTGGGCTCCCACTATAACTGGTATCTCTAGTGTCAGTCCAACTACAGCGGCATGTGAGGCTATACCGCCCTCTTCGGTTATAATTGCCGAGGCTCTGCGCATGAATGGCAATAACGTATTGTCGGTAGACTTAGCCACTAATATATCGCCATCCTTAAATTTAGTCTTTGCATCCATATAGTTTTTTACAGAGCATACTCTGCCATATACAGCTTTAACACCGAATCCCACACCTTTGACAAGTATATCTCCAGCTATATGGACCTTTATAAGATTGGTAGTGCCACTTACTCCTACTGGAACACCTGCCGTGATAACGACCAGATCTCCGCTGCTTATCAGTTCAGATTCCAAAGCGATATCGACTGACTGTTCTATCATTTCGTCTGTACCTTCCATCTGAGAGGCCAAAAACGGCACTACGCCCCATACCAACGATAGTTTATTGTACACCATTTCGCTTATAGTAGTCGCTATTATCGGAGCCACCGGCCTGTATTTGGCCACCATTCTTGCAGTATAGCCTGACTTTGTAGCGGTTATTATGGCTCTGGCACCTAGATCCCGTGCTATAGTGCATGTAGCATGGCTTATAGCGTTTGTAATGCTAGCTGAGGATATAGCTTTATCATAAAAAGCAGCATCGCAATTAAGCGAGCGTTCGACCCTTTCGGCTATGCGTATCATGGTAGTTAAAGCCTCTACGGGATATTTACCCGATGCTGTTTCCCCCGATAACATTATAGCGTCGGCCCCCTCGTATATAGCGTTGGCCACATCGGTAGCCTCAGCTCGCGTGGGCCGCGGATTACGTATCATGGAATCGAGCATTTGGGTAGCTATTATGACCGGTTTACCGGCATCACGGCACTTGGATATAATGGCCTTTTGTACTACTGGAACATCTTCTGTAGGTATCTCTACACCGAGGTCTCCTCTTGCTATCATTATACCATCAGCCACAGCCATTATATCATCCAGATTGTTGATTCCCTCTTGATTCTCTATTTTAGCTATTATCTGTACATCATAGGCATTGTTATCTTCGAGAATCTTTTTAATCTCCAATACATCTTCGGCTCTACGTATGAAAGAAGCTGCTATGGTATCGATGCCTTTTTCTACGCCGAATTTAATATCGTCTATATCTTTTTGAGTCACCGAAGGCAACTGTATGGATATGCCAGGAGCATTGACGCTTTTTTTACTGCTTATTAGGCCGCTATTCATGACCGTACAATGGATATCTGTACCTTCGATATCTTTTACCCTCAGCTCTATCAATCCGTCATCTAATAGCAATTTATCGCCCTGTTTAATATCTTTGGTCAAACCGGCGTAATTTACCGATACTATAGAATTGTCGCCCTCTATATCCCGTGTGGTCAGCGTGAACGACTGACCTTCTTTTAATTCTACGGGCTCGATGGCAAATGTGCCTAATCGCATTTCCGGACCTTTTGTATCCAATATGATCGATAGCGGTATATTATGGCTTCGCCTGGCGTCTTTTGCCATGTCTATACGCTTTCCGTGTTCCTCATAAGAGCCGTGAGAAAAATTAAGCCGTATGGCATTCGTACCGTGTGCTATCAATCGTTCGAATACCGCTTTATCGTCGCTGGCTGGCCCTATAGTGCATATTATCTTAGTCTTACGCATAATTGCAAAGCTCCAATTCGCTAATTTAATTTACAGATATAATTATAGCACAAAAGAGGCACTATAGGTACTAAAGTTCTATTCCTTTACGCGCCGTAACGCCTTTGTCATAATAATGCTTTATAGGTTTCATCTCTGTTATGAGGTCGGCTAGATCTGCTATTTCGTCTGGCACATTGCGACCGGTTAGCACCAATTCCATGTTATCTGGCTTTGAGCGCATAAGCTCTACTACCTCCGGAATACTTACAAGAGTACTTTCGGAAACTCCGAAAGCGCTTAAAATCTATGTTAAAGGCTCGACTGTTTATGTCTTACCTCCAACATTCACCATATATATCCATTTTTGT
>JASGMM010000074.1 GCA_030156435.1 Clostridiales bacterium | reverse complement strand
GGCTTTTGAAGCGTAGGACCACAGCAATCTTTGATTGCGTAGTGGTCCAGCTTCACAGCCGTAGCGAGGTATATATGTCAAGCCTGTAGCGGGCGTAGGCTTTATATCATTGCGTGCGCTGAATTTGCCATAGCACGAATTGTAGGTTCTTATGTTTTGCGGAAGAATTCGTATATACCCATGATCATGAGGAATATACCGAACGATATGCGCAATGTCCTCGATGATAAGCCTACAGCCATCCATGAACCTATCAAGGCACCTGCTATGCCTGATATAGTAATCCATATTGCCAGCTTATATTTTATATTACCGTTTTTCCAATGAATTGCTATAGCTATTATAGCCGTAGGTACAAATGCCGTAAGATTGACGCTCTGGGCAACGTGCTGTTCTATGCCGCCGAATAAAATAAGAGCGGGTATAAGTATAGTGCCCCCACCTATACCCATCCCGCTTATAATACCTGATAATAAACCTATGACAAATATCCAGATCAAAATATCATTCTCACCGCCGCTATGATCATAAATACCGCGAATATCTTACGCAAAGTATCGGCAGGTACCACATGTAACAAACGCGCGCCTATATATCCTCCCGAAACACCGCCTAAAGCCACTTTCCATGTAAGTTGCCAGTCGACGATACCACTTTTGGCATATATAAATATGCTTACGATAGTAAGGGGAAGTATTATGGATAAAGCCGTTGCATGAGCATCATGCTCTTCAATGCCCAATATCATAGACATAGCCGGTACCACTATCATGCCTCCCCCCGAACCAAAAAGGCCGTTGAATAAACCAGTAATAAATCCTATAGCTGCTATCTTTAAGGCTCTCATAAAAATACCCGTTTATAAAAATTCACGGCATTCTCGGAATCGATATCTCTTCGAAATATAATTTCTCAATATCTGTTCCTCAAATGCCGCTAGTCATACTATAACCTGAACACCCTTGCTTTATACATTTATTTTTCAAGATGCTCCAATCGCTCTTTTATGCTGTCTATCATAGCCTGATATTGAACTGCCTTATCCCTTTCAGCCTGCACTACTGCGGCAGGTGCCTTGGTAATAAAGCTTTGATTGGATAATTTAGCCTTTGTCCTATCGAGCTCAGCACAAAGTTCATCATATTCCTTTTTCAAGCGCACTGTTTCCTTAGCTATATCTACCAATTCACCCAATGGTATATATATATCCGCTCGTCCGGTTACCGCAGACACCGCATCAGCAGATATATCGCTTTTATCAGATTTTATACTCAACTCACTTACGCCAGCCAACCTTTCTATATACCGAGCATTGGCTTGAAATATAGGCTCATAAGAAGGGTCAGTAACCAATACGACTTTCGGCTTTCGGCCAGCCTCCACATTCATTTCAGCCTTTATATTTCGTATAGCTTGTATTACATCCATTATGGACTGCATATTATCTATGCTGTCTTCAAACATAAACTCTACCTCAACACATGGCCAATTAGCAAGCATTATTGTGCCATCCGATCCCGGCAAATGATGCCATATTTCCTCGGTAATAAACGGCATGTATGGGTGCAGCAACCTTAAGATACCATCCAATACATGGCACAGCACATAAAGCGTATTCGCCTTAACAGCCCCGCCCTGCTGAAGCTGTACTTTGGACAATTCTATATACCAGTCGCAGTATTCACTCCAGATGAAGTCATAGAGTTTTTGTGCCGCAAGACCCAGTTCAAACCGCTCCAGGTTGGATGTCACCTCTTCAACCAACTGACTATAACGTGTCAGTATCCATCTATCCGGCAATGTTAACTCATCAGGCGATGCGGGCTTGATGTCTTGTTCATTTAAATTGAGCAATACAAACCTGGCTGCATTCCATATCTTATTCGCAAAATTACGGCTAGCTTCTACTTTATCCCAGTAAAAACGCATATCATTGCCGGGGGCATTGCCGGTTACCAGCGTAAACCGCAGGGCGTCAGCACCGTATTTATCGACCACATCTAGCGGATCAACGCCGTTGCCAAGGGATTTGCTCATCTTGCGCCCTTCATCATCGCGCACTATACCGTGTATAAGCACATATTTGAAAGGTATATCGCCCATATGTTCAAGGCTGGAGAATATCATACGCGCTACCCAGAAGAAAATGATCTCGTAGGCGGTAACCAAAACATCAGTTGGGTAGAAATAATCTAACTCCGGCGTATGATCCGGCCAACCCAGCGTGGAGAATGGCCATAGTGCCGAGCTAAACCATGTATCCAAAACATCAGGGTCCTGCTCTATGTCATCAGAGCCGCATTTATCACAAGTATGGGGGCGCTGAGACAATACCATAATATTGCCGCATACGCGGCAGTAATACGCCGGGATGCGGTGACCCCACCACAGTTGGCGTGATATGCACCAATCCTTTATATTTTCCATCCAGTTAAAATATATGTTAGCAAAGCGCTGGGGAATAAACTGTATACGGCCATCGCGTACAGCCTCTATAGCAGGTTCAGCCAATGGCTCCATCTTGACGAACCACTGCTTAGACACTATAGGCTCTACTATAGTGGAACATCTGTAGCAATGCCCCACATTGTGAACATGATTTTCCGTTTTATCTATAAACCCTTGCGCTTCGAGCTCCGCTAATACGGCGCGGCGGGCTTCATACCTCTCCATGCCATTATAACGACCGGCGTTTTCATTCATATGCCCATCATCAGCCATGACGCGTATCACAGGTAAGCTATGCCTTATTCCCACTTCAAAGTCATTAGGATCATGGGCCGGCGTGATCTTTACAGCACCGGTACCGAATTCCATATCGACATATTCATCGGCTATTACTGATATTTCCCTGTTTATAAGAGGCAATATAACAGTTTTGCCTATAACATCCTTATAACGCTCATCATTCGGATTTACGGCTACTGCTGTATCACCCAGCATGGTTTCAGGCCTTGTCGTAGCTACCACTATATAACCTGAGTCGTCGGTAAACGGATAGCGTATATGCCAAAGGTGACCATGCTCCTCCTCGTACTCGACTTCGGCATCAGACAACGCTGTTTTACACTCGGGACACCAGTTTATTATGCGATCACCGCGATATATCAAACCTTTCTCATACAATCGCACGAATACCTCTATGACGGCCCTGCTACATCCTTCATCCATTGTAAAGCGTTCTCGCGACCAATCGCACGATACCCCAAGCCTCTTCAATTGAGCAGTTATCCGGCGGCCGTATTTTTCACGCCATTGCCATGCTCTCTCCAGAAATTTTTCTCTGCCCAGATCATATTTTGTAATATCTTCTTTAGCTAGTTCATCTTTTATCTTGGCCTCGGTAGCTATGCTGGCATGATCGGTGCCCGGTATCCAAAGCGCATTATAACCCTGCATACGGCGCCAACGTATAAGTATATCCTGTAATGTATTATTCACAGCATGACCTATGTGAAGCTGTCCAGTAATATTGGGAGGTGGCATAACTATACAAAAGGGCTGTTTATTCTTATCTACTTCAGCCCTGAAATATCCCTTGTCCATCCATTCGGTATACCATTTATCTTCCACTTTCGACGGATCATAAGCTTTGCTCAATTGCTCCATACTATTCCTCCTATCAATTCAGTTTATATCAATTTATAATAATCGTATAAATATTTTATAAGCGAGGCTACATTAAGCATGACAGCTATTGTCAATATAACCGATGCATACGGCACATCGAACACCACTGCAACTATCGCTATATAAAATATCACTGCGGCTGCTTTGCCGTACCAGCGCGAATAAGCTACCACCTTTTTATTTTTATACAATAAGTAAGCACCCAAAGCCGTTATACCTTCTCTCACCAATACTATAATAAAAACGATCCATGGTATCAAGCCGACGCTGGACAACGCAAACAACATTGCCAGCAACATGGCTTTATCGGCTATAGGATCTAGTATTTTACCTAAATCGCTTATCATATTATAATGCCTTGCTATATAACCATCTAAAACATCGCTTAATTCGGCCAAAGTAAATACTAAAAATGAATATAAAATATTATTATTGTCCAAACCATAAAAGGTATATAAAAAAACGCCTACAAGTCCCAGCCGAAAGGTAGTAAGCACATTGGGCAACGTCATCTTATATCTCCAATCCTAAATATATTAATGCATTTTCATCGCTCCGCTATAACATGGGCATATTATACCATATACTTGCTGTAAGCACAATAAGACAAGTTTCATTTTTTAATAATGCAAATCGTCGGGTATACTTCCGACAAAGGCTGCGCAGGTTATATCAGTATTGAATAACCTACTGGCGACAACATTCATCTGTTCCTCTGTAATATCTTCTATTTTTTGCAATATTTCATCTGGCGTATATATTCTGCCCATTACCAACTCGGCCCTGCCTAAAGCGCTCATACGATTGCTAGTACTTTCTAACCCAAGCACATAGTTGCCCTTTAATTGCTCCTTGGCTCGCTTATATTCTTCATGGGATATCCCTTCCTTTGATATATTACGTATTTCTTCTTTTATGAGATAAATCACTTCATTGATTTGCGATGGATTTATAGCAGCATACACGCTGAACATACCGATATTAGGATAAAACGATGGGTATGAAAACACCGAATAGGCCATGCCGCGTTCTTCCCTTATCTTCTGAAATAAACGCGAACTCATGCCCCCTCCTATTATATTATTCAAGGCCAGCAGAGCATACATATCGGGATCATCCTGCTTGAGCCCTTCCACAGATATGCAGCAATGGATTTGCTCTATAGGTTTTTCTTTTTTTAAAACAGTTGGTTTTACAACGTTAGACGGAAAGCTAGGTTTACTCTTGGAATTATTATTCCATCCACTGAAGTACTTGTTTATACACCTTATCAATTCATCCTCATCGTAACTGCCAGCCACGGCCAATACCGCATTAGATGGATTATACCACTCGTTATAATATTCTGTTATAGACCTTTTATCCATATTCATCACATTATACTGATTACCCAAAATAGGCATGCCAAGCGGATGTTCCCCGAAAAAAGCCTTGGCCATAAGTTCTTGAACCAGATCCTCAGGCGAATCCTCAGTCATGTGTATTTCCTCTGCTATGACGGCTTTCTCCTTCTGAATATCATCCTCGCTAAGTTTAGGATTCAATACCATATCCGATAATAAATCCAATGCTACATCTATATGTTCATCCATGACTTTGACATAAAAGCACGTACATTCTTTGGCAGTAAAACCGTTTATTTGGCCTCCCACGCCATCTATTATATCGGCGATATCCCTGGCACTATGCCGATTCGTGCCTTTAAATATCATATGTTCTATGAAATGGGATACACCGTTATTTTCCAACGTTTCATTTATTGAGCCACTACCTATCCATAGACCTATGGATACCGATTTAAAAAAAGGCAATTTCTCCGACACTACACGTAAACCATTGGGTAACAATTTTATTTGATACATCAATACTCCTCCTGCAATAACTAAAAATTGTCGCACATGATTTTGATTATATACTATGTATATACTTTTTTCAACATGGAAAATATAACAGCAGGGTTCCATATGGAATATATGGAACCCTGGCAACGATGCGTTATGCAAATTATAATTGTTCTTCCTCGTTATTTTCCTCATTTTCGATTTCTTGTATCCCCGATTTAGTTTCCATTACGGCTAGCACAACTTCATCGGGATTAGAAATTACGCGTACATTTTCCGGAACGTTTATATCGGCGACTTTCAAGTTTTGTCCTATTTCCATATCTGATACATCTATTTCTATAACTTCCGGTAGGTTATCTGGTAAACATTCCACTTCCAATTCATCCAACTGAAGCATCACCAGCCCACCCTTGCTTTCTATCAAGCCTTCCCCTTGAAAACGTATGGACACTTTTGCCTTTATGAGCTCGTCCATGAGTATATGTTGAAAATCCACATGCTCATACTGTGCACCCATTAAATCATGTTGCACGTCCTTTATAACAGCGGCCAGCGTTTGCCCTTCAATATTCAGGTTCAGCACCGCGTTACGACCATGTTTGGATATAATCTCACGAAGCCCCTTGACAGGCACTTTTACATTAATCGGCGCAATATTTTTGCCATATACCACACCCGGTATCATGCCGCTTCTGCGCAAGCGCGCCGCATCTCTGCTGCCCGTTTCTTGTCGTTTTTCTATTGCTAAAGCTACTCTTTCTGCCATATTTTATTTTCCCCTTTCTTATGTATGCTGATTATATACTACCACAATCTGCCCATATGCTCAAGCTTTTATAGGCACTATTTCCATATTTTCTATAGCACATTGCTCTAGATACTCTATATCCAGTAATTCCTCAGAACTCTCTATAGCTTCTAATTTTGGTTTAGTAACCGGATGGCGCGGCAAAAATACTGTGCAGCAGTCCTCATAAGGCAATATAGAGGTTTCATATGTGCCTATCTTCTTAGCTGCATCCATTATCTCTACTTTATCGAAAGCTATGAGCGGCCTTAATACCAACATATCAACTGCCGCCTCAGTAACAGCCAGGCTATCTATCGTTTGGCTAGCTACTTGGCCAATGCTTTCGCCAGTCACAATAGCCTTGCAACCATTTTGCCGAGCAAGTTTCTGGGCTATTCGCATCATGAAGCGCCGCGTCAAAATGGTAAGCTGATTATCAGGGCAATGCTCATATATGGCTTGTTGTATATCGGTAAACGGCACCATATGAATTTTTATAGGGCCGGTATAACCGCTCAATATACGGCATATGTCCTCGACTTTATCCCTTGCCCGCTGGCTGGTATATGGAAAGCTGTAGTAATGCACTGCTGACAGCTCCACACCTCGTTTGGCTATCATATATCCGGCTACCGGGCTATCTATACCGCCTGATATGAGGAGCATGGCTTTCCCGGCAGTCCCCACAGGCATGCCTCCGGGACCATCTATGCAGTCATAATATATATAAGCGTTCTCGCGTATTTCAATATTCAATACGACATCCGGCGTATGAACGTCTACTTTTAAGCCATCGATGTTTTCTAATATATAACCGCCGACTTCTCTACTTATATCCGGCGATTTATACGGAAATGTTTTATCTGAACGCCGGCTTTCAACCTTAAAAGTTTTGCTGCCGGTTTTGTATGCACGTTTCATCTGCTCAACAGAGACAGCCTTTATGATGTCCATATCCTTGTCCACTTCTGCCGCAACACTTACCGAAACTATTCCGAAAACTTTCCTTATTCTAGCTATAGCTTCATCTATTCGCTGTGGTTCGATGCCTTTTACGTAGAAACGCCCCTCGCCTTTGAGCACTTCAGCATTATCAAATCCCGCTAATGCATGCCTTATGTTCCTGGCCAGTGTATTCTCAAAAAAAGGCCTATTGAGCCCTTTAAGATGTATCTCGCCGTATCGTATCAATATAACGGTATTGTTCAAATCCTACCTCCTGCTAAAACGCATCAGCGATGGCACTATATGCCTCACTGCATTTATAGTATATTCTATATCATCTTGGGTATTCAATGTTGATAAACTGAACCTTATAGCACTTTCACATGAAGCTGTCGGTAAGCCCATGGCTTTGAGCACATGGCTCACCTTTTGTTTTCTAGATGAGCAAGCCGAACCCGTGCTGACATATATACCTTCCTGCTCCAAAGCATGGACTAGCACCTCTCCTCTCACTCCATTGAAAGAAATATTCAATATATGCGGCGCTCCTTTATCCACATCCGGCCCATTTATACTGGCGTTGGACACAGCCTCCAGTATGCCTTTGGCCAGCATCTGTTTTAAATCCGAAAGATAACCAGCGCTTTCAGAGGAAAGCACACTGGCTGCAGCAGCAAAGCCTGCTGCTCCGGGCACATTCTCTGTACCCGAACGGATATCCCTCTCTTGACCTCCACCATATATAAGAGGTTTAATCCTTATACCATCGCGTATATACAGAGCCGCGATACCTTTGGGGCCATGTATTTTATGTGCACTGATGGTCATAAGGTCAGCAAATGGTATAAGGGGTTTCAAGGGTAGTTTGCCGTAAGCCTGTACAGCGTCGATATGAAAGATGATACGGTGATCACCTCTCTTTAATAGCTGGCCTATATCTTGTACCGGCAATATTGAACCCACTTCATTGTTTACATACATAACGCTCACCAACACAGTATCGTCCCTTATAGCAGCGTTGATATCATCTATATCGATGTTACCGTATCGATCTGCGTCTATATACGATACACTGAAACCCTCGTCCTCCAGCGCTTTAAAAGTATTGAGCACCGATGGGTGCTCAATACTGGTAGTTATCAAATGCTTACCAAAACGAGCATAAGCATGCGCTACTCCTTGTATAGCCAGATTATTGGCCTCGGTACCGCTGCCTGTGAAAATAATACTCTTATCGTCTGCCCCGATGGAATCAGCTATAATATGCCTGGCATGTTTCAGAATTCTCTCGGCCTCAATGCCCTTTTGATGCAGCGACGACGGATTCCCGTAGCTGCGCAAAAAGCATTCGTCCATATCTTGTACTGCCCGAGGCAATACCGCTGTAGTAGCACTGTTGTCAAGATACACCTCTTTTGGCATCTCAAACATTAACCTTTTATCTTTATATTTCGCGGTATATATGTCTTAAACAGATTCAAAAGCTCTTCGCTAGGCTCGAATAGCAAAATACTCTTTACGCCATCATGGTTAAATAAACCATAGTACAAGCGATCGACATCGTTGTTTCTATAGGCCTTGTATACCTTCATATCTTTCATACTATTGGCCAACCGCTTATAGCTGTCATCGGATACCGGCGCTATACTCTCAAATTCCTTGGCATTAGCCGACAACAATTTCTTACGTTTATTATTCATAATAACAGCCGCTACATCCAGTTCTCCATTGGTAAATGTGTATTCGTATTCGGTGCTCTGTTTATTGCGGGTTACATACGCTAAATAAGTCAATCCGCCAAAAGCTACAAGTAATATAGCCGGAGCTATTATCATGGTAAATTGACCAGCTAAAAGCAGAGGCAATATGTTCATCAACATAAATAGCGCCAATATACCGAAGACTATCATAGCTATATAGCTTAAGACATACAATAGCGAATCCATAGTAGTCTTATCCTTCATCACAACTTCTTCATGGAAATTGTCCATTAAATGAAATCCGCCTTTTTTGAGGAAATCATTTTCCATCTATATCCCTCCTTAACTAGTTTCATTATAGCATAAATGTACAACACGAGCAATATAGCCCTCGAAAAACAAAAAAGCAGTATCTATACTGCTTTTTTGTTTTTTCGCTCGGCAATTTTCATTACCTTTTTACCATCATAATACCCACAATACGGGCATACATGATGAGGCAATTTTTCTTTATGGCATTGGGGGCATTCCATCATTGTCGGAGCACTCAATTTCCAATTGGCTCTTCTTTTATCCCTTCTAGCCTTTGAAGTTTTACCTTTAGGTACCGCCATTATCGTTCACCTCCATTTTTATCAAACCAGTTGCTCAAGCCAGCAAGGCGTATATCGGCGTTCTCGCATTCACATTCACAACGCTGATAATTGAGATTAGCGCCACATTTTTGGCATAAACCCTTGCATTCCAATGTACACAGAGATTTCATGGGAATTTCCAATACTATATCATTGTATATGATGCTATCTATATCCAGATAATTCCCATCATATATATTGAGAACGTCCCCATCAGAAACAGCCGTATGCGCAAACTCTTCCTCTAACTTTATAAACAGCGGCCACACGAATGTCTCAAGGCAACGATCGCATCTAAGCAGTATAGCACCCGTTATAATCCCTTTCATATTCAATATGCCGTCGCTGTTGCTTATAGTTCCTTCTACATGCACGCTCCACGGTAGCTTCCAGCTATCACCATTTGTTACGAACTCATCGAGTTTGCCGTCCACTGCAAAGTCCATGATTCCGCTTTCTTGTTCGAGCAGTGCGCCAACATCTATGCGCATCAATTTTATCACCTCTCTTGGGGGAGATATAACATCATTCATTATATAGACTAATATGGGCTCTTGTCAAGTATTCAATTTTGGCTGTGTTATTATTCTATGAGATCACCTCTTCTCCCCAAAATTTTAAAACTTACCTTAATAAGAATTTTTGGGAGGGAGCAATATATGTTAATGGACAAATTTAAAAAAGATATTGAAATGAGCGGCCTGAAATGCAACTCAGAAAAAGGCTTTTGAACATATTGCTACATGCCGGACTCAGGAATGTGGAACTCACATCACTATCTGTGAGGAATGCGGCTATGAACA
>JASGMM010000073.1 GCA_030156435.1 Clostridiales bacterium | reverse complement strand
TGGGTATATGGGCGTGCTGGCCGGCCATGAACCGATGGTATGCCCTATAGGCATCGGCGTGCTGCGCATAAAGCAAAACGGTCAATGGAGGGATGCTGCTATATCGGGAGGATTCATAGAGATACGTCCTCAAAAGGTAACGATACTATCCGATACGGTAGAATGGCCGGAAGAGATCGACGCCCGGCGCGCCGAAGCCGCGCGACGTCGAGCTGAGGAGCGTTTGCGTCAGCGCCTGAGCCAGGAGGAATACCTCCGCTCGCAAGCGGCCCTCGCCCGGGCACTGACCCGTTTGCGCATATCAAATAGAAAGGTATAGCATGGCGAACATATTCCCGCCGCATAACTATCAATGCGGGCGGCTGGTATGTGCCAACAGATACGTTATAAATTGAGCGGCTGTGCGGCCCGAGCGGCCGTTGTGCTTGGCCTGCCACTGCAGTGCCATGCTGTTCAGCTCGTCGATATTCATCTCAATACCTTGCCGGCGCGCCAAGCCATCCACTATCTCAAGATACTCCTCCTGATCCGGCTGTAGAAATGTCACCACTATGCCAAAGCGGTCGGCCAAAGACAATTTCTCCTGCCTGGTATCGCCCTCATGCATCTCGTCGCCATCCATCCTGTCGCTGAAGTATTCCTTTACAAGATGACGGCGGTTGGATGTGGCAAATATCACAACATTATCCGGTCTAGCCTCTATGCCGCCTTCCAATACGGCCTTTAACCCTGTATAAGCCGATTCATCAGCGTCAAATGCCAAATCATCGACAAACAGTATAAACCGTTGCTTGAACGACCTGACAGTATCAAGTATATCATAAAAATCATTCAGGTTATCGCGCGATACCTCTATAAGCCGTAAACCATCTTTGCCATAACGATGTATAAGCGCTTTTACAGTGGAAGACTTGCCTGTACCTCTATCACCATACAATAACATATTATTGGCAGGGTAACCGGCCACAAACCTTTCGGCATTATCTATGACCTGCTTGCGCTGTACATCATACCCTATAAGGTTATCCAATCGTATGGGATCGGGCTCAGCCACTCCTGCTAAATAACCCGTATATCCTGCGCGACTTCCAACCCATCTGAATGTGAGATACTTATTGAAAATACTTATCCCCATCTTTTTATAAAACTCAGCTAGAGCATCTATCATATCTGACCAACAAGCGCTATCCGCTATACGCCGTTTTATCGATATGCGTTGGTTTTGCAGCCACTGTAAGCTGTCGTCTTCTTGATTTGGCTGCTCATCTTTACGTGAATAGCCTGGATTATACAATATATCCCACCCGGGCCAATGCTGTGCTACCATGCCCGTTCTCATGCCTATATTTTGCTTTAATACATCGCTGTCTATACTGCATAATGTTTGCAAGTATTGCATGTCGCTTTTAACTGCCTGCTGTATAGCGTATGGTATATCGGCATTATCCTCCATGCTCTGGCAATATTTACTGAAAGCATTTTCATCATTTAGCATAAGATCCAGTATATGGTCTTTCCATGGATTGACGCCGTCACCGCTTTGAATGGATAATAAGTCGTGAACCAGCCAATGATAAGCGTTGACTATATCATACGGCATAGACGACTCGTCATCTATCATCTCCAATAAATCGAGAAAACTCCTGACCGTTTCATCTTCCGTTATGCTTTTATAGACCGTTAATCCCGCCGCTGCCAGCCTGGCATTGCGTATATCATATATATTCGTTGTTCATAATCTTCTAAAGTTTCTCCAACATTTCCTTGCTCTCCTCTAATTTCGCTTTGGCAAATTCAATTACCTCTTCCACTGGCGACATAGATTTTTTATCCATAATATATTTTTCCCTCTTTTATGTTACCATTTTGTTGTATTATATCACTTAAATTAGACTTAGGCAAGTATGGTATAAACGAAGCGTGACCCGTAATATGGCAAACAGGTGCCGTTGCACGCAGGCTTTATATCATTGTATACATCTGAATTTGCCATATCACAAATCGAAGAAATATTATTTTACCGTTGCATCACCGCAAAATCGTGGTATAATTTATATGTACCCTATAAACGTTACGCTGTATGTTTGCATGTTCTCTGAACACGATTACATACAGCGCAAATAATGTTTTACATAAAAGGAGATGTTGTTTTATGCGTTCCACACCCATTGGCATAGTAATGATGAACGACGCACGCCCACATGTATATAATCTCAACAACGCCGAAAATATGGCTGTTGTGCATGGCTGGGCCGATGTAATTCGCCGGCGTTTTAAAAACGTCGATGGATCCTCACCGGAAGTAATAACTGCTTCGGAAACCATCACCGGCGTACGGGTTGCACAAAAAATAGGCGAGGAATTACGACGAGCTAATTGTCGCCAGGTAATCATGTGCTACAATGTATGGGATTTCCCGTATCTGGTATGGCCTTTCATCAATTCCCTGGGCAGAGATGTACCGATATTAAGCCTTTCTAACAACAATGGCCAGTATCCGGGAAATGTCGGCCTTTTGGCTACTGATGGCGCTTTGCGCCAGGCTGGTATACGTACCCACCGGATAGTAGGCGATATGAATGATCAAAGCACTCAAGATCAGGTATTAGATTGGCTGCGCGCCAGTGAAGCTTATACCACGATGCATAATGAGGTATACGGCATATACGGCGGCCCTTCTATGGGCATGGATACAGGCTATTTTCACCTTGTCCCCAATGTCAAGGCATTTGGCACTAATGTATTTTTCGTAGATCAATTGCTGTTACTCAAAAAGATGGAGAAAGAGGTCGATGAGGCTGAAGTTGAGAAGGGCTTCAAATGGTTTAACGATCTCTTAGGCGATCGTATATTGTATGATGGCCATATGCTAACGCCGGAAACATTGAAAACACAGATACGCCTTTACCTGGCCATGAAGCTGGTGAATGAAGAGGAAGGTTTCAATTTTTGCGGGCTTAAAGGCCAAAGAGAGCTTACTGAAAACGTATGCCTGGGCGATATAGCCGAGATGCTGATGAACGATCCGTACGATTGGAACGGTTCGAAAGAGCCTATGGTATGTGCCACCGAGGGGGATTCATATGCAGCTATGACAATGCAGCTTTTAAAATATATAAGCGGTGGCCTGCCCACATTATTCATGGATGTGCGTTTATATCATCCTGAATTGGATATTTGGGATTGGTGTAATTCAGGCAATCACTCCAGCTATTACGCCAACTACAGCATGAATGCCGCCGATAACTTTAAGAAGCTGACATTGCATCCGGCGCTTGAGTTTTACTTCAAAGCTGGCGGAGCATCTGTGGCATTCGACGCCGGACCCGCCCAGATGACATTTGCGCGATTAGGCTTATGGGATGACAAACCATTTATGGTTATAATGGCCGGAGAGAATGTAGAACTTCCTGCCGAGCAACGCAAGGCTATAAATGCTCAAACTGATCCCACCTGGCCGCACGTCCATGCACGTGTGCACGGCGATTTCCAGGAATTTTTGAATGTATTCCCCGCCAATCATGTTCTGGGCGTAAAAGGCAACTATGTACGCGCCTTAAACTATCTATGCGAGATCATAGGCATTCCGTCTATAATACTTGGACCGGAAGGTCAACAACGCTTAAAGCCAATATGGGAGATAATGAATTAATAAAGCCGGGCCCAAGCCCGGCTTTATTAATTTGCTCAGATTTTATACGGTATTGCTCTCTATAAGCTTTGGCATTTCATCCAGCGCTACCTCTGCCGATTCCACCAGCTCGTTTATGAGCTCTTTTACCGACACTATACGATCTACCCTGTATACATTGGCCCCCGCAAAAGCAAAACCATTATCCAAATCACCCTGTCTGGCATTTAATAATGCATCGGCTATGCAATATGGCGACGCCTTTGGATCACATGTCTTTAAACAATTGTACTGGCAGCGTATGGGTCTCTTTATACCCATAGCCACATCATCCAAGAATTTATTCTTAATAGCCCTGCCTACAAGCCCCACTGGACTTTGTATATATATTATGTCCTCTTTCTTTGCATTTACATAAGCCATCTTAAATCGTTCATCGGCATCACATTCATCAGTCGCTACAAAACGCGTGGCCATCTGCACGCCATCCAATCCTTTAGCCAGCACTCGTGCTATATCATTTCCGTCATATATGCCACCAGCCACCACTACCGGTATATGCTTATCATATTTTTGTTCAAATGGCACAAGGTTTTTCTTTACGTCCAATGCAATATCTTCCACATTAATATCATTAATATTATCCAGTTGTTTGGCAGAATAACCAAGATGTCCACCTGCTAAAGGACCCTCGACAACTATGGCGTCAGGTACAACGCTATATTTATTATCCCAATTTTTACATATAAGCACCGCAGCTCTGGCCGATGATACTATAGGCACAGCCTTGGTATCAGTGCCTTTTGTGGCCTCGGGCAGGCGCATTGGCAAACCTGCTCCCGCAAATATTATATCTATACCCTCTTCCACCGCAGCTTTAGCCAGTTCAGCAAAGTTGGTCATAGCAGACAAAAGATTTAACCCTATTATTCCATCAGGGCTGTACTCTCGCGCCTTGCGTATCTCTTCTTTAAGGCCTTTTATCAATGAAGCACGATAATGCAACCTAAAATCGGGCTCGCGAAATCCTACTGCAGTACCCGATATGACGCCTATGCCACCCTCATTAGCTACAGCCGACGCCAATCCTGACAGCGATATACCAACGCCCATTCCACCCTGTATAATCGGTATTCTGGCTATTAAATTTCCTATCCTCAGTTCGGGTAATTTCATAAACATTTCCTTTTCAAAAAATAAACTCTTGTACATTATACCATGCGATTATGCACTGAGCAATACTAATTATACAGCTCTTCGATTCCGTAATATAGCAAATTCAGCGCATGCAATGATATAACTCCTACACCTGCTCATGAAATATTGCTGGCGTTAGCCTGCCAGAACGAAGCAAGCAGTTAAGCATACACGAAATATTCTTCAGACCGCAAAAGACATATACCAATGCTTCTGCTATCTCTGCCCAATTACTTGTAGAAGGCTTAACATATTATGCTGAGCGGGCTTTTGAAGCGTAGGAGCACAGCAATCTTTGGTCACGTAGTGGTGCAGCTTCACAGCCGTAGCGAGGCATATATGTCAAGCCGCAACAAAATCGCCTTGAGGCTAATCGTTACCGTCGCCCACGCGCAACAGCACCTAAATAGTCACCTATACACGAGCGATAACATTTGCCCTATATATGTTTTTGATTTTAACGCACATATTTTTCAGCAAATACTTTGATGCGCTTTAACGCTTCTGTCAACGCATCTATAGAATAAGCATAGGAACAACGTATGAAACCCTCTCCACTAGCGCCGAAAGCATTGCCCGGTACAACAGCCACCTTTTGTTCCTGCAACAACCTTTCGCAAAATTCATCGCTGCTCATACCAGTACGCTGTATAGACGGAAATACGTAAAACGCGCCTCTGGGCTCAAAGCACTCTAACCCCATATCATTAAAGCTTTTAACCATAAGTCTCCGCCGCCTGTCATACTCCCTATGCATGCGTTTTATATCTTCATAGCCATCATTATAACCGGCCCGCAGCGCTTCTGTTGCAGCTATTTGGCTCATAATAGGTGCGCAAAGCATGGTATATTGATGTATCTTGACCATAGCTGCTATTATATCCTTATGCCCGGCAGCATAGCCGACACGCCATCCCGTCATAGCAAAAGCCTTGGAAAATCCGCTTATAACCACTGTTCTTTCTGCCATACCCGGCAAAGACGCTATGCTGACATGCGTTGTATCACCATATGTAAGTTCTGCATATATCTCATCCGATAATACGAGTATATCAGTATCCTCCAATACATCAGCTATAGCCTCAAGGTCGGAACGCAGCATTACTCCCCCGGTAGGATTATTGGGATAAGGCAGTATAAGCGCTTTGGTACGGGGCGTTATAGTCTCCCGCAATGCCTGTGCTGTAAGGCGGAACTCATCATCAGCCTTGGTCACTATAGGCACCACGCGACCGCCCGCCATTTCCACACAAGGCATATAAGACACATAGGAAGGCTCGGGAACCAATACCTCATCGCCTGTGGTCACTATTGCTCTCAATGCCAGGTCTATAGCCTCACTGGCCCCAACAGTAACGATTATCTGGTCCTCAGGGTTATAATCCACGTTGAAGCGATGGGATAAGTAACGCGCGATTTCTCTGCGCAGGCCAGGTAATCCCCAGTTGGATGTATAATGCGTGTAACCTTCTTCCAAAGAATATATGCTGGCCTCTCTTATATGCCACGGCGTTATAAAGTCCGGTTCACCCACACCTAAGGATACTGCTCCTTCGATCTCATCAACCAAGTCGAAAAAACGCCTTATACCTGAAGGTGGCATATCTCTGATAATCGGAGATATCATATCCTTTATATTCACGGACTCACCGCCAGTCTGTGATCCTGTTCGTGATCATCCAGTATGATACCTTCAACTTTATATTTTTTCAATATAAAGTGTGTTGCTGTACTCAGTACCGACTCCAACGGCGATAATCTCTCGGCTACAAAATAAGCAATATCCTTCATGGTCTTACCTTCTACCGTAACTGCCAAATCGTAATCGCCAGACATCAAATATACTGATTGTACCTCGGGAAAACGATAGATGCGTTCGGCTATCACGTCAAATCCCTGATCCCTCTGAGGCACTACCTTAACCTCTATAAGCGCCGCAACGAACTCCCTGTCGGTTTTCTCCCAATTTATGATAGTATTATACTTCACTATCACGCCTCGATCTTCCAATGCTTTTATAGTAGCCTCTACCTCTTTTACATCAACATCGAGCATAGCTGATATTTGCTCAGCAGTAACCCTATGGTCATCAGATAGAATTTCCAAGATATTATTTTCCAATTCAGTCATATATACGGCAAAGATGCCTGCACCACCTTTCTGAATAATAGCTTTCTATATAATTATATGCCTTATCGCTTACGCTAGCAATAAAAAACGCCTCCACTAATCGGAAGGCACAATAAATCTGGTTACTGGTCCGTTTCCGGTTGAGGTTGTGGTTTTTCAGGATTATATCGTATAACGCCCTGTATAGGCTTATAATAATCTTTAGTTATAACAGTAGATGATAATCTCTTTCCATTTTTATCATACACTATCTTATATGTTCGCGTGCGGTACCCATCGGTGCCCACCACATCTTCTACCTTTTCACCCGGCCTTAGTGTCCTATCGACTATCATCTTAGGTGCCGGTGCCGGCACGACATCATAGATTTCTGAGCGTATAGCTATGTGCTGGCCATTAGGCAACGGCTCTCCATATATTCTGACCGTTAATTTGCCATTAGCCACCGTACGCTCAAGAAACACAGGTGTTTTACGATTATTCTTAAACTTAAAATCAGCCGCTCCGTAGCTTATAGTAGCATCGCGACCCAGATCTATATAGGACGTTTGGCGAGAATGATGGTAGCGTTCTACCACCTCCAAATCCGACATAAGCACGGCATTGTATAACGTAGATGAGACCTGACATACGCCACCTGCAAGATCATCCTCGATTACTTTGCCGCCTTCCTTAAATACCTTAGCATCTCTGTAGCCCTTAGCCCTAGTACGCTCACCGGTTGCTTCGTTTATTGAGAAAACCTCTCCGGGCTGAACCACCTCTCCGTTAAAAGCACCTGATGCCAGCTTTATATTAGTCACCCTGTCCGGCGTGCTGTTGCCAAGCGGGGTAGAAAACTCCGCCACAAGCGATGTAGCCTTTTTTAAGTCATTCACGAAAACCTTTGGCTGTACTTTGTTAACTACCAATTCTATAGGCTCATATCGGTTATTCTCTACTGCCGCTGATAAAGCCTCCATAGCTTTATCAACATCCATTTTGCGTCCGATCCGTTCTTCGGTAAATTTAAACCGATTAGCCGCTGATACATTCGGCGTAAACTTTACGGTAGCGTCCACCGGCTTTATCTCGAGTTCTTTGGCTATTGCCTCTACATCGTCTTTAAGCAAAGAAATGTCATAGGTAAATGTAGTATGAAATGTTGCTCCTTGCTGTTTTACAGTGTATATTTCCTTTAATCTCTCAATAGCATTGCCTTGTCGGCCTACTGCATAAGCCCTATCGATCTGCTGTTCCACATCATAACTGGCCGCTATATCTTTGTAATCAAACCCCCATGATTTATCCTGATATTGTAATTGAAGCTTTATCTTGTCTAAGTCAGCTTGTCTTGCCTGACCTATGATCGCCATGGCTTGATCCTTTGTCATACCCGTTAGGTCTATCCCATCTACGCTGACATTCCAATAAAACGTTTGAGCATCCAGTATTCCCTTTATATTGGCCATACCTATACCGGCCGCGGCACCGGCAACTACAAGTAAAATAAATACTATAATCCACCATATTATCCACGTTTTTTTCTTGCGAACGGGAACACTTGAAGCCTGTACGGACATATAGTTTCCTCCCACATATGTTTCATAGTTCATATATAAATGATAGTTTATAGAATAGAAAAAGTAAAGAAAATATATAAAATTTAATACATTTATAACATCTGTAAAAAAAGCTTAACATTTCATGGCCTGCTATTCATGGTAAGTTCTACTAGTTTGCCCGCTTTAGTAGCAATCTCTATAATTTCTTCATCCAGCATCGTATCCTTGGATATTATTATCTTGCCGTCCATATCATTTATATCTTTTGTAACGCGCCTACCTATTAAAAAAGCTTTCTGGCGTTCTATAAAGACATTTTTATATTGTTCTTTTCCATCAGAAGCAGCGGCTTCCTGCCCAATTTCAACCTCTGGCTGCCTTTCTTCAGCAGCACCCTCTTCTTTGTACGGCGGCTTTATAACCACAGCCTTGGTTCCATAAGTCAATATGTTGTCATCAGATACAAAGCCCATATCCTCCATATCTGCACATGGTTTAACCTGGCAACCTACTATATGACCGCTATCTTCATCCACGAAATATTCCTCTATAGAACCCGCGATCTTACCCTTATGTGTCATTGCGGTTTGACCTAATAAGGGCGGCTCAACTTTAACCAGCCGGACCGCTTCTTCTACATCCATTATCTTCTTTATGGCATCGCGGCTTTTTATCATAACAGCATCATCACCTATGCCCAGTATGTCGCTTATATCCACTATATTTGCGCCAAAGTACCATTGTCCATCATCTATCACCGCAAAACGCACAGCTCGCTTTTGAGGATCGATGAGGAGTTCTTTTATACTGCCGGCCTCGATACCCTCTTGAGCTGATATAACCGGTAATCCTATAATCTGACGACTCGCTTTCAATCTGGGTCACTCCTCAATTCTTTTATTTTATACGAAAGCGTATATAAGCTATCGCTGAGATGGACATTCTCTATTACTACATCAGATGGCACCACCATATCCACAGGAGCAAAGTTCCATATAGCTTTTATACCGTATCTAACCACCATATCGGCCACTTCTTGCGCCTTTGCCCTGGGCGTGGCTATTATAGCTATATCTATGGGGTGTTGTTGCACAAATGCTCCAAGCTCATCTATATCGCGGATTTCTATACCCCTTATAGCCAGTCCTATTAGTCGCGGATTTATATCGAATAAAGCTTGCAATATAAAACCATCCTTCTCGAAATCGGTATAATTGGCTATAGCCTGGCCTATATTCCCAGCTCCTATTATTATAGTATTATATTGCTCATCCAGCCCCAATATTCTTGTCAACTGCTCGTAGAGTTCCTCGACGTTGTAACCGTAGCCCTGCTGCCCGAACCCGCCAAAACAGTTAAAATCCTGGCGTATCTGCGAGGCGGTCAAGCCCATCCTCTTGCTCAACTCCGCCGATGATACGCGAGTTACCCCATTGCGCATAAGCTCGCGCACATATCTGTAGTACCTGGGCAAGCGCCTGACGACCGCATCGGAAACCTTACCTTCCTCCTTAGCCACGATACACATCCCTGCCTTTGCTAATTTATCGTTAATATTTGTAAATATTTAGCGGTATATTTGCTTCTATTATATATATAATATACCGCTATGTCAATGAAAAATGCCACGAAACGAGGCACAGGGCAAACTATGGTTCTGTACATCATAGTTGACTTTTAAATATACTTGCTGCAATAAAGAAAACCACAGAATAAGCATTTTCTGTGGTTTTCTTTATCGAACTTTATTAGACAATCAGGTATTGCCCGCTGACATAACCCGTCATGCTGCCATACTTTATCCTGTACCAGCTACCGCTTTTATCCAATACTTCTACTTTGGTGCCATTCTTTAAGCTGCCTACCACTTTGTACTGGGTACCA